>DASQGW010000132.1:0-67811 GCA_035632415.1 Burkholderiales bacterium | reverse complement strand
CGATGCGCAGCGCCACCTGGTTGCCGGCGCCGCTCGCGCCGCCGGCGAGGCCCCACGGCGCGCAGTGCACGCGATCCACCTGCACGTTGATGTTGATCGGCGAGCGCGCCTGGACCACCTGCTCGGTGCCGAGGCCCCCGCGGTAGCGGCCGGGACCGCCGGAATCCTGGCGCAGCGCGTGGCGCTCGAAGAGCATCGGATACTTGGCCTCCATCTGCTCGACCGGGTGGTTGTGCGTGTCGCCGTCGTTCATGCACACCGTCGCGCTCACGCCATCCTCGGTGCGCTTCGCGCCAAAGCCGCCGCCGAGCGGCCCGATGCCGCCGATGAAAAAGCGGCCGTCCTTCGGCGAGATGCCGTTGACGAGCGCCACGCAGAGGTCCGCGTGGTGCGCGGCGATGGTGCGATCCGGGATCGCCGGCTGCATGGCCTTGAAGACGGTATCGACCACCGTCATCGGGAAGGTCATCCACCAGCGCATGGCGGCCGGCTTCACCGCGCTCACCACCGTCCCAGGAGCGAGCACGACTTTCAGCGAGCGGAAGCTGCCTTCGTTGATCGGGTAATCGGTGGGCGAGGTGAGGCACTTGTAGGCCACCTGCGCGCACGAGTAGCCCGTCGTCGCGCCGGAATTGAAGAAGCCGCGCACCTGCTGGGCGACCTGGGAGAGGTCGACCGTCATCTCGTCACCCTTCTTCACCACGCGCACCTTGATCGGCACCGGCTTTCCGATCTCGACGCCGTCGTCGTCCATGAAGGACTCCGCCTCGTAGACGCCGTCGGGGATGGTGCGCGTGCGGGCGCGCGCCGCCTTCTCCGACTGGTCCATGATGTTGGCGATCGCGCCGAGCACCTCGTCGCGCCCGTAGCGGTCGAGGAGCTCGAGGAAGCGCCGCTCGCCGGTCTTCACGGCGGTGATCTGCGCGCGCAGGTCGCCCATCGCGCGCTCGGGGATGCGCACGTTCATTCGTATTACGTCGAGGAGGTCCTGGTTCACCACGCCTGCGCGCGCGTACTTCAGGATCGGGATCTGCAGCCCCTCGGAGAAGATGTCGGTGGTGACGCCGCCCAGCACGCCGCCGACGTCGGTCCAGTGCGCCATGCAGCAGGCGAATCCCGAGAGCTTGCCGCGATGGAAGATCGGCAGGCTGAAGGTGAAGTGATAGAGGTGGCTGCCGGTGGTGTAGGCGTCATTCGTGACGAGGATGTCGCCCGGCTCGAGGCCTTCTGCGCCGAAATGCGCGAGCTTTGCCTTCACCGTCTCCGCCATGCCGCGGATGAAGCTCGGCAGGCCGAGGCCGATCGACACCGTCTCGCCTTCGGGCGTGTAGAGGCCGACGGTGAAGTCGAGCGCCTCGTAGATGATCATGTTGTAGGCGGTGCGCATGAGGTTGGTCTTCATCTCCTCGGTCACCGCGATGACGCCGTTCCGCACGATCTCGGTGAGGACCGCGTCGACCTTGCGTCGCTTCATGCGCGCCTCCTGCCCACTTCGATTTCCAGGTTGCCGAACGCGTCCACCTTCATCCGGTCGCCGGGCAGGAGGACCGTGGTGGAGGCGTGCTCCTCGATGAGCGCCGGCCCGGCGATGGTGTTCCCCGCGCGCAGCGCCTCGCGAGCGAAGGTCGGCGTAGCCATGTGCTTTCCAAAAAAAGCCCGGCGGGTGCCGCGGCGCGCCGAGGCGAGCGGCTCCTTCCCGCCGCGCGCGATGCGCTCCATCGGCGGCTTCTTCAGCACGCCGCTCACCGCGGCGCGCAGGCTCACGATCTCGGCGCGCTCGCTGGGTGCGTTGGTGCCGTAGCGGCGCAGGTGCTCCTCGTCGAACTGGCGCTTGAGCGCCTCGGGATCGCGCCGGTGGAAGACGTCCGGCGGCAGCTGCACCGTCACTGGATGCTCCTGCCCGACGTAGCGCATGTCGGCGGCGCGCGAGATCGTCACGCGCTGCGGCCGGATGCCCGATGCGGCCAGCGCTTTTCGCCCTTCCCCTATCAATTCCTCGTAAATGGCGTGAATCGCGTCGAAGGAAACATCCGCAAGGCGCGTGAACCAGGTGCGCACCAGGTCGTAGCGGAGATCCGAGAACAGCATGCCGAAGGCGCAGAAGTGCCCGGGCACGCGCGGCACGATCACTCGCTGCATGCCGATCTCGCGTGCGATCGCGGAAGCATGCAGCGGTCCGGCGCCGCCGTAGGCGATGAGCGCGAAGGCGGCGGCGTCGAGGCCGCGCTCGGTGGAGACGGCCTTCACGGCGTAGGACATCGCCGTGGTGGCGATGCGCAGGATCCCGTCCGCCGCCCGAGTGACGTCCACGCCGAGTGGTTTTGCCACCCTGTCTTCTATAGCCCGCCGTGCGGCAGCCTCGTCCAGCGTCATCTCGCCGCCGAGGAAGCGCGTCGCGCCGAGCCGGCCGAGCACCAGGTTCGCGTCGGTGACCGTCGGAGCCTCGCCGCCGCGCCCATAGCAGGCCGGTCCGGGCTCGGCACCTGCGCTCTGCGGCCCGACGCGCAAGGCGCCGCTGTCCGTGACGGAGGCGATGCTGCCGCCGCCGGTGCCGACCTCGAAGATGTCCATCATCGGGATCTGCACCGGCAGCGCTTGCGCGTAGCCGCCCACCAGCGCCACTCCCGTGGTGAGCGCCTCGCCGCGATAGATCACGCCGGCCTTCGCCGTGGTGCCGCCCATGTCGAAGGCGACGGCATCGTCGAGGCCGATCTCGCGGCAGAGCGCCTGCGCGCCGATGACGCCGGCCGCGGGACCCGATTCCAGCATGCGCACGCACTGGCGCTGCGCCTGGTGCGATTCGTAAAGGCCGCCGGTCGATTGCACGAGCAGGAACGAGCCGCCGAATCCCGAGCCTTTGAGGTGCTCGTCGATGCCGCGCACGTACTCGCTCACCACCGGTCCGATGTAGGCGTTGGCGGCCACCGTCGAGCAGCGCTCGAACTCGCGGTATTCCTGCGAAAGCTCGTGCGAAGCGGTGACGAAGGCGTGCGGCAGCTCGCGCTGCACGATCGCCTTCACGCGCGCCTCGTGGTCCGGGTTCACGTAGCAGTGCAGGAGCATGATGGCGACGGCGTCGACTTTCTGCCGCTTGAGCTGCCGGCAGACCTCGAGCACGCTCGCCTCGTCGAGCGCGATGTGCACGTCGCCTTCGGCGGTCATGCGCTCGCGCACTTCGAACGCGAGCGAGCGCGGCACGAGCGGCACGTGCTTGTGGAAGTACAGGTTGTAGGAGTCGGGCCGGTTGATGCGGCCGATCTCGTACACGTCGCGGAAGCCTTCCGTCGTGACGAGCGCGGTCCTCGCGCCCTTGCGCTCGAGGAGCGTATTGATCGCGATGGTCGAGCCGTGCATGAAGATCGACGCATCGGCGTAGCGCACGGCGGCCTTTTCCACGCCGTGGGTGATGCCGTCGACCAGCCGGGCCGGGGTGGAAAGCGCCTTGCCGAGGAGCAGGCGCCCGGATTGTTCGTCGAACGCGGCGACGTCGGTGAACGTGCCGCCGATGTCGACCGCGAGGCGGGTATGAGCCTTTCGTGAAGGAGCCAAGATGTTTATTCTGGTTGGAGGGTGGCAAAGCTTAGCAAACGCGCGAAGGCGAGAAACGCGAGGATCGAAGCCGCGCAGCTCCTCGGCAAATGGACGAGCCTCGCGCAGGGCCACGTCCTCATGGGCGGCAACTGCTCTTGCGGGCTAGGCGCGGGCAGCCTGCGCATCGACGAGTTCGAGCAGCAGATCCTCGATTACCTCGACGGCAAGCACGCCTTGCGCGAGCGCGGAAGCCTGGGCGAACTCCTGCGGTCGATCGCGAAGGACGCGGAATCGGCCCGGTGGCTTCCCTTGCTCGACGATCTGAAGCGGACGCTGGAGTCGTTCGAGGAAGCGCACAAGGGAAGATAATCATTCAGACCGACCGTAAAGAGCCGGGCAATCTATTCGTCGCCGCCGTGTCGCTCGTCTTCGGCGTGCTCGCCTGGGCGCAGATGCCGGCGGTGTGCGGCTTCATGCTCTCGTCCACGCTCGTCGGCGCGGAGAACTACATCTACTCGATCTGGCTGGGCGTGATGATCGCGGTGATCGGCCTCGCTTCGAGCGCGCATGCTTTTCTGCGTCCGCGCCGGCGCCGGATGCTCGTGGCGGGCGCTGCCTTGAGCGCGGGGTTCCTCGCCTATGCGGCGATCGGCGAGCGCTCGTACGACGAGGCGTGCCATGCCGTCTACGCGGCGTTTCCGCTGCCGCCCTCCCCGGAATAGGTGAGATAGGATTCGGCCGATGCAGGCGCGGATCGCGATCAACGGGGCAGGGAAGCACTTCGGCGCGCTCGAGGTGTTTCGAGGCGTGAACCTCGAGGTGGGCGAGCGGGAGGTGGTGGCGATCATCGGCCCTTCCGGCTGCGGCAAGACGACGCTGCTGCGCTGCATCGACGGCCTGATCCCGCTCGACGCGGGCGAGATCCGCATCGAGAACCAGGTGGTCACCGGGCCGCGCGAGGGCGTGGCGATGGTGTTCCAGCACTTCGGGCTCTTCCCGTGGAAGACCGTCGCGGAAAACGTGGCCTACGGGCTCAAGGTCACGGGCGCCTCGCGGGCCGAGATCGAGGAGAAGGCGCCGCGCTACGTGCAGCTCGTCGGGCTCAAGGGCTTCGAGACCTACTATCCCTACCAGATCTCCGGCGGCATGCAGCAGCGCTGCGGCCTCGCCCGCGCGCTCGCCGTCGAGCCGCGCGTGCTCCTCATGGACGAGCCGTTCGGCGCGGTCGACGCGCAGACGCGCGAGATCCTCCAGTTCGAGCTCCTGCGCATCTGGGAGCTGAAGCCCACCACCATGGTGTTCGTCACGCACTCGATCGACGAGGCGGTGCTCATGGGCGACCGGGTGGTGGTGCTGAAGGGACGGCCGAGCGGGGTGCACGAGACGGTCCGGGTCGACCTGCCGCGCACGCGCGGGCGCGAGACCCTGGTGCACCCTCGCTTCGTCGAGCTGCGCGAGCATGTCTGGAGCACGCTCATGAAGGAGGCGCGCGAGGCTGAATTCATCGTGTGAGCCGTAAGCCTGTGTTAAGAGTCGCGGTAGCAGAGTCGCCGCGGAAGAGAAGAAAACAGACCAGAGGAGGAGGAGCAATGCGTAGTTTTCGCTTGGCAATAGCCGCGCTCGCGGCTGGCGCGCTCGCCGCGCCGTTCGCGAGTCAGGCGCAGGATCTCGTGGTCGGCATGCCGACCACGCCGCCCAACGTCGTGCACATGCCGGTGCTCGTGGCGCAGGACCTCGGGCTCTTCAAGAAGCACGGGGTGACGGTGAAGACGGTCGCGCTCGAGGACGGCGTCAAGGTGTTCCGCGCCATGCTTGCCGGCAACGTCGACGTCGGGCAGGTGCCGGGCACGGTCACCTCGGTGGCGATCTCGAAGGGCTCCAAGGTGAAGGGCATCCTCGGCACGCTCTACAAGTTCGAGGCCTCGATGGTGGTGCGCGGCGACATCAAGACGATGGCGGACCTCAAGGGCAAGAGGATCGGCATCCAGCAGCCGGGCGGCTTCGCCGACATCCTGAGCAAGAGCGTGCTGCGAGCCGCGAAGATCGATCCCAAGGACGTGAGCTTCGTGACGATCGCGAGCGAGGACGTGCCGGCGCTGGTCGCGAACCAGGTCGATACCGCGATCCTGCACGTCGAGCAGGAGATGCTCGCGAAGGAGAAGGTGCCGAGCCTGCACGCCATCGCGCGCATGTGGGAGCTGCAGCCGAAGCAGATGTACACCTACTACGCGGTGAAGGACGAGACCATCAAGTCGAAGGCCGCCGCGCTGCAGGCCTTCGTCGAGGCGACGATCGAGGCGACGCGCATCATGTACCAGGACAAGGCGAAGGTGATGCCGATCATGGTCAAGCACACCGGCTACCCGGAGAGAATCATCTCCGACACCTACGACTTCATGGTGAAGAACTGCCTGTGGGACGCAAACACGGGCCTCGACCCGGAGCGGGTCAACTTCACCGCCGAGCTCATGACCAAGGTCGGCAACATCGAGCAGGGCAAGACGCCGACCTACGACCAGACGATCGACAAGACCTTCGCCGAGAAGGCGATCAAGAAGCTCGGCGAGTGGAAGGGGCCCGCCTGCAAGACGCCGGTGTTCTAGCCAAGGCGCCTGCGGCCGCGAAGAAGCCGGCGCTGCCCTTCTGGCAGCGGCCGGCGCTTTTCCGCTACGGCTTCACGGCGCTGCTCCTCGTCGTCTGGCAGCTCGTCGGGCCGCACATCGATCCGATCTTCTTCAGCTACCCGAGCAAGATCGCGGTGGCGTTCTACAACCTCACCGTGTCGGGCGAGCTGCCGATGTTCCTCGGGCAGAGCCTGGAGGTGCTGCTCTACGGCCTCCTCGCCTCGATCGTCGCCGGCATCCCGCTCGCGGTGCTGATGGCGCGCGTGCGCTGGCTCGACTGGGCGCTCGACCTGCCGCTCAACGCGTTCTATGCCACGCCGCTCGTCGCGCTGGTGCCGCTGCTCGTGCTGTGGTTCGGCATCTACCTCAAGGCGAAGATCATCGTGGTGTTCCTCTTCGCCGTGTTCCCGATCCTGATCAGCACCTACCAGGGCGTGCGCGAGTGCGACAAGAACATGCTCGAGGTGGCGCATTCCTTCCGCTCCACCGAGTGGCGCATGTGGCAGGACGTGCTGCTGCCCTTCGCGCTGCCCTACGTCACCGCCGGCATCCGGCTCGCGATCGGGCGGGGCCTCGTCGGCATGGTGATCGCCGAGTTCTACACGACGATCACCGGCCTCGGCTTCATGATCACGCGCTACGCCAACAACTTCGAGATGGACAAGACCTTCGTGCCCGTGATCGTGCTGATGGTGCTCGGCGTCTCGCTCACCTCGGCGCTGAAATGGGTCGAGCGGCGCCTCGCGCCGTGGAGCCACCTGCATCGGTGACGGCGCGAGGCTGTTGAAGCGCTGCCCGGTTACTTCGTCCTGGAGCTGCTGCTCGAGCTCGTGCTCGGCGACGACGTGCTGCCCGAGGCGCCGGTCGAGCCGGAGCTCGATTTCCCGAAGTGAGCGTCCCACTCCGCGCGCGTGATCTTGCCGTCGTGGTTCGTGTCGACGGACGAGAAGCTCGGCGTCGAGCTGCTGCTCGGCGTGTCGCTCGACGTGCCACCCGAGGCGGCCGAGGGCGAGGACGACGAGGACGACGGGGTGCTGCTCATCGAGCCGCTCGAGCTCGAGCTGCCCGAGGCGGACGGCGACTTGGACGACGAGCCGTTGGCGACGGCGAGGGACGACAGCGCAAAAAGGACAGCGGCTGCACTGATACTAAGGGTCTTCGGCATGGGTGAAACCTCCGTGGTGGTGGACTTGCGCCCCACCTGCTTGCAACCGCTGTGCCGATGGCGTCGGCCGAGGGACTGCCTATCGCGGCGCCCGCTACCTCGAATCAGAGCAGCTCGAGCGTGTTGCCGTTCTTGCGGCCCCGGTAGGTTTGGCTCCCCGACTTGAGCGTGATGTCCTCGCCGAGCACCTTGCCGGCCACCGGCACGGTGCGGTCGTCGGCGGTGAGCGTGCCGTGCAGCATCTGGAATTCCTGCTTGAGGATCAGGTCGCCCGCCTTCGTCTTGTAGCTGCCCGCCACTTGCGCCGGCACGACCCAGAAGAGCACGGTGCACCACGAGCTTTCGCAGCCCGCCACCGTATGCGTCTCGTCGGGCTGCCAGTCGCCCATGGTGAACGTGTTCGACACGACGCGCGTGCCGGGCTTCAGCTTCAGGATCGCGGGCCGCAGCTTCTTGTTGATCTCCGGCAGCAGGAACATCGTGATCACGGTCGCCCTGGAGAGGTCGGTCTTGAAGAGATCGGCCTGCTGGAACTCGGCGCGCGAGGTGACGCCGGCGGCCTTGGCGTTCTCGCGCGAGAGCGCGACCATGTTGGGGTTGTATTCGATGCCGAGGGCGCGGGCGCCGCGCTTCGCGGCGGTGATCACCGTGCGGCCGTCGCCCGAGCCGAGATCCATCACGAAATCGGCCGGCGTGACCTTCGCCGTATCGAGCATGTTGTCGACCACCACCTGCGGCGTCGGCACCCAGACGACGTCTTTGCCGGGCTGGCCGACCGCCGGCTCGAACTTGTGTGCAGAAGTGGGTTGAGATGCGGCCTGCGCGAAGACGAGCGCGGGAAAGCAGAGGGCGAGCGCGCCCGCCCGGAGGACTGCCCACATATCTAGAAGCCGATCGTCAGGCCGATGCTGAGGACTGGATAGATCTTGAAGCTGTTCAGCTTGTCCTGCAGCGCCGACTGCTCGGTCGCGGCCTGGTTCTGGAGCGCCGTGCACTGGGCCCCGGAGAGTCCGGAGCAGTTGGCGTTGATCGTCGCCTTGGGGCTGCCCATGAACATCGCGCCGAGATCGGCATAGAAGTTGACGCCCATGCCGGCGACGCGGCCCCAGCCCACGCCGAGGTAAGGCGCGGCGCTGTTGCCCTTCACGCTGGCATTGAAGCTGCCCGGGATGCCGCTCGGCGTGCCGGTGGCGTCGTACTTGTTGTCGTTGAAGATCACGCCGCCGGTGAGGCGAAACGATGGCCCGAGCGGGTGGAAGTCGAGGAGCGCATTCAGGTTATTGAGCTTGATCTTCCCGTCGTAGCTCGCGCCGGAGGTGCTGTAGGTGCGGCTGATGCTGCCGCCCGCCCAGCCCACGCGCGCATCGACGAGCGGAAATACGCTCATCGCGATGTCGCCGCCGATGCCGGTGGTGCCGACCTTCGCGCCGATGCCGATTGCATGCGCGGCGCTCGAGGCCGCGAGCGCCGCCAACAGAACCAATATCTTTTTCATCGCCGTCTCCCCTAGATTGACGCTGGCAGCGTAGCGTACCTGCGAATACGGGTCCATGTCAGAAGTTGTAGACGTTCACCCGCACGTCATTTCGCAGGATGTCGCGAATTCCGGACGACGTCCTTAATTATCGAGTTCCGTACTTGGTACGGAATTGCATCAGCGCGTCGGCGAGGGTCTTGAGCGCGCCGAAGAGCAGCATCCCCCAGGACCCGCGTCACCCCAGAAAATCGCGCCCGTCAGGATCATGGCCGCAGCTTAAGCGCGTGATGCAGGAGAAAGGCGGCGCCGCATGCAAGGAGCGCGAAAGGATCGCCGACGTTCCCTCCCGTGGCGACCAGGATGAAGATGAGATAGACCAGGTGGAGCACCGAGGTCGGGCACGAACCGGCGGAGCCTTGCGATGCGGATGACCTGCATGGCGCCGATCACGACGCTGCCGATCGAGAGGTCCAGCGCCCAGGCGATAGCAAGCGCTGCCGCATTCGCCGCGAGGAGCTGCCACAACGAACGATCGTCCATGGCGGCGCGGAGTAAGCAAGTGCTGCCTCCGGCGCAATTTGATGCCGCTCAAGAATCAAGGACGTTGTCCGGAATCTGAAGTAGCGCCGGAGCAACGAAAAATATTTTTTCATTGCGAGTCATTGACGCCGCGCGCGGCGCGATGCATTCTTCGTGCGCTCGTTTCAATTCCACGCATCGAACTGTTGAACACAGCTCTGGGGAGGGCTCGTGCTTCATGACATCCATACTCGCGCGCTGAAGCGCGCCACCGAGATCCTCGGCGGCGAGGAAAAGGTGCGCACCTTCCTCGGCGCGAGCGAGCACGACTTCTCGGCCTGGGAAAGCCAGCACGAGCTGCCGCGCAACATCTTCCTCCGCCTGGTGGACCTCATCACCGACGAGGACGTGCGGCGCGTCGCCGCCGGCCGGCGCTAGTGAATTCCGGACAACGTCCTTAATTATTGGATTACACGGTCGGCGCGCGAGAGCACGTACCTCGGCACCCTCGCGCCGAGCGCCTTGGCGGTCTTCAGGTTCACCGCCACGCTGAAGAGCGTGGGTCGCTCCACCGGGATCTCGGCCGGCTTGCCGCCCCTGAAGATCCGGTCGGCGATGGCCGGCACGCGCTTGTACTGCGCTGAGGTGTCGGTCCCGTAGGAAAGAAGGCTCCCCGCTTCCACGAAACTCGATTCCGCGGTCATCGTGGGCAGGCCGTGCCTGAGGCCGAGATCGCCGACGAGCTTGCGGTTCGCTTCCATCAGGGCATCGCCCACCACATAGACGGCCTCGAGCCGCTCGTTCGCGGCCTGCGCGAACGCAGTCCGCAAGTCGACCAGAGAGCGCACGTCGAAGACCTCCACGCTGATGCCGAAGTCGCGGCCCGCGCTTTCGAGCTGCTGGCGGGCGCGTCCGAGCTCGGGCCCGCCCAGGTTCATCATCGCCGCGATGCGCGTGATCTTCGGGAACACCTGTCTCAGGAGCTCGAGGCGCGCTGCCGTCACGATCGGCCCCGAGGGGAACATGATCCCGGTGACGTTGCCGCCGGGGCGCCCGACGTCCGCCACCAGCCCGCGCGCCACCGGGTCGGCCACGCCGGTGAAGATGATGGGGATCGAGCTCGTCGCCTTGCGGCACGCCGCGGCTCCGGCCGCGCCGCGCACGACGATGAGATCCGCCTCGAGCTTCACGGCGTCCGCGCAGAGCGCCGGGTAGCGGGCGTCGTCGCCATCGCTCGCGCGGTAGCCGATGGCGATGTTCCGGCCCTCGACGTAGCCGAGCTCCCGGAACCCTTGCCTCAGGGCGGCGAAGTTCGGCCCGGTCTGTCCGGAAGCATCGCGCTCGAGGACCGCGATGCGGTAGATCTTGGGCTGCTGTGCCACCGCAGCGAGCGGGGCGAGGAGGACCAGCAACAGGAAGTTTCGTACCAAGTACGTAATTCTTATTGGATGCCGCCCATTCATTCCCTCCGCTGCGAGTATATGCCCGCCTCAGGAATCGAAAAATTAAGGACGTCGTCCGGAATTCGGTACGCTTCGCCCCGCATGGTCGGACAGGTCCTGCTGGTGGTGCTCGCTGCGGTGGCGGTGGTGGCCATCGTCCAGGCCATCATGGTCTACAACGGACTTGTCACGGTGAAGAACAACGTGGCGCGGGCGTGGGCCAACATCGACGTGCTCCTCAAGCAGCGGCACGACGAGATCCCGCGCCTCGTCGAAGTGTGCAAGGCCTACCGCGACTTCGAGCGCGACACGCTGGTGCGGGTGGCCGAAGCGCGCACGCGCGTGGCGCAGGCGCGCGAGGCGCAGGACATGGCCGCGCTCGGCCCGGCGGAGGCCGCGCTGCGCGCCGGCGTGGCGCGGATCTTCGTCCTGGCCGAAGCCTATCCCGAGCTCAAGGCGAACGAGAACTTCCTCCAGCTCCAGCGGCGCATCACCGAGCTCGAGAACGCCATCGCCGACCGGCGCGAGTTCTACAACGACAGCGTCAACATCAACAATACGCGCGTCGAGCAGTTCCCGGAGCTGATCGTCGCTCGCGCCTTCGGCTTCGGCGAGCGCGAGCTCCTGCGTTTCGACTAGGGACGCTTCGATGGTCGTCCCCGCGAAGGCGGGGACCCCGTTTGTCTTTTTTTAGGGTCAACGCCCGTCGACACGAGTGCGTTGCTCCCCAAATGCCAGCGAACCCTATGGAACGCTGTACATAGGCGTAACAGGCAATCTGGCCGCTCGCATCGAGGCGCATCGCAGCGGAGAGAGAAGCGACTCAAGAAGTGGAACCGCGCATGGAAGATCCGGCTCATCGAGGAGATGAATCCCGAATGGAAAGACCTCTCCGCACAGGCTTTCTAATTTTCTAAACGGGGTCCCCGCCTGCGCGGGGACGACGGGAGGACTCTCTCAAAGGAAGCGGAAATACAGCCAGGCCAGCATCGCGACGCCGCCGACGAAGCACGAGGCGTGGATCCACGCCCAGATGAGGAGGTCGCGCTCGAGGTCGTCGCGCGCCTCGGCGGTGATGATGAAGGGCCGGTCGTCCGACGGCTTCTCGATCCGGTTCTGCGGCGGCTCGCGCACCATCGCCGCCTCGACCTCGCGCCGCGCCTGCGCACGCACGCCGTCCCATTCGGCTTCGGTGTACTGGCGGTGGCGCTTCCACTCGGCGAGGAGCTGGCCGACGCGGAACTCGATCTCCGCTTCGCTCACGCCCGAGATCGCGGTGGTGAACTGGCCGACGACGCAGATCGGGTCGCCCGGGAAGATCGCGTGCTCGGTCCAGTGCTGGCTCTTGTCGCGGTAGCTCTGCACGCGCACCGGGAAGATCTGCGCGCCGGCCGGATCGACGATGCACTCCGCCGTCTCGTCGCGCATGGCGAAGGACCATTCGGTCTCTTCCTTCGCCTCGGTGTGCGCGTGGCCTTCGGCGTCGAAAGTCACCAGCTCGTATCGATACCAGCAGCACGCTTGCTGGGACACCGGCGCGAGGAGCGGCTTGCCGGGGAAGACAGCGGCGCGTCCTTCCAGCCGTGCGTAGCCCTGCGCGCAAGTGCCGATGTGCGAGCGCGGCACGTCCTCGAGCGCGCGCAGGCGCCGGAAGCTCGCCGTCCAGCCCCAGAAGTTCGCCCCGATGACGGCGATGGCCGGCGTGAGCAGCGCCCACTCCGGGGGCACCCACGTCGGTCCCCAAGTGATCAGCATGACGGCGAGCGCACCCGCTGCGGCGAGCGCGACGACGAGCGGCGCGATCATCTCCGCGTAGGTGAGGCGCAGGAACCCGAACCAGCGCTGGATCATGGAATTCCGGACAACGTCCTTAATTATTCGATCAGGCCGGATATCGCTCGTCCGCGCGATCGGGCGCGCGATCCTCGACCGGCAGACACCGGCATTTCCTCCCCGCTGCAAATATAGCTCGCCAGAATAATTAAGGACGTTGTCCGGAATTCAGCAAAATGGTGGGATGAAGACCGTCCGCATCGACCGAAAGAAGCGCCTGCGCGAGGAGCCGCACACCGGGCACAACCGCTGGCATCCCGATATCCCGGCCATCGTCGAAGTGGCGCCCGGCGAGGATGTCGCCCTAGAGACCCGCGACGCGAACGACCTGCAGATCGGCCCCCACACGGTCGCGAGCGACCTGGAAAAGCTGCAAAGGAACGTGGCCCACCCGCTGACCGGCCCGGTCTACGTGAAGGGCGCGAAGCCGGGCGACCTGCTGGAGATCGAGTACCTCGACATCGTGCCCGAGAAGTACGGCTGGACGCGCTTCGCGCCGAACGGCGCGTTCCTGCCCGAGCTCTTCGACTACCACTTCGTCGCGCACTGGGACATCACGCCGCAGTACGCGACCAGCCCGCAGCTTCCCGGCGTGCGCATCCCGAACGGTGCGTTCATGGGCACGGCCGGGCTCGCCCCATCGCACGAGCAGCTGAAGAAGTGGGCCTCGCGCGAGGCGGAGCTGAAGGCGCGCGGCGGGCGCGTCTGGCCGCCGGATCCCGAAAACGCCTTTCCACCCAGCGTGGGCTCGGAAGGCCTGCGTACGATCCCGCCGCGCGAGAACTGCGGCAACGCCGACATCAAGCAGCTCACCAAAGGATCGCGCCTCTTCATCCCGGTCGCGGTCGACGGCGGTCTTTACTCGGCGGGCGACGCGCACTTCGCACAAGGCGACTCCGAGTGCTGCGGCACGGCGATCGAGATGGGCGCGACGTGCGTCGTGCGCTTCAGGATCCACAAGGGCGAGGCCGCTGCCAAGCGCATCGTCTGGCCGCGCTTCTCGCATCCGGGCTTCTTCCAGCCGCCGGAAATCGCCGCGCCGCGGAACTTCATCGCCACGATGGGGATGCCGATCACGCCCGAGGGGAAGAACGAAAGCTGCGACCTCTCGCTCGCCGCGAAGAACGCGGTCATCAACATGATCGAGCTCCTCCAGGAGCGCGGCTGGACGAAGGAGCAGGCCTACGTCATCTGCAGCGTCGCGGTGGACCTGCGCGTGAGCAACGTCGTCGATGTTCCGAACGTGACCGTCAGCGCGCTGCTGCCGGAGGGCATCTTTACCTCGATGCGAGGAGCTGGGTGAAGTCGTCGAGCTCGTTGCGATTGAGGTCGGAGACGATCCAGTAGCGCATGCCGTTCCGCGCGAAGTGCTCGACGTTGAAGCCGTCGCGCGCGTAGGCCGACTTGGGCGCCTCGCTCGGGGTCGGCCAGACGAATACGTCGATCACGTGCTGGCGGCGGTGGTAGACGAGCGTGGCGACCGCCTGCGCGCCGATGTAGTCCAGGCGCGCGCCGGCGAGCGTGTAGCCCTCCTGCGAGAGGTCGGCGACCATCGGCGAGAAGGGCAGGCGCGCGGAGAGCCACGGCTTCACCGTGTGCTGGTCGGAGGAGGCGACGTCGATCAGCCGGCCGGAGAGCGTGGCGCGCACGTGGCTCGCGATCATCTCGTTGCCGAGGAGCTCCTCCTCGGTCGGCTGGGCGAGGAACACGCCCAGGCCGAAGCCGACGATGAGGACGAAGGCAAAGGCCGGCGCGAGCCAGATCCAGCGCTTGCGCTCGGCGGGCGCGAGCTTGTGGTGCGTGGGCGAGGGGTAGTACTCGGCCTTCTCGCGCACGGCTGCCGAGAGCTGGCGCATCCGCTCGTAGGAGGCGCGCAGCGCCGGGTTCTGCGCCAGCTCGCGCTCGAGCTCGAGGCTCGCCGGGGCGTCGAGCTCGCCGTCGAGATACGCGTTCAGTGTCTTGTCGTCGGGCTTCATTTATGGAGCCGTAGCCGCGGCGCGGCGGTGGTGGGGCTCAGCTTCTCGGCGAGCATGCGCCGCGCGCGCGCGAGGCGCGACATGACGGTGCCGATCGGCACCTCGGCGATCTGCGCGATCTGCTTGTACGAAAGATCTTCCAGCTCGCGCAGGATGAGCGTCTCGCGGAACGGCACCGGCAGCGTGGCGATGGCTTCGTTCAGCGCGCGCCGGTCGAGCTCGCGCGCGAGGAGCACGTCCGGGCCTGGCGTGTCGGCTTCGGGCTCCTCGGCGATGGCGAGCTCGCCGGGGCGGTTCTTCTCGAGCCAGGTCCAGCAGGCGTTGCGCACGATCGCGAGGAGCCACGGCCGCGCTTCGCCGCGCAGCCCGGGATAGAACTTGTAGGCGCGGAGCATCGCTTCCTGCATCACGTCCTCGGCGTCGTGATCGTTGCGGGTGAGCCAGCGCGCGAGGTTATAGGCCGCATCGGCATACGGCAGCACCACTTCCTCGAAGCGCCCTCGGCTCACGCCGCAACTTTTATCACGCCTGTCATGTCCTCGTGGCCCGAGCCGCAGAAGACATCGCAGGCGAACTCGAAGCTGCCGGGCTTCCCGGGCGTGAAAGGCACGCGCACCACTCTTCCGGGAATGATGTCGGCGTGGAGACCCAGCTCCGGCGCATCGAAGCCCATGTGCACATCCTCGGTCGTGAGCTCGAGCACCACCGGCTCGCCCGCCTTGAGCTCGATCTCGGCGGGCATGTACTCGAACTTCTTCGCCCGGATGGCGATCACGCGCGGCTCAGGCTGCGCCCAGGCCGCCCCCGCGAGCGGCAGGAGCAGGAAAAGCCGGCGGTTCATGCCTTGGCGACCGGGAGCTCGGTGAGCTTGTATTCATTGCTCTCGGCTTCCACTTCCCGGAAACCGAGCCCGCGGTACGGATGCGCCGGATCCCAGGCGAGCGGCACGCGCTTCGGCGTCGAGCCGGGCGCGGGCAGCGGAAAGATGAGTGACTTGGCCGAGTGGTGCTCGATGTGCGCAGTCTTGAAGTGGTTCTCCTGGTGGATGTGCCCGTAGAACACAGTCACGTGCTGGTACGGCATCAGCGCGGCGATCGCCTGCGCGCCGTCCTTCGTCGCCCAGTCCCACTGGGGATACAGCGGGAAGAGCGGCCGGTGCGTGAGCACCACGATGCGCCCATCGGGCTTCTGCGTGGCGAGGTCGCTCTTCAGCCAGGCGAGCTGCTCGTCGCCGATCGCGCCATGGGGATCGGAGACATTGTCGAGCGCGATGAAGTGCACGCCCTTGTGGTCGAAGCTGTAGTGCGTCTCGCCGAAGAACTCCTTGAACGCCGCGCCATTGTCGAGCGACGCGTCGTGCTCGCCGGGCATGAGGCGGATGCGCTGGGTCTTCAGTCCGCCAATGAGCTCCTTGAACCGGGCCATGCGCCGGCGGCGCTCGGCCGGGTCGTCGGTGGTGTGGGTGAGGTCGCCGGTGAAGACGATGAAGTCGGGCTGCGGATCGAGCGCGTTCACCGCGGCGATCGCCTTCGGCAGCGTGCCCTCGGCATCGGGGTTGGGCGCGCCCTTGAATCCCCAGTGCGTGTCGGAGAGCTGCACGAAGAAGAACTCGTCCTGGCCGGCTCCGTACGCCATGTCGGACTTGGTGCTGGCACAGCCCAGGCCGGAGGCGAACACCACGCCGCCAAGGCCTGCGATCTTGAGGAACTGCCTGCGGTCGACCGGTTGCATATCAATCTCCTGTGGGAGGTGGATCCACCGTGCAAGACCCGGCCAGGCGGCCGTTTATTCCCGGTCGGCCACTAATCGGCTCGCGCGTTGTCTAATGGGCACATGCGGGCGCTGGCTTTCATCCTTCTGACACTTGCGGCGGGCACCCTGGCGGCGCAGACCGCCAAAACCCCGATCGCGCGCCCCGGCGGTGCTGCGCCGATGGGTCCGTACCTGTACATCGCCGACAACGCCTTCACCATCGAGCAGGCGGTCGCCGACGAGGCCGCGCAGCGCACGCCGCAGGATCCGCCGGGATGGAAGCTGCTGGTGGCCGACAACGAGGCGCGCCGCCTCATCGCCTCGACGGCGACTGCCGCCACCGCCGACATCCTCCAGAAGGCCCGCGCGAGCGGCGCCACCGTATATGTCTGCGCGAAAGACCTGATCGCGCTCAATGCCACGCCGCGCGACCTGATCCACGGCGTGCACGCCGTGCGCGGCTATCTCACCGCCGACGCGCAGGTGCCGGACTGGGAGCGGCGCCTGCCCTGGGCGCCGGACCGCAAGTCGCTCGCCGTCTGCGCCGACCAGAAATAGGGTCTCTCCCTATTTAATGATCGAGAGAAGCGCGTCGGCGGCGCGCGCCGCGCCGTCGATCGATTTCAATTCTCTTCCGACCGCTTCGGCGCGCTGGGCATAGCGGGAATCCGCGAGCAGGGCAGCCAGTTCCGCTTTGAGAGTGCCGGCAGAGAGCCTCGCCCGCGGCAGCACGCGCGCAAGGCCGAGGCGTGCGGCGCGCCGGGCGTTGTCGGGTTGGTCGAAGGCGAAGGGCACGATGAGCTGGGGGCGGCCGCTGCGCAGCGCCTGCGAGAGCGTGCCGATGCCGGCCTGGTGGATCACGGCGGCTGCGCGCGGAAAGATCATCGAGTAGGGAAGGTAGCCGAATACGCCGATGCCCGGCGGAAGCTCGGCGAGGCGCGTGGGCGTATCGCCTCCGGTGATGAGGATCGCCCGGCGCTTGAGCGTGCGCGTCGCTTCTGCGGCCATGTTCCAGAAATCGCCCGCCACCCAGACGGCGGAGGAGCCGAGCGCGAAGACGAGCGGTGGCTCGCCGGCGGCGAGGAAGATGTCCAATTGTTCTTGCACTCGAGGATCAAGACCACCGTCATGCAGCGGCGCGCCGGTAACGACCGTGTTCTGCGGCCAGTCGGGCTGCGGCGGCGCGAGCGGCGGGTCGAACAGCGCCAGGTTCAGATGCGGAGAGAACTGGCCTTCGAGCATCGCCGGGCCGGGGAGCGGCGTCACGCCGAGCTCGCGGCGGAAGGCGTGCAGCGGCTCTTCCCAGCGCCGCAGCATCAGGCGCGGCAGGCTGAACGCGAGGCGGTACGCCGTGCGGCCGAGCTTGCCGACCGCATGCAGCCATTCGGCGCCGGCGATGATCGGCGGATCGAAGCTCGACATGAAGCTCGCCGGCGAAAGCACGGTCGACACCCAGGGGAGGCGCCTTTGCTCGGCGATGATCGGGATCGCGAGCGTGAGCGGATGCGAGACGAGGAGCTTCGCGCCCTCGGCGGCTTTCGACAGGTCTTCGTGGGTGGTGCGCAAATAGGGCATCACCATCTCGCGGATCAGGAATGCGTTGCCGCGTCTTGCGTCGAAGAGCTTGGCGAGCAGCGCCTGGTAGTCGCCGAACTCCGCCATGCCGGGCCGCACCGGCGCGAACGCGATGCCTTCGCGCTCCACGTGCTCCCGGTAATCGGGCACCGTCGCGATCAGCGGCTGCGCGCCGCGAGCGGCGAGGGCGCGCGCGACGGCGATGTAGGGATGCAGATCGCCGAGCGACCCGAAGGTCGCTAACAGAATGCGGCCTAGCGGCCTTTCCAAACGGGCTTCCGCTTGTTGAGGAACGCCTCCATTCCTTCGCGGAAGTCCTGGCTCATGTAGCACATGAGCACGATGTCGTTGCCTTCGCCGTGCTCGATCTTCGGCCGCAGGCGGAGGACCGCCTCCTTCGTCGCCTGCAGCGTGAGCGGCGCCATGGTGGCGACGGTGCGCGCAAGCTCTTCGGCACGCTTCAGGAGCGCCGCCTGGTCGTCGAGCAGCTCGGTGACGAGGCCCTTGGCGAGCGCCTCGTCGGCTTCGATCAGGCGCGCCTGGAAGACGATGTCCTTCACGAGCGAGGGCCCGACGAGATAGACCAGGCGGTTGTAGCTCGACATGGAGAGGCAGTTGCCCAGCGTGCGCGCGACCGGGAAGCCGTACTTCATGGCGCGCGAGGCGATGCGCAGGTCGCAGCAGGCGGCGATCGACGCGCCGCCGCCGGTGCAGGCGCCGTGGATCGCGGCAATGGTCGGCACGCGGCACTTCTCGATCGCGTTCATCACCCGGTCGATGCGCGCCTCGTAGTCGAGCGCGTCCTGCTCTTTATCGAACGTCCTGAACTGCGAGATATCCGTGCCGGCGGCAAAGGCCTTGTCGCCGCCGCCGGTGATGAGCAGCGCCTTCACCGATTTGTCGCTGTTTGCGTTGTTGCAGATCTCGGCCAGGCGCTCGTACATGCCGAACGTCAGCGCGTTGCGCGCCTGCGGCCGGTTGAAGGTGACGTAGCCGACGCCGTCGCGCAATTCGTAGAGCAGTTCGTCCATTAGCTTCCCTATTTAAGCGCCGAAGCCGTCGGCGACGCGGATGTCGATGAGATTCGGCTTGCCGCTCGCCATCGCCTCGCGCAGGGCGGGAGCGATGTCCTGCGGATCGGTGACGCGCCGCGCGGCGAGGCCGAAGGACTGCGCGAGCGCCATGAAGTCGAGGTCGGGATTGCGGATGTCCATGCCCGTGAACTTGTCGGTCTTGCGGAACGAGACGAGGCGCTCCTTGATGATGCGATAGCCGCGGTTGTTGGCGATCACATAGGTGATCGGCAGCCGCTCGTGCGCCGCGGTCCACAATCCCTGGACGCTGTACATCGCGCTGCCGTCGCCGACGATGACGGCGATCGGCCGGCCGGGAAGCGCCATGCTGATGCCCACCGCGCCCGGCACGGCGAAGCCGAGCCCGCCGCTCGCGAGGCCGTAGTAGTCACGCGGGCCGCGGTGGACCATGAATTTCGGCAGCGAATACGTGCTGACGAGCCCTTCGTCCACCAGCACCGCGTCGCGCGGCAGCGATTCGGTGAGGCGCAGCATCAGATATTGCGGATCGATCGGCTTCGTCTCGGCGGCGAGCATCGCGTCGATGCGCGCCTTGTCGCGCTGCGCGCTCCAGTTGTTCGGTTTCAGCTCGGCGAGGCGCTGCCTTGCCTGCGGATGAGCCTTCACGAGCGGCAATAGGGCGCGCAAGGTTTCCTTCACGTCCGCGTGCACGGCGAGATCGGTGCGGTAGTTCTTGCCGAGCTCGTGCGCGCGCTCGCAGACGTGGATCACTGCGAGCTCCGGCGGCAGCGGCTCGACCGGGCTGTATACCGACATGCGCAGGAGATCGGCTCCAAGGACAAGGAGCAGGTCGTACTGCTCGAGAGTCGAGCGCACCTGCTTCTGCAGGCGCGTGAACGTGCCCATGAACGCCGGGTGCTCGCTCGGGAACTGGGCCGAGTAGGGGATCGAGGACCCGAACACGGCGGCGCCCAGCGCTTCGGCAAGCTGCGCCGCTTCGGCGAACGCATCGCGCGAGGCGAGCTCCTGCCCGGCGAGGATCGCAGGGCGCTTCGCAGCCGCGAGCAGGGCGGCGATCTGGTTGAGCGTCGCATCGGTGGGCCGCACGGCGGCGTCGATGCGCACCGGCTTCCCCATGTCCAACTCGAGCGTCTCGTCGAGGACATCGCCGGGCAGGCTGAGGAACACCGGGCCGGTCGGCGGCGTGAGCGCGAGCTTGGCGGCGCGGTGGATGATGCGCGGCAGGTCCGCCGCGCGCGTGACTTCGACGGCCCATTTCACGAGCGGCTGTGCGACGGGCACCAGGGGTTCGTAAAGCATCGGCTCGAGCAACCCATGCCCTTGCTCCTGCTGGCCGGCGGTGAGGATGATCGGCGAGCCCGAGAACTTGGCGTTGTAGAGCGCGCCCATCGCGTTGCCGAGGCCGGGCATGACGTGCACGTTCGCCGCGGCGAGCCTGCCGCTCGCGCGGCAGTAGCCGTCGGCCATGGCGACAACGCTCGCCTCCTGGAGTCCCAGCACGAACTTGAGCTGCGGGAATTGCGGCACCGCTTCCATGATGGCGAGCTCCGTGGTGCCGGGATTGCCGAAGAGGTGGCTGACCTTCTCGTCGGCGAGGAGCTGCAGGAAGGCGGCGCGGCCGGTGATCTTGTTCATGCGGGCCGCTAGCCTAACGCAACTTCAATACTCGTCGTGGCGGCGCACCCAGAAGGGCCCGCGGCCGCCCTCGTCGCGGCCCTTGGGCGTGAGATCGAGATACTGGTAGTCGACGCTGAACGCGTCGATGCCGCGCGCGTATGTTGAGTACGTGCGGAACACCTTGCCTTTCGCATCCTTGAAGAAAACGCTCACCCCTTCGCGCTCCGAGACGCCGGGATCCTGCTCGACGAAGTTGTAGAACGCCTTCTTCCGCTTCAGTTCCTCCGGCGTGAACGACACGTGGAAGTCGAAGTTGAAATCGTTGCCGGCGGCTGAATACCACTTGAAGCGCCAGCCCATGCGCCGGTGGTATGCGGCGAGCTCGGGGTAGGGCGCGCGGGAGATCGCGACCATCGCCACGTCGCGCGCCTTGAGATGCACGATCGCGCCGTCGAAGCTGTCGGCCCAGTGCGAGCAGTGCGGGCAGCCCGCGCCCCAGCCCGGTCCGAACATGAAGTGATAGACGATGAGCTGGCTGCGTCCTTCGAAGAGCTCGGCCAGGGTCTTGCGCCCATCGGGGCCTTCGAAGACATAGTCCTTCGTCACCGCCTGCCACGGCAGCGCTCGCCTCGCAGCGGCGAGCTTGTCGCGGTTGCGCGTGAGCGCCTTCTCCTTCGCCAGCAACTTCTTGCGCGCGGCGAGCCAGGCTTTCTCCGAGACGACTGCGTGACGCTTTGCCATGACGCTCCCCAATTAAGCTGTGACCCGGCGCGCTTCAGAGAGATGCTTCTTCCAGTACGGAGAGTCGAGGCGGTCGCTGCGCACGCTCTTCCCTGTGGAAGGGGCGTGGATGAAGCGGCCGTTACCGAGGTAGATGCCGACGTGCGAGCTCTTCTTGCCTTCGAGGTCGAAGAAGAGGAGGTCGCCGCGCCTCAGGCCGGAGACCCTCACCGGACGCGAGAGCCGGCGCAGCTGCTCGGTGCTATGAGGCAGGTCGACGCCGACCTGGCGGTAGCTGTACTTGACGAGCCCGCTGCAATCGAACCCGGCTGAAATCGAGTCGCCGCCGAAGTGATACGGCCGGCCGCGCATGGTCGTCGCCTGCGCCGCGGCACGATCGGCCACGGACGCGCTCACTTCGCTGCGCGACGACGCGGAATAGGGCCGCGATGTCGGCTCGCTCGCGCACGCGGCGAGAAAGATGAGGGCTGAGGCGGCAAAGGCCCGGTTCACGCGCGCGCATCCTACGCCTTGGGAACGAAGTTTGCTCTTTGCTCCTCCGCCAAAAGGAGATTCCCCATGAGCAAATTGTCTGTTCCCCTGTCCGCCCTTACGATTGCCATCCTCGCGGGTTGCGCTGCGGAAAGCCGTGTCGCGCCGGCGCCGGCTCCGGTCGTCGTGCAGCCTTCACCGCCCACCGCAGCGGTAGTGACCGCACCGGCCACGACTACGGCTGCCGCGCCCACGGTGGTCGTGCCGCCATCCGGAAGCGCCCCTGTCGTCGTCGCCACGCCCGCGCCGCAGCCGTTGCGCGCCGGCACGGGCAAGATCGAGCAGATCATCAACCTGCCGGCCTCGGCCGCCGCGGGCTCCAGCGTGCCGGGCGCGACCAAGCGCGTGACGATCCGGATGGATGACGGCTCGCTTCAGTACCTCGACACCGCTGCGGCGGACATCTCGATCGGCGAGCGCGTCTCGATCACCAACGACGGGACGATGAAATACCCGGCGCTCTAGCCTCGAGGAGCTTCCTATTTCCTCGTCTTCCTAGAGGCTGCGTCCAGGAGAACTTCGGCCGCTGCGCGCGCCGAGCGGCCGAAGGACGGATCGTCACGCACGAGCGCGGAGGCGATCGCCCCTTCGACGAGGATCTGCAGCTGCATCGCGAGCCCTTGCGGATCGGCGACCGCCATGCGCTCGAGCAGGGTCTTGTACCAGCGCACGCGTTCTTCCTTGAAGCGCACGGCGATGCCGATCGCCGCGTGCTTGCGGTCGCTGATCTCGGCCACGGCGTTCACGTAAGGGCAGCCGCGGAAGCCGCTGTCGCTCATCATTTTTTCAAGGCGATCGAAGTAGCCGAGGATCTGCTCGCGCGCCGGCGCGTCGGACGCCTCGACGTGCTTGAAGCGCGCGGTGAGGTACGCCGCGATGAGATCGTCCTTCGTCGGGAAATAGTTGTAGAGCGTGCGCTTCGACACGCCGGCCCGGGCGGCGATGGTGTCGACGCCGACCGAGCGAATCCCCTGCTCGTAGAAGAGCTTGTCGGCCGCGGCCAGGATGCGCTCGGAGTGGGTCGTGGACTTATGCACAGGTCGGTTTACTATTTTGCTTGACGCATTCTAGGACGTCGGCGAATATAGGTACACAGACCGGTGTACCTGCCGATGACCGCCCGCCGACGCTCGATGCTCGTATTGCTGCTCCTCTCCGGGGCCATCATCTCCCTTTGCATGGGGCTGCGCCAGAGCCTCGGGCTATTCATGCGGCCGATGACGGTGGACCTCGGCATCTCCGCGGCCACGTTCGGCTTCGCGATCGCGCTGCAGAACATCGTGTGGGGCGTGTCGCAACCGCTCGTCGGCGCGATCGCCGATCGCCATGGCGCGCGGCCGGTGCTCATCGGCACCGCGCTCATCTACGCCTCGGGATTGGCGCTCATGATGTTCGCCGCGTCGTTTCCCGGCGCGCTGCACGTCGCGGGCTTCCTCGCCGGCATCGGCACCGCGGGCACCGGCTTCGGCGTGCTGCTCGGCACGATCTCGCGCGCCACGCCGCCGGAGAAACGCAGCCAGACCGTGGGCCTCGTCGCGGCGGCGGGATCGCTCGGCACCTTCTTCCTCGCGCCGTTCGGCCAGTTCATGATCGACGGCTTCGGCTGGCGCGCGGCGATGATGAGCTTTGCGGTGATCGCCGGCTCGGTGGCGCTCCTCTCCCTCCCCATCCGGGAGCTGCCATCGGCCGGCGGGCCCGCCGCAAAGTCGAACCAGAAGCTGGGCGACGCACTGCGCGAAGCGATGGGGCACCGCGGCTTCGTTTTCATGACGCTCGCCTTCTTCGCCTGCGGCTTCCAGCTCGTCTTCCTCACCACGCACCTGCCGGCGTATCTGCAGATCTGCGGCGTCGCGCCGGGCGTGGCGGCGAGCTCGCTTGCGCTGATCGGCCTCTTCAACACGGTCGGCACCTACGTTTTCGGCCTGCTTGGCGCGCGCTACAGCCAGAAGCACCTGCTCGCGCTCATCTACCTCTTCCGCACGATCTTCATCGCGACGTTCCTGCTCGTGCCGGTGAGCGCGGCGACGACGCTCGTCTTCGCCGCCGCGATGGGCTTCCTGTGGCTCGGCGTGACGCCGCTCGTCACCGGCATCATCGGCCGGGTGTTCGGGTTTGCGCACTTCAACATGCTCTTCGGCCTCGCCTTCCTCTCGCACCAGGTCGGCTCGTTCTTCGGCGCGTGGATGGGCGGCATCGTGTTCGACCGCTTCGGCAACTACAACTTCGCGTGGGGTGCGCTGCTCGTGATCGGCGCCGCGGCGTTCACGCTGCAATGGCTGATGGACGAGCGCCCGCCGACGCAGAAGCGCAGGCTCGAGCCGGCGTTCGCGTAGCCTCTAGTAACCTCTAGTAAGATGCGGCGGCGATGAAGGTCGCCATCCTCGACGACTACCACGACACGATCCGCACGCTGGGCGTCTTCGCCAAGCTCGCCGGGCACGAAGTAAGGATCTGGAATGACCACCTGCAGGACACCGACGCGCTCGCCGAGCGCCTGAAGGGCACGGAGGCGCTCGTGCTCATCCGCGAGCGCACCAAGATCCGCGCGCCGCTCCTCGAGCGGCTGCCGAAGCTCGAGCTCATCAGCCAGCGCAGCGTCTACCCGCATATCGACATCGAGGCCTGCACGCGCCTCGGGATCCTCGTGTGCTCGAACATGCACGCGGGCACGCCGTCCTATTCCACCTCCGAGATGACCTGGGCGCTCATCCTCTCGGCTGCGCGCGAGGTCCCGCAGAACGTCGCCGCGCTGAAAGCCGGCAAATGGCAGGTCGGCGTGGGATCCACGCTCCGCGGCAAATACCTCGGCATCTTCGGCTACGGGCGCATCGCCGCCGAGGTGGCGAAGATCGGCGCGGCGATGGGCATGAAGATCCTGGTCTGGGCGCGCGAGCAGTCGCGGCAGAAGGCGAAGGAGGAGGGCTACGAAGTCGCCGCGAGCAAGGAAGATTTTTTCGCCCGCGCGGACGTGCTCACACTGCATATGCGCCTCGTGGACGCAACCCGGGGGATAGTGACTGCGGCCGATCTGGCGCGCATGAAGCCGACGGCGATCTTCGTCAACACCAGCCGCGCGCCGCTCGTCGAGCCGGGCGCGCTCGTCGCCGCGCTAAAGGCGGGACGGCCGGGCAAGGCGGCGGTCGACGTCTACGAGGAAGAGCCGGTGCTCGGCGGCAAGCATCCGCTGCTCGCGATGGACCACGTGGTCTGCACCCCGCACCTCGGCTACGTCACGCGCGACGAGTTCGAGGTGCAGTTCTCCGACATCTTCGACCAGATCAACGCCTTCGCCGCCGGCAGGCCGATCAACATGGTGAATCCCGACGCGCTGAAGAAATAATCCCGGACGTTGTCCGGAATTAGACGCCCTCGACGATCCTGAAGTCGCGCTCGGCGCCGTCGCCCAGCACTTCGAGGGCTTTCTTGTAGTCGGGGCTGTCGTGCGCGGCCATCGCCTTGTGCACGTTGTCGAACTCGACGATCACCACGCGCTCCTTCATGCCCTTCTCGTGGATCGCGGACGGCATGCCGCGCACGATGAAGCGGCCGCCGGCCTTCTGGATCGCGGGCGCAGCGAGCTTGGCGTACGCCTGCCATTTCTCCTGGTTGGTGATCTTGCGGTAGGTGACGACGACGTAGCCCTTGCCCATGGTGCCTCCTCGGTGAAGTAGTGCGCATCCTTGCACGGACGCGCCCGCGGGCCAAGGCTCTAGTGCGAGCCCCGGCGAGCCATGTTCTTGCCCTTCGCCTGTGGCCCTTGGCCTGATCTCGATTCATGAGCGTCTCCAGTTGCGGACGTTGGTGTCCGCAACACGCTCAGCACGCCGCGTGCCTAGCCCTCATTTAACGAACGGGTCGCGTCCAGCTCTCGGACCACGCGAGGCAGCAGCTCGACGAGGGTTTGCCGAAGCGCTCCTGCGCGAAGACCTGGCCGCGCGAGGCCTCGCCGTTCACCGAGAGCTGCGCGCTGCGCGCCGGGATGAAGGTGCTGAAGACGCCGAGCGGGCGGTTCATCGCGCCGGGCGGCATGGTGAGGATGAAGGGCTTCATCAGGTCCCACCACGAAAGGACGATCGCTTCATCATCGGTCGTGATGCGCTCCTCCACCGTCGAGAGCGAATTCCCGGTGCGCTCGAACGCAGCATCGATGATCGGGGCCGACTCGTCGGCGAACGGCGGATGCAGCAACTTCTCGATGTGGCGCTGGAGGTATCGCACGACGCCGAAGTTGTCGGCATAGACTGCCCGGCCGCCTTCCACGAGCGGCGACTCGATGAAGAGGGCGTGCCCTTGCCCCGAAGGCGACCACAGCACGCGCCAGTGGCTCACGCGATCGGTCATGGTCTTGCCGCCGTCGTTGGAAAGCCGGATGAACGAGTTCTCCCCGGTCATCACGACATCGTGCGGATCCACCATCTGCTCGGTGCTCATGCGGGCTGCCCTTCGATGCGCTTGGCGGCGGGATCGATAGGCGACCAGGGGCGCGCCATGCTGGTCCAGATGTGCGTGGTGATTGTCAAACCCGAGGAATCGTCCAGCGTCCCGGCGCGCACGCCGAGCACGTCGGGCGTCGTCTCGCGGTGGCTGTAGATCGGCGAGCCGCAGTCGGCGCAGAAATAGCGCATGAGCGTCCGCCCGCTGTCGGCCTTCGTCGTGAAGCGCTTGGGCTCGCCCTTGTCGAGATGGAAGCCCGAGCGGGGAACGAACGCCGCCACGGTGCCGTGCGAGCCCGAGGCGCGCTGGCAGTGCACGCAGTGGCACGCGCGCAGCTCGGTGATCGGCGCGGTAATGGTGTAGCGGATGGCGCCGCAAAGGCAGCCGCCGGTATGTGCCATCGTGGACCTCGCTGATTAGAAGCGGCGCAGAGATGCGCGCGGATTCGGATGCGGACCGGACCTGATCGGTGTGAACGCCGCGCCGCCGCGGTGGAAGCCGCGCCGCGCGGGTACGACGCCGTAGGCGGGGTAGTAATAGGGCCCGTAATCGTAAGAATTCGTCGCAGGTTGCGGCGCCGCAGCGGCTTGCATCGCCATCAAGTATTGGCGCTGGAGCCAGTCCTGCTGGTTCGCGTCGAGCCGGCGATAGACCTCGATCGACGGATTGGTGGCCGGATCGGTCTGATAGCTGGAGATCCGGTCGGGCACGGTCTGCGCCGGAATCGCGCCTTTCGCCGAATCCGGCGGCGGCGCATTGGAGTAGTTCACGACACCCCGCTCGTCCACCCATTTGTAGGTCTCCGCCTGTGCCAGCGGTACCGCCGCAAGGAGGAGAAGGAGGATGCGAAGCATCGGGGCCTAGCGTACACCCAAGGCCTGACAAATGGCTGCCGGATGGCTACATTCGGCGGCCAATGAACGCTCCTTCGCGCGAGCAGCACCTTTCGGCCCGGGACCTGCAGCCGATCCTCGCGCTCGCGAGCAAGCTTGCGGCACCTTTCGACCTCGAGACCATGCTCTCGGAAGTGGTCGATGCCGGCATGCGGGTGCTGAATGCCGACCGCGGCTCGGTCTGGCTCTACGACCGGAACAGCGAAGAGCTCGTGCTGCGCGTGGCGAACGAGATCAAGGAGGTGCGCATTGCGGCGGGCACCGGCATCGTCGGCAGTTGCGCGCGCACGCGGCAGATCATCAACGTGCCCGACTGCTACGCCGATGCGCGCTTCGATGCGAGCACGGACAAGAAGACCGGCTACCGCACGCGCTGCCTCCTCACGCTGCCGCTCATCGACCACAAGGGCGTGCTGGTCGGCGTCATGCAGTTGCTGAACAAGGCCGACGGCGTGTTTGACCTGGCCGATGAAAACCTGGGCCGCGTGCTCGCGGCGCAGTGCGCGGTGGCCCTGCAGCGAACGCTGATGATGCAGGAGCTGATCGAAGGCGAGAAGCTGCGCCAGCAGCTCGAGACCGCGCGCATCGTGCAGATGAGCACGCTGCCCTCCACCATGCCGTACCTGCCGGGCTACGAGGTCTACGGCACCTTCAAGCCCGCGGACCTCACGGGCGGCGACACCTACGACCTGGCGCTCATCGAGCAAGGCCTGCTCATCGTCCTCGGCGACGCCACGGGCCATGGCATCGGCCCGGCGCTCTCGGTGACGCAGATGCAGGCGATGCTGCGCATGGCGTTCCGCATGGGCGCCGACCTCGACACGGCCTATCGGCAGGTGAACAACCAGCTCGCCGAGCGGCTGCCCTCGGACCGCTTCATCACCGCCTTCATCGGTCTGCTCGATCCGAAGACGCACGCGCTGCGCTTCCACAGCGGCGGACAAGGACCGATCCTCGTCTACCGCGCGGCCGAAAGGAGCTTCGGCGACTTCAAGCCGACCAGCTTCCCGCTCGCCGCCATGCCGATCGCGCGCCTGCGGCCTTCGCTCTCGGTGACGCTCGCGGAAGGCGACATGCTCGCGCTCGTCTCCGACGGCATCTTCGAGCAGAGGAACAGCGAGGGCGAGGAGTATGGCGAGGAGCGCGTGAAGGCCGTCATCGCGCGCAACCAGCGGCAGGCTCCGGCCGATATCGTGGCCGAGCTCTTCGCCGCGATCTCGGCGTTTGCCGGCGAAGCGCAGGACGACGACATGACGGTGGTGCTGGTGAAGCGCGCCGGCCCGGTCGTGATGCGCAGCTTCAAGCGCTCGTTCGACGAGCTGGAAGCGATCTTCGCGTTCACCCGGGAGAACATGAACGCGGAGCTCGCGCGCACCGCCGACTTCGTCCTCGAGGAGCTCTTCACGAACGTAGTGAAGTACGGGAAAAAGAGCGACTCGCCGGTTCGCATCGACATCGTGAGTGTCGCGGGCGGCGTCGAGGTGACCCTCATCGACGCGGATGCCGAGCCCTTCGACGTGACGCAGGCGCCGGAGGCGGACATCAACCTGCCGCTCGAGCAGAGGAAGCCGGGCGGGCTCGGCATCCACCTCATCCGCAAGATGGTGGATTCCATCCAGTACCGCTATTCCGCCGACGAGCGCACGAGTCGCATAACCTTCAGGAAGACGGAAAAAATCGATGCTGACGATTGAGAACGGTCCTGCCGCCGGCACGGTGGTCATCGCCGGGCGGCTCGACGCCGCGCAGTGCGCGAACGCGCAGTCCTTCCTCGACAAGGTCTCGGGCACGGTCACGCTCGACTGCGGCCAGCTCGAGTACATCTCGAGCGCGGGGCTCGGCGTGCTGCTCAAGACGCAGAAGCGGCTCATGGCCGCGGGCGGCAAGCTTCGCCTCGCCGGCGTCAGCCGGCACTTGCGCGACATCCTGCAGTATTCGGGCTTCGACCAGATCTTCGAGATCGAGGCGGCCAAATAAGAACGCCAACTTTCCCGCCGCCGGCGTGTAATTGAGTGGACAGGGAGCCCGATGATGCGCTGGTCGAGCGCCTGCGCCGCGGCGACAACGCCGCGTTCAGGCAGCTCGTACTGAAGTACCAGAGGCCCCTGTACAACGCGGCCTTCCGGGTGCTCGGCCGCGAGGAAGATGCGCGCGACATCACGCAGGTGGTTTTCCTGCGCGTCGCGGAGCGGCTGGGCGGGTACGACGCGCGGTACAAGTTCTTCAGCTGGGTGTACCGCATCGCCCTGAACGAGTCGCTGAATTTGCTGCGCCGCGCCGGCCGCGAGGAACCGCTCGAGGACGGCGGGGACGGGACGCCGGCGGAAGACGCCGACCCCGAGTCGCGGCTCGGTGCCGCGCAGGTTTCGAAAGAGGTGCAGAAGGCTTTGATGCAGATGAAGTTCACCGACAGGGCAGTGCTCACCTTGCGACACTTCTCGGAGTGCAGCTACGAGGAGATCGCCGACATCCTCGAGCTCAAGGTCGAGACGGTGAAGTCGCGGCTTTTCGAGGCCCGCGGCCGGCTGCGCACGCTCCTCAAGCACATGGCGACGGCATGAACCGACATACCGAATTGATGCACGCGGTGCTCGACGGCGCGGCAAGTCCCGCCGAGGAGCGCGAGCTCCGGCAATACCTTGCCGCCAACCCGGCGGCGCAGGCCGAATTCGACGCGCTGCGAGGGCTTTTCGAGACCCTGGCGCGGGTACCGGCGGTCAATCCGCCGGCGGACCTGGCCGAGGGAATCGTGAAAAAGTACACACCTCCATACCGCGGTGCACACAAACTTTTCTCGTGGTTGCGCGTAAGTGGGATATCGTTGCCAACAATTTTTCTGGGGGAGATTCAAATGGGCCAGCAAGCACCCTTTGCCCGTAAGCGCTTGGTGTGGGCCGCCGTCAGCGTGGCCGTGATTGCAGCAGGCGTGAGTTACTTCGTGTTCGACGTGCCGCCAAGCGACCAGCTTGCGGGCACCATCACGCCAGCCCAGCGCTATCGGTCGGCCGAGCCGATCCAGACCAAGGACGTGAAGCTCGCCGACCAGTCGGTCGCGCAGGCGCTGCAGAGCGATGTGGTCGTCAAGGCCATAAAGGATCCGCAGTTCCAGGCCGTTGCCGCAAATCCGCAAGCGATGCAGGCGCTCGCGGCGAACGCACAGGCCTTCCAGGCGATGGCAGCGAACCCGCAAGCCTTCCAGGCGATGGCGGCGAATCCGCAAGCCTTCCAGGCGATGGCCTCGAACCCACAGGCCTTCCAGGCGATGGCGGCGAACCCGCAAGCGTTCCAGGCCATGGCTTCGAGCCCGCAGGCCTTCCAGGCGATGGCGGCCAATCCGCAGGCCTTCGCGGCCTTCGCGAACAGCCCGAAGGCCTTCCAGGCTGCCGCGGCGAATCCGTCGGCCTTCCAGGCGATGGCGGCGAATCCGCAGGCCTTCCAGGCGCTCGCGGCCAACCCGCAGGCAATGCAGGCCCTGGCGGCCAACCCGCAAGCCTTCCAGGCGATGGCGGCGAATCCGCAGGCTTTCCAGGCGATGGCGGCGAATCCGCAGGCGATGCAGGCGCTCGCTGCGAGCCCGCAGGCGTTCCAGGCGATGGCCGCTCACCCGCAAGCCTTCCAGGCGATGGCGGCGAATCCGCAAGCGATGCAGGCGCTCGCCGCGAGCCCGCAGGCCTTCCAGGCGATGGCCGCTCACCCGCAGGCCTTCCAGGCGCTCGCCGCGAATCCGCAGGCGTTCCAGGCGATGGCGGCGAACCCCCAGGCGATGCAGGCGATGTCGGCCAATCCCCAGGCGTTTGCCGCCGCGGCTTCCGCATCGATGGCCTCGCAGTCAAAATAAGCGCCGCCGACAAGTCGTAACAAGGACCGCCGGCCTAAAGGTCGGCGGTTTCGTTTTGGGGTCGGCGGTTTCGTTCTGGGGGAGGGGAAGCATTCGCTCGCTCATCATCGGGCTGGCGCTCGCGCTCGGAAGCGCGGCGCACGGTGCCGAAGTGAACCCGCTCGGCCTTTCGTTCGTCGAGACGAAGGACCTGCGGCTGGTTTACTTCGACCCGCAGCTCTCCTATCTCGCGCCGCACGCGGTGCGTACCTTCACCAACGCGCTCGCCTTCCAGCGGCGCGTCCTCGGCTGGGAGCCTTACGAGAAGGTCACCGTGTTCCTGAAGGACTTCTCGGACTACGGCAACGCGAGCGCCTCGCCGCTGCCGCGGAACACGCTGCGCTTCGACATGGCGCCCGTCTCGTATGCCTTCGAGACCTTCTCGGCCTCCGAGCGCCTGTACTCGATCATGAACCACGAGCTCACGCACGTGGCGACGACCGACATCGCGAGCGAGACCGACCGCAAGTGGCGCCGCTTCTTCGGCGGCAAGGTGTTCCCGACGCAGCCTCATCCCGAGACGCTGCTCTACAGCTATCTCACCGTGCCGCGCTTTACCGTGCCTCGCTGGTACGCGGAAGGCAGCGCCGTGTTCATGGAAACGTGGATGGCGGGCGGCCTCGGCCGGGTGCAGAGCGGCTTCTACGAGATGGTGTTCCGCGCCATGGTGCGCGACCACGCGCACTTCTACGATCCCCTGGGCCTCGATTCGCGCGGCACGCGCATCGACTTCCAGGTGGGATCGAACGCCTATCTCTACGGCACGCGCTTCTTCACCTGGCTCGCCTACGCCTATTCGCCCGAGAAGGTGATCCAGTGGCTGCGCCGCGACGAGGACAGCAAGCGCCACTACGCCGACCAGTTCGAGCATGTGTTCGGCATCCCGCTCGAGCGCGCCTGGGCCGACTGGATCGCGTTCGAGCGCGACTTCCAGGCGAAGAACCTCGCCCAGGTGCGCACGCAGCCGATCACGCCGTACCGGCAGCTCGTGCCGACGGCGGTCGGCTCGAGCTCGCGCCTGTACTACGACAAGGGCATCCTGTACGGCGCGTTCGACTACCAGGGCGTGGTGGCGCACATCGGCGCGCTCGATACGAAGACCGGCCAGGTACGCCGTATCGTCGACCTGAAGGACACGCTGCTCTACAAGGTGACCGGCCTCGCCTGGGACCCGGCGAGCCGCACGCTCTTCTACTCGAACGACAACCATGCGCTGCGCGACGTGATGGCGGTCAACGTCGACACCGGCGAGGTCAAGGACCTGCTGCCCGATTCGCGCATCGGCGAGCTGGTGTTCAACCCGGTCGACCGCTCGCTCCTCGGCATACGCCACGAGAGCGCGCTCGCGACGCTGGTGCGCATCCCGTACCCCTACACCGAGTGGAATCAGATCTACACGTTCCCCTATGGCGTCGTCCCGTACGACCTCGACATCTCGCCCGACGGCCGGCTCGTCTCCGCGTCCGTGGCGGAAGTGAGCGGCGAGCAGTTCCTGAAGGTCTGGGAGCTCGAGCGCGTGCTGAAGGGTGAATTCAAGCCGGTGAGCGAATTCAAGTTCGGCACCTCGGTGCCCGAGAGCTTCGTCTTCTCGAAGGACGGCCGCTCCCTCTACGGCTCGAGCTATTACACCGGCGTCTCGAACATCTTCCGCTACGACGTGGCGAGCGGCGACGTCGAGGCGGTGTCGAACGCCGAGGCGGGCTATTTCCGTCCCGTGCCGCTCGACGACGGCAAGCTCATCGTCCTTCACTACACCGCCGACGGCTTCGTGCCGGCGATGATCGAGCCGAAGCCGCTCAAGGACGTGAGCGCGATCACTTTCCTTGGAGCGGAGCTCGCGGAGAAGCACCCGGTGGTGAAGACCTGGCAGGTGCCGGCGCCTTCGACCGTGGACGACCAGAAGCTCGTCATCGACAAGGGCGCCTACCTGCCGCTCAAGCGCCTGGGCGTGGAGAGCGCGTACCCGGTGCTGCAAGGCTACAAGCGCAAGATCGGCATCGGCTACCACGTCTTCATCGACGACCCGCTCGACCTCGGCACGCTCGGCATCACGGCCGCGTTCACGCCATCGCAGGACCTGCCGTCGAACGAGCGCACGCACGTCGATGCGCGCTACCAGTACCTGAACTGGCACGCCGGGGCGGCGTACAACCGCTCGGACTTCTACGACCTCTTCGGCCCGACGATCCGCAGCCGGCGCGGCTTCCAGACCGACGGCGGCTACGACAAGGCGCTCATCTTCGACGAGCCGCGGCGGCTCGACTTCAAGTCCGACCTCGCCTATTACCACAACCTCGACGCGCTGCCGGCGGCGCAGAACGTCGCGGCGACCGCGGAGCGGCTCGTCACCGCCGAGGCCGGGCTCTATTACACCGATACGCGCAAGTCGCGCGGCGCGGTCGACGACGAGAAGGGAATCGTCGCGAACGGGGTCTTCTACAGCAACTACGCGAACGACACGTTCAGCCCGCAGCTGCGCGGCGGGCTCGACTTCGGCGTGCCGCTGCCGCTCGGCCACTCGTCGATCTGGCTGCGCAACGCCGCGGGTGTCGCGCACGGCGAGCGCTCGGATCCCTACGCGAACTTCTTCTTCGGCGGCTTCGGCAACAACTGGGTCGACGCGCACAACGAGAAGCGCTACCGCGACTACTACTCCATGCCCGGCTTCGACTTGAACGAGCTGAGTGGGCGCACCTTCGCCCGCAGCATGCTCGAGGCCAACCTGCCGCCGGTCGTGTTCGAGTCGGTCGGCACGCCCGCGTTCTACCTGGCGTGGCTGCGTCCGGCGCTCTTCGCCACGGCGCTGTGGACCGATCCGAGCGACAGCTCCTACCGCACTCGCTACAACAACGTCGGCGCGCAGGCGGACCTGCGCTTCAGCGTCCTGCACTGGTACGAGATGACGCTCTCGGTGGGCTATGCCGTCGGCTACAAGGGCGCCACGCGCAGCGGCGACGAATGGATGGTCTCGCTCAAGATCATGTAATGAATTTCGTGCGCCCGTTGCTCGGCCTCGCTCCGGTGCTTTGCTTCCTGGGCGCGCTTGTCCTCCTCGATAGCTACAAGCTGGTGCGCCTGCGGGCAGTGGTCGCCGCCGTAGCCGCGGGCATGGTGATCGCCGGGATCGCGTACTTCGTGAACGGCGCGCTGCTCGCGCATTTCGATTTCGCCTTCTACACGCGCTATGTCTCCCCGGTGATCGAGGAAGCGCTGAAAGCGACAGTGATCTTCGCGCTCATCCGCACGCACCGCATCGGCTTCCTCGTCGACGCCGCGATCTTCGGCTTCGCGGTCGGCGCGGGCTTCGCGCTGGTCGAGAACCTCGATTACCTCGCGATCGCGCCGCAAGCCGGGCTCGCGGCGTGGTTCGTGCGCGGCTTCGGCACCGCGATCATGCATGGCGGCGCGACCGCGATCTTTGCGATCGCCTCCGTCGCACTGCTCGAGCGGCCCTATGCCTACCTGCCGGGCTTCGTGACGGCCGTGGTGCTGCACTCGGCCTTCAACCATTTCCTCTTCTCGCCTTTTCTCTCCACTGCCGGCGTGGCCATCGTCATGCCGCTCTTGCTGAACGCCGTGTTCACTCGCAGCGAGGCGGCGGTGGGCGACTGGCTCGGACGCGGCTTCGATGCCGACGCCGAGATGCTCGAGCTCATCAATTCCGGCCGCCTTTCGGATTCGCCGGTGGGCAAATATCTCTCTCAGCTGAAGGACCGCTTCCAGGGCCTGGTGGTGGCCGATCTCCTCGCTTACCTTCGCCTATACACCGAGCTCGCGCTGCGCGCGAAGGGCGTGCTGATGATGCGCGAGAGCGGCTTCGACGTGCCGGTCGATGACGCCACGCGAGAGAAATTCGCGGAGCTGAAGTATCTGGAGAAAAGCGTCGGCCGGACCGGATTGGCTGCGATCCGGCCGATGCTCCACATGAGCCACAAGGATTTGTGGCAGCTCTACATGCTCGGCAAGTAGAGGCTCACTGCACCTTCTGGATGACGTGATCCGAGGTGAGCAGCACCCGCGTGCCCTTCGGATACTGGTCGGAATCGGTCTCGATGTATTGCATCGTGCCGTCGTCCATGCGGATGCCGAGGCGCACGCCGCGGCCCGCCGAGCTCGAAGGCACGCCGACCGGCGGCTCGGGACGGTCGGTGGCGGAAGTGCCCGCGGGATGGCCTGAAGCGCCGGTCGCCGTGCCGCCGCTCACCGAAGACTGCGTCTCCTGCAAGAGCACGGACTCGACGCGCCCGTAGCCCGGCGCATAGGAGAGCTGCCGCGGCGCGATCGGGGCGCTCGGCGCCATGGCCGGCTGAACGGCGGGCTCGGCGCAGGCGGCGAGGGCGAGCGCGGCGAAAGAAAGCGGAAGGGCGAGTCGTTTCATCGGCGTTCTCCAAAGAGGTGAAAGCAGGAGAGGCCCAGCAAGATTTGCTCCGCGCACGCCGATTGCATGTCGCGCGGCATGAGACCCACCCAAATCGAGGCTCTCGCCGGGACCGGCCTGCTGCTCTTGTCGGCGTTCCGGCGCGGGCCGCTCGGCTTGCTGGCCTTCCTCGGTGCGACCGCGTTGATCGTGCACGCGAGCGTTTCGCGCGCGACCGAAGGTTTCCGCTAGGCCACGATCTCCACCCAGTTCGCGCCTTTGCCTCCCGCGTAGCGGCCGACCAGGCGCAGGCTGCCGCCGCCCTCGATCGCATACGAAGAGAGGGTGCTCGACTGCTCGCCCGAGACGACCATGTAGCGCCCGCCCGGATCGATGGCGAAGCCGCGCGGCTGCTTCTCCGTCGGCGTGCTGCCGACGTGAGCGAGCTTGCCGCCCTCCACACGCAAGCAATGGATCATGCTCAGCGTGCGCTCGGCGGCGTACAGGAAGCGCTCGTCGGGCGTCAGGTGCACGTCCGACGCCCAGATGTCGCTGCTGCGATCGCGCGGTGGCGCATCCGGCAGCCGCGCCGTGCCCGGCCTAAGCCTGCTCTCGGGCGGCAGCGCCGACACGCTGCTCACTTCCGTCAGCATGCCATCCTTGTGCGCAAGTGCTGAGACCGTCGCCGTGAGCTCGCACAGCACGTACACGAACCGGTTGTCCTTGCTGACGACCAGATGGCGCGGTCCGGATCCCGCCTTGAGCTGCACCCACGGCGGCGAATTCGGCTCGAGCCTTCCGCTCTTCGCGTCGAAGCGGAATTGGAACACCTGGTCCGTGCCGAGGTGCGGCACGAAGACGTAGTGGTTCGTGCGGTCGGTCTGGATCGCGTGCGCGTTGCGCGCAGTCGGCACTACCTGCATCGGCTCGCCGACCACACCGTCGGCGCCGACGGGATTCACGCTGACGAGTCCCGCGTGATAGGACGCCGAGAGGAGCCAGCGTCCGCTGCGGTCGAAAGTGATGTACGGGCAGCTTTCGGCGAGCGGACCGTTGCCGAGCCACCGTAGCTCGGCGTTCGCGATCTGGAAAGTGAACGCCTTGCAGGGCTTTGCGCGCGTCGCGACGATGAGCCAGCGCTTGTCCGGGCTCACGGTCATGGGCATCACCGTCTTCTCGACCGTCAGGTACGCGAGGTGGTCGAGCGCGCCGTCGGCGAGCAGACGATACATGCCGAGGGTGCCGTCCTCGGCGTTGGAGACGTAGACGAAGCTAATCGGGAAGGATGTCGCCGGCGTTGGTCAGGAGCACATTGTCGCCGACTTTGAACTCCGGCTTGTCGAGGTCACGGTACTGCATGGCTCCGTCGGGCATGCGTATGCCGATCCGGTACATGGGCTGGAAGGTCCTCTCGCCCCGCGCCGATCCACCGGCGGCAGCCGAGCGCTCCGGCGTCAGCACCTGCACATCGGTCACGCTAGCCACTACGCCATAGCCGGGCTTCATGTCCTTGGCCGGGATCGGGCTCACCACGGGCTCGTCCTGCGCGAAGGCGGTCGCGGCAACGAGGAAGAAAAGGGAAGCAATCGCTCGCATATCAGCGTTGACAGCGCGCAAGCAAGGCCGGTTCCTGCGCGGCTATCATGCCGTGCGCGAGGAGAGCCATGGACAGACCCAAGACCTTCGGCAATTTCATCAACGGCGCCTGGGCGGAGGGCTCGGGCGAATACGCCAACACCAACCCTTCGGATACGCGCGATGTCATCGGCAAGTACGCCCGCGCTACGGAAAGGCAGGCAAAGGATGCGATCGGCGCGGCTCACGCGGCCTTTCCAGCCTGGTCGCTCAGCACGCCGCAGCAGCGCTTCGATGCGCTGGATACGATCGGCACCGAGATCCTCGCCCGCAAGGCAGAACTGGGAGACCTCCTCGCGCGCGAGGAGGGCAAGACGCTGCCGGAAGCGGTCGGCGAGGTCGTGCGCGCCGGGTACATCTTCAAGTTCTTCGCCGGCGAAGCGCTGCGCATCCCGGGCGAGATCGTCCAGTCGGTGCGCCCGGGCGTCGGCGTGGAGATCACGCGCGAGCCGCTCGGCGTCGTGTCGATCGTCACGCCCTGGAACTTCCCCATCGCGATCCCGGCGTGGAAGATTGCGCCCGCGCTCTGCTACGGCAATGCGGTCGTGTTCAAGCCCGCCGAGCTCGTGCCCGGCAGCGCCTGGGCGCTGACCGAGATCATCAGCCGCGCCGGGCTTCCGGCCGGCGTCTTCAACCTGGTGATGGGCAAGAGCTCCGAGATCGGCGATACGGTGCTCGGCGATGCGCGCATCGCGGCGATCAGCTTCACCGGCTCGCAGGCGATCGGTCGGAAGGTGGCCCAGGCGGCCGTGACCGGCATGAAGAAATTCCAGCTGGAGATGGGCGGCAAGAACCCGTTGGTGGTACTGGACGACGCCGATCTTCCCACCGCGGTGAACTGCGCGGTGCAGGGCGGGTTCTTCTCTACCGGCCAGCGTTGCACCGCCTCGTCGAAAGTCATCGCCACGCAGGGGATCCATGACCGCTTCGTCGCCGCGGTGATCGAAAAACTCAAGACCCTGAAGGTCGACGACGCGCGCAAGAAAGGCACCGACATCGGCCCGGTGGTCGACGAGCGCCAGCTTGCCCAGAACCTGGACTATCTTTCCATTGGTCAAAAAGAAGGCGGCCGCCTCGCCTATGGAGGGAACCGTGTGGAGCGGAATACGGACGGCCAGCCCGGCTACTTCATGACGCCCGCGCTCTTCACCGACACGGCGCCCGGCATGCGCATCAACCGGGAAGAGATTTTTGGTCCCGTCGTAAGCGTCTTGCGGGCCAAGGACTACGAGGAAGCACTCGCCTGGGCGAACGACACCGAGATGGGCCTTTCATCCGGGATCTGCACGACATCGCTCAAGCACGCGACCCATTACAAGCGCCACGCGCAAGCGGGCATGGTGATGGTGAACCTCCCCACCGCGGGCGTCGACTACCACGTGCCTTTCGGCGGCCGCAAAGGCTCGAGCTACGGCCCGCGCGAGCAGGGGCGCTATGCGGCGGAGTTCTACACGACCGTAAAAACCGCCTACACCCTCGCCTGAATCCTCGCTAGACTTCTGCCGAGAGGAGGGGAGTCCTTATGCGTATCACCGCTTTAGCCCTTTGCCTGGCTGCCTTCGCCGCCCAGGCGCAGCAGAAGGAAATCAAGATCGGCTTCATCTACGACGTCACCGGCCCCTTTGCCGGCGGCGGCTCGGAGCCCGCGCAGGTGGGCACCAAGGCCGCGGTCGACTACGTCAACGAGAAGGGCGGCGTGATGGGCTACAAGATCAACCCCATCTACGCCGACGCCCAATCCAAGGTCGATGTCGCCATCAACGAGATGACGCGGCTCTACGACCAGGAGAAGGTCGATCTCGTGATGGGCGTGTATTCGAGCGCGCAATGCGTGCCGATGGCCCAGCAGGCCGACGCGCGGAAGAAATTCCTCTGGCTGAACGTCTGCGTCGCCTCCTCCGTCCTGAAGGACAAGCACTTCCAGTACGTCTTCCGCCCGACGGTGCACAGCGACCAGTACGGTCACGCCACCTGCGAGTACGTGCACTACTACTCGAAGCCCAAGTTCGGCATCGATCCGAAGAACATGCGCATCGCCATCATCCACGAGGACGGCCCGTACGGCGCCGGCGTCGCTGCGGCGAACGAGATCGAGTGCAAGAAGATGGGCATGAACGTCGTGATGAAGGAGGGCTATGCGGCCTCCTCGCCCGACCTCTCCAGCCTCGTCACGAAGCTGAAGCGCGCGCGGCCCGACGTGATCCTGCACACCGGCTACAACCCGGACATCACGCTCTTCCTGCGGCAGGCGAAGGAGCAGGGCCTCAAGTTCAAGGCGCTGATCGGCCACGGCGCCGGCCACAGCCAGATCGACAAGCTGCGGCAGACCTTCGGCGACGACGTGAACTACTTCCATTCGGCCGATCCGGCCGCCGCGCAGCTCCTCGACCCGAAGACGCTGAAGCCCGGCGTGGCGGAACTCATCAAAGAGCTGCAGACGCGCTACGAGCGGGTGAAAGGCCCTGGCGAAATGCCGCCGCACGCGGCGATGGGCTTCAACAACACCTACATCTTCCTGCACGATGTCCTGCCGGTCGCGATCAAGAAGTACGGCGGCATCGATCCGGAGGCGCTGCGGAAGGCCGCGCTCGACGTCGACATCCCGGTGGGCGGCACGATCCAGGGCTACGGCGTGAAGTTCTTCAAGGACGGCCCGATGGCCGGACAGAACGAGCGCTCGTTCGTGGTCGTGATGCAGTACGTCAACGGCCGCGCGCGCATCGCCTGGCCGAAGGCCGTGCAGACCACCGACCCGGTGCTGCCGTTCCCGAAGGGCCATACGTTCGCACCCTGATAGGTGCTTAGTGTCGAGGGGCTGACCAAGAGCTTCGACGGCTTCCTCGCCGTCAAGAATGTTTCCTTCGAGGTGGCCGAGGGCGAGATCCTCGGCCTCATCGGCCCGAACGGCTCGGGCAAGAGCACCACTTTCAACCTGATCGCGGGCGCGCTTGCGCCCACGGCGGGTTCGGTGCGCTTTCTCGGCGAGGAGATCGGCGGGCTGCCGGCGTATCGCGTCGCGCACGCCGGCATCGGGCGCACGCACCAGATCCCCAAGCCCTTCCGCAAGCTCTCGGTGCTCGAGAATGTCGCGCTCGCCGCGTTCTATGGCAGCAACCAGGCCCTGTCCCGCGAGCAGGCGTATGCCCATGCGCGCGAGTGCCTTGACCTCGTCGGGCTGCGCGGCGAGAGCGTCGAGCGCCTCGGCGCGGCGGGACTGAAGAAGCTCGAGCTCGCGCGGGCGCTCGCGACGCAGCCGAAGCTGCTCCTCGCCGACGAGTCGCTCGGCGGCCTGGACCACTCGGAGATGGACCAGGCGGCGGAGATGCTGTCGGGCATCCGCGCGAAGCGCGGCATCACCATCGTCTGGGTCGAGCACATCATGGGCGTGCTGATGCGCGTGGTCGACCGCTGCGTGGTGCTCGACCACGGCGAAGTCATCGCCCGCGGAAAGCCTTCCGAAGTCGCCCGAGACCCGAAGGTGATCGAGGTCTACCTCGGCACCGACGCGCCGGAAGTGCAGGCCTATGCTGCGGGTCGCTAATGTTTCCGCCGGCTACGGCGGCTTCCAGGCGCTCTTCGACGTCTCGCTCGAGGTGAACGCCGGAGAATCGGTCGCCGTGATCGGGCCGAACGGCGCAGGCAAGACGACGCTCCTGCGCCTCATCTCCAAGCTGATCGCGCCGACGCACGGCGATGTGGTGTTCGACGGCAAGACATTGAGCGACGTACCGGCCCATGCCGTGGTCGCGCGCGGGATCGCGCAGGTGCCCGAGAACCGGCGCCTCTTCCCCCGTCTCACCGCCGAGGAAAACCTGCGCATGGGCGCCTTTACGTCGCGCACGCAGTATGCCCAGAGGCTGGAAATGGTCTACGGGCTATTCCCGCGCCTGAAGGAGCGCCGCAACCTGCCCGCGGGCGCGATGTCGGGCGGCGAGCAGCAGATGTGCGCGATCGGGCGGGCGCTCATGTCCGGCCCCAAACTGCTCCTGTTGGACGAGCCGTCGGCAGGACTCGCGCCCGTGGTGGTGCAATCGATCTTCGAGCTCGTCCGGCGCATCTGCGCGCAGGGCTACACCGTGCTGATCGTCGAGCAGAACATCCGGCAGGTGCTGAAAGTCGTGAGCCGCGCCTACCTGCTCGAAGCCGGCCGCATCGTTCAATCGGGAACGGCCGCCGAGCTGCTTGCGGCGCCGGAAATACAGAAGGCATATCTAGGCCTGTGAGCGACATCTTCGACATCTACCTGCTCGAGGCGGTGCTGAACGGCCTACTGCTCGGCGGTCTGCTCGCGCTGCTTTCGCTCGGCCTCAACCTCGTGTTCGGCGTGATCGACGTCGTCTGGATCTGCTACGCCGAGCTCATCATGTGCGGCATGTATGCGGTGTACTACCTGTACGTGCAGTTCCACTGGCCGCTGCTCCTCGCGATGCTGGCGGCGATCGGGATCGTTGCGTTCCTGGGGTACCTCCTCCATCAGTTCGTGATCCGGCCGGTGCTCACGGCGGAGCCGATCAACCAGCTCCTCGTCACCGGCGGCGTGCTCTTCTTCCTGCAGGCGGCGGCGACGCTCGCCTTCGGCATCGAGTTCAGGAACCTGGGCGTCGCGTTGCCCTCGGTGCATCTCGGCGAGATGTCCTTCTCCGGCTCGCGCCTCGTCGCATTCGGTGCCGCGCTCGGCGGCGTGATCGGGCTATATCTCCTTCTTACACGCACCTACCTCGGCACCGCAATCCGCGCGATCAGCCAGGATCGCTCGATCATGCCGCTGATGGGCGTGGATCCGGCGAAGATCTTCGCCATCACGTCCGCGCTGGGCGGCGCGCTCGCCGGCCTCGCGGCATGCCTGCTCGTGCTCCAGTACGACGTGCATCCCGCGATCGGGCTTTCCTTCGGGCCGATCACGTTCCTCATCTGCGTACTGGGCGGCCTCGGCAACATGGTCGGCGGCTTCATCGCCGCATTCATCTTTGCGCAGTTCATCGCCGTCGGCGGGTTCTTCTTTGCCGTCGAATGGGGCTATGTCATCGCGTTCATCTTCTTCATCGCGGTGATGTTCTGGCGGCCGCGCGGGATCCTAGGCAAATGAACTACCCGCTCCACTTGGCCATCCTGGTGCTCCTATGGGGATACATCTACACCAGTTGGTCGCTCATGGGCCGGCTGGGGCTCGTGAGCTTCGGGCATGGCGCCTTCATGGGCATCGGCGCGTACACCGTGGTGATGCTGTGGAACTACTACGGAGTCTCGCCCTGGCTCGGCGCGCTCGCCGCCCTCGCGCTGAGCGCCGTGGTCGCGGTGGTGATCGGTTATCCCTGCTTCCGGTTCCGCATCGTCGGCCACTACTTCGCGCTCGTCACGCTCGCGCTTTCGGAAGTGGCGCGGCTCATCATCACCGCGTGGCGCGACACCACGGGCGGCTCGCTCGGCGCGACGCCGGTGACCGCGCTGCACCAGGGCAACACCATGGCCTTCGGCGCGCTGCAGTTCTCCGGGAAGGAGATCTGGCTCGTCATCGTCGCCGTCTTCTGGCTGGGCGGGCTGTGGGTGTGGCGCCAGGTCGATCGCAGCATGGGGCGCCTCGCGCTGCAGGCGATTGCCGAGGAGGAGGAAGCGGCGGCCTCGATCGGCATCCACGTGACGCGCGCGAAGCTCCGCATCACGCTCATCTCGGCGCTCATGACCTGCGTCGGCGGGATCCTCTACGCGCAATACCAGCTCTACGTGAACCCGGACACCGTCTCGGGCCTCGCGATCAGCCTGCAAATGGTGTTCGGCGTCATCGCGGGCGGCATGTTCGTGATGCTCGGCCCGACGGTGGGCGCCGCGTTCACCCTGCTCCTCGCGGAGGGCCTGCGCCTCGCATTCGGCAACCGCTACCCGGCGCTGGACACCACGATCTACGGCGTGATGCTCGTCCTCTTCATCATCTACATGCCGAAGGGCATCCTCGGCGCCGCGCTGGGTCTCTTCAAACCAAAAAAGGGGTCAGAGCAATTTTCCAGTAACACCTACGGACGTTAGTAGTTACAGGAAAATTGCTCTGACCCCTTTTTCAGTAATTATTTCTTCTCTTTCTGGATCGGGCGCGGCGCGCTCGAGCCGCCGGCCGCGCTGCGTTCCCGGGCGAGGCAGTCTTGGCGCAGCGTGCCGCTCAACTCGTCGCAGCGCTTGAGCCGTTCCGCGGCCGGGGTCTGCGAGTCCTTGTTCGGCACGCCCGCGCTTTCGCCGGGCACGATCGAGCCGCCCTTGACCGCACCGTCCAGCGGGCCGCTCCCGTCCTGGCTCGTGCCCGGCGGCGTATTGCCGCGCGCGGGATCGCCGGCCTGCGCGAGGACCAGGGAAGGGCATAACGTAAGAATCAGTATCAATAGGCGCATGGGCACCTCCATCGCCCAGTTGCAAGCAATGTGCGTTCCAGACGGCGCCGCGGCTATCATGGCTCGCCATGGCGACGCTCAAAGGCAAGGTGCTGTTCATCACCGGCGGCAGCCGCGGCATCGGCCTCGCCATTGCGCTGCGTGCGGCACGCGACGGCGCGCGCATTGCCATCGCCGCCAAGACGGCCGAGCCGCATCCCAAGCTCGAGGGCACGATCCACAGCGCGGCCGAAGAGCTGCGCCGCGCCGGCGGCGAAGCGCTTCCGATCCAGTGCGATATCCGCTTCCCGGAGCAGATCGAAAGCGCCGTGGCCGCGACGGTCAAGGCATTCGGCGGCATCGACGTCTGCGTGAACAACGCTTCGGCGATCAGCCTGACGCCGACCGCCGAGACGCCGGTGAAGATGTTCGACCTGATGAACCAGATCAACTACCGCGGCACCTGGCTTGCGAGCCGCGCGTGCCTGCCGCACCTCCTGAAGGCGAAGACGCCGCACATCCTCACGCTCTCGCCGCCGCTCAACCTCAATGCGCGCTGGTTCGCCCCGCACACCGCGTACACCATCGCCAAGTACAACATGAGCCTGACCGTGCTCGGCCTCGCCGCGGAGCTGAAAGGCAAGGTGGCGGTGAACGCGCTATGGCCGCAGACCTGGATCGCCACCGCCGCCATCTCGCACATCGCCGGCCGGGAGGCCTTCAAGCAGTGCCGCAAGCCCGAGATCATGGCCGACGCCGCGCATGCGGTTCTCGCGAAGGGAATCGATTTCACCGGGAATTTCCTCATCGACGAGGCGGTGCTGCGAGGCGAAGGCGTGACCGATTTTGGTCGCTACGACGCCGTGCCCGGCGCGTCGCCTCGGCGCGATCTGTTCCTCGATTCATGAGGCTCGGCTTTGTCGGCGCCGGGCGCGTCGGCAAGGGCCTTTCCCTCGCCCTTTCGCGCGCCGGCTACACGATCACCGGCGTCGCGAGCCGCTCGCGCGGCGATGCGCAGAAGGTCGTGGACGCCTCCGACATCGTGTTTCTCACCGTGCCGGACGACGCGATCGCCGCCGCCTGCCGGTCGCTCACGTGGAAGAAGCAGGGCGTCGTGCATTGCAGCGGCGCGGCCGAGCTCACGGTGCTCGAGGCTGCCAGCGGCCCGGTGGGCGGCTTCCATCCGCTCGTCATGTTCGCGGACCCTGAAATCGCGGCGCGCTCGATCGCCGGGGCCGCCATCGCAGTCGAAGCGGATGAACCTTTGCTTTCCCGGTTGAAGAGCATGGTGGATGCGCTCGGCGCCCGGCTGCTCGTCATCCCGCCTGGGGCGCGCGCGGCGTACCACGGCGGCGCGCATTTCGCCGCAGCGTTCGTGTGTGCGCTGCTCGCCGAGGGCGTGGAGATCTACAAGCGGATCGGCATCGCGCCCGAGGACGCGCTCACCGCGCTGCTCGGCCTCCTGCGCGGCGCTACCGACGCGGTGGCGCATTCCGGGCCGTCGAAGGCGATGGCGGGATCGATCGCCCGCGGCGATATCGACACGGTGCGGCGCCACCTCGCCGCGCTCGATGCGCTCGATGTGCGCTTCGGCGAGATCTACCGCACGCTTGCGCTGAAGACGGTGCCGCTTGCGCTCGCCGCGGGCGGCATGACGCCCGCGCGGGCCGAGGAGATCAGGAAGCTGCTCGCTTCCCGCTGAGCAACGCCGCCGCGGTGATGAGGCGCGGCATCCCGCCGAGGAGCGGAGCGAGCGCAGCCGCCCCGGGCAGCATCGCGAGATGCGCGAGGCCCGCGGACACCCGCAGGCGCAGCGCGAAGCGGCGGCGCCATAGGCGTGCATAGTCTCCGCCCTGCAGGAGGCACTGCGCGAGGAGCGCCGCCGACTGCATCGCCATCGCGATGCCTTCGCCGACCACGGGATGCGCTTCGCCCGCTGCATTGCCGATCGAGTAGACGCCGTCCACGCGGAGCGTTCGCATGCCGGGATGGAGGGGGCCGGCGCCGAGCCAGGGCTCGTCCAGCGTCGCGGTGGCGAGGGCCTCGCCGAGAGTGGGGCAGGCGTGCATCGCATGGCGCAGGACCGATTCACCGGCCGACACCCCGCCTTCGCGAAGCGCTTGCAGCCGGTCGCGACGTATGCAACAGGCAAACGTCGAGCGCCCATGCGCGCGCTCGACGAGCCCGCCATAGCCGCCGGGGAATGGAATCAGGGCGATCGTACCGGGCGGCAGCGCGCCGCCGGAGAAATGCGCCTGGAAGCCGAAGAGGTCGGAGGGCTTCGGTTGCACGTTGCGCTGCCATGAGCCGTGGGCACGGATGACGGTGCTGGCGTGGATGCCGGCTCCATCGCGCACGAGGTGTGCTCCGCTCCGGACAGCCTCGTCGAGGAGCAGCGTATCGAGCTTGTCGCGCTCGAGCGCGCGCGGGTACCGATGGCCCGGCATCGGTGCCTCGAGCACCCGCCTGCCGCTCCATACGGCGATGCGGCGCACTTCCGGGCCGGCCAGGGCGTCGAAGCGCTCCTTGAGCCCGAGCTCGCCGAGGAGCGAGATGGCGCTCGCCGCGACGAATTCGCCGCACACCTTGCGTCGTGGGAACTCGCTTTTCTCCACCACGTATGTTTCTCGACCGGCACGGGCGAGGAGAATCGCCGCCGTTGCGCCAGCGGGCCCACCACCCAATATGAGCACGTCAGCGCGCACGGGCGACAAACAAATGGCTGAAGGGCGGCGCGTTTCGCTCCTCGAGCGTCCAGCCCGATGGCCACAGCGCCGACAGCTCGCCATCGCCGAATCCCGCGCGCACGCTGACTAGGGAATCGTGGCGCGTCACGTCATTGCAGCCGATCAACCAGAGCAAGTGGCAGCCCGCGAGCGCCAGGCGCGAACGCCGCGGCTCGCAAGCGACGAGCATGCGTGCGCTCCGCGCAACGGCTGCAAACAGCTCGCGGAGCGCCGACGCCGGAAGGTGATGCAGAAAGAGATTGGCCACTATGACGTCGGTCTCGGTCTCGCGAAGGAAGGCGAGGGCGTCCCGCGACACCACGCGCACGCGCCACCCGAGCTGCTTGAATCGCGCGAGCGTCGCCTCGCTCACGACTGGAGCTCGGTCGACCAGGCTCAGCTCGATGCCCGGACGGCGCAGCCGCTCGGCGATGCGCAACATCAGGTGGCCGTCGCCCGAGCCGAGGTCGGCGATGCGAGCGCCCTCCTTGAGATGTAGCCTCAGAGGGCCGGCAATGAGGCGCGCATTGCCCATGAACCCGTTGACGCGCCGCAAGTCGGCACGCGAGCGAATGGCACGGGGATCTTGCGGCGGCAGCTCGTCGAGCCACTCCGGCTCGAGGACGCGCGCGTGCATTCAAGCCGACACTTCGAGCAGCGCGCCGTGACAGCTGAAGCCAGCCCCGAAGGACGACATCCACCACCAGCCACCGGGCGCGCGCTCGCGCAGGGCCTGCGCGAGCACGAAGAAGACGAAGGGGCTCGAGAGGTTGCCGAAGCGGCCGAGGATCTCGGCGCTGCGCCGCGTGGCGTGCTCGTCCAGGCCGGTCAGCGCGCGCAGGCGCTCGAGCACCGTCTTCCCGCCCGCGTGCCAGATCCAGGCGCGGATGTCGCTCATCGCAAGGCCGCGTTGCTCCAATTCCCTACCGAGCAGGGATGAAGCATGCTCTGCGGCGGTCTGCGGCACCGAGCGCGAAAGGATGTTGCGCAGCAGGCCGCCGCGGCTCTCCATGCGCAACGTTTCGCGCGAGGCCGGGTCGGCGATCGTGGCGGCGCCGATCCAGCGGACGGTGCGCGCGTCTTTCTTCGGCTGAAGCGCGGTGACTGCCGCCGCGGCACCGTCGCCGAAGAGGCAGGCGCTGACCAGCACGCCGGGATCGTCGTCGATGTAGAGCGCGGCGCTGCAGACTTCGACGCAGACCGAGAGCACGCGGCCGCAGCGCTGCGCGGCGAGGAGTGCCTCGCCCGTGCGCAGGTTCGGCAGCGCAGCGCCGCAGCCCTGGCCGACGAGGTCGAGCAGCAGCGCGTCGCTGCGCAGTCCGAGGCGCTCGGCGACGTAGCTCGTCAGCCCGGGGCACAGGTAACCGGTGCAGGTGCTGATCAGCAAGGCGTCGATTTCGTCGGCCGCGGCGCCGGCATCGTCGAGCGCTGCCCGCGCCGCGCGGGTCGCGAGCGCGGGCGCATGCGCGAAGTAGCGCCGGTGCAGGGCATCCGGGTCGAGCTCGAACGCTTCACCCAGCGCGTCGAGGGCGAGGTGGCGCGTCTGCACGCCTTCGCCGCTGCCGAGGACACGCTCGAGCAGCACGCGCGACGGCGCGGCCAGGCGGGCAAATTGGGGCGCCGCGCGCAGCGCCTCGAGGCACTGGCGCTGCGAGTAACGCTTGTCCGGCACTGCCGTGCCCAATCCGGTGATGAACATGGTGACTCCGCTTCAGGCCGGGAACCAGCGCTGGCGTCCCGGCCAGCGCTCGACGAGATCGATGAAGAGCGGGTCGATTCCGCGTTTGGCAAGTGAGGGGTTTGCGTGGACTTCGCGTGCGAGCGGCCCGGGCTCTTCGTTGTACGCGAGCAAGGAGAGGTCTGTCATGCGCTGCGGGTAGAGCACTCCGTCCAGGTGATCGCATTCGTGCTGCAGGAGCGCGGCCCAGGAGCTGAACGCGTCATGGCTCACCGTTTCTCCCTCGAGGGTCTGGTAGCGGATGTTGATCTCGAGATACCGCGGCACCTTGCCGTGCAGCCCGGGCACCGAGAGGCACCGCTCCCAGACCTCCGTCGTCCTTTGCGCCTTCGGCGTGATGACCGGATTGACCATCACCGTCCAGGGTCGCGGCTCGAGGCCCGAGCCCGCGGGAATGCGCGCCGCGATGATGCGGTAGACCACCACGCGCTTCGGGACGAAGACCTGCGGCGCGGCGAGTCCGCTCGCGCCGATGTCCTCCAGGGTCTCCTGCATGTCGGCGGCGAGCCTGCGGGTCTCCGGCGAAGTGGGATCGGCGACCGGCTCCGCTTTGGACAGGAGCACCGGATTGCCCATCTTCGCGATGCGCAGGACCGCCACATCGCCAAGTGTACCTATCGCGGGTTTTGCGGCGGTGTCGAAGTTGCCGGCTCGGCGCGACGCGAGCCGCCTGCCGCGGCGGCGCGCTCGTCGCGCAGGCACTGGGCGCTCAACTCGCGGTCCGCTGCCGCCTGTTGCTTCCCGGGCGCGACCTCGGGTGCGGGTTGCTTTCCCGTTCCGTCGCCTACCGGGCCGCGGCTTTCGTCGAGGCTCGGCGGCGTGGGGCGCGTCTCGCCCATGCCGGGGGTTTGCGCGAAAGCGGCGCTACTAGCGAGCAGTGCAGCCAACCCGATGCGTATTGCCATCATCCTGCAACGCAACCAGGCAATATTTCGGCCTCGTCAGGCGCCGCCTGACGTTTGCGGGTGACACCGCGTAGCGTTTCTCTTCCAACCGATCGCGGGAATTTGCGCTAGGCAGGCGGCGGCAGGCTGGCTACGCTCGTTTGCAGGAGGAAAAGAATGAACGCTGCGACCATCGTCCGCACTCTCTCGCTGATCCCCGACCGCGCGCCGCGCATGCAGACCGGCAGCACGTTCGATCCTTCTGCTCCGTGCGCGCACCCGGAGCGGATTGCGCACCTCCTCCAGTTCCTCAATTGGCTGGGCCCGTTGCAGCCCGTGACCCGGGACGACCTGCGTATCCTCGGCTTGCTCGCGCCGTACGCGAAGCCTGCGATCGCTTCCGGAGAAGAGGAAGGCGACGATGAGCCCGTCGTCGACGCCGACGAAATGCCTCCGGTAGAGGCCGAGCCCTCGGCACCGCAGGTTGAGGCGACTCTTCCCTAAGGCACGGCGATTGCACGGAACGGTTGTCCCTTCAAACCGTTTTGGAGGCTTTATGCTCAGCTGGGCGATCGGATTCTTCGTGATTGCGATCCTCGCGGCCATCTTCGGGTTCGCCGGCCTCGCCGGGACGGCCGCGGGCATCGCGAAAGTGCTGTTTTTCCTCTTCCTGATCGCGTTCATCGTGTCGCTCGTCATGGGCTACCGCGGCGGGCGGGGCGGCGGACCCGGCACGCCGCCGGTCTAGCCTTTTTCATTTCTGCGCTTGCCCGCCGCGTGCAATCGCGGCATCCTCGGCGCCACATCTCGATTGGCGGACTGATGAGGAACCTATTCGTGGCGGCAGGCTTGGCAATCGGCGCAACGGCGCACGCGGCGGACATCACGGTGCTCGCAACACCCGGCATCAAGGAGGCGTACGTCGAGCTCGCGCCGCAGTTCGAGAAAGCGAACCAGCACAAGATCACGACCACCTGGGCGGGCACCGCCGACGTGATGAAGCGCATGAAGGCGGGCGAAGTGTTCGACGCGGTGATCCTCGCTTCCGACTCGCTCGAGGAGCTGATCGACACGAGCAAGGTGATGGCCGGCAGCCGCTCCGATGTCGCGCGCTCGCTGGTCGGCGTGGCGGTTAAGGCGGGCGCGCCGAAGCCCGACATCAGCACCGCCGACGCGGTGAAGAAGGCGCTCGCGGCGGCGAAGTCGGTCGTGATCTCGAGTGGCCCGAGCGGCGTCTATCTCAACGCGCTGTTCGGCAAGCTCGGCGTCATGGCGGAGTTGAAACCGAAGCTCAAGGTCACGCCGCCCGGCGTGGCAGTCGGCGGGGTGCTCGCCAAAGGCGAAGGCGATCTCGGTTTCCAGCAGGTGAGCGAGCTCGTCAACTATCCGGGGATCCAGTACGTCGGACCGTTGCCGGCCGAGATCCAGAAAGTGACGATTTTCTCCGGCGGGGTGGCGGCCGCGTCGCGCGAGCCCGACGTGGCGCGCGCTTTCCTGCAGTTCCTCGCCGCGCCCGAGCACCAGGCGCTGCTGAAGAAGCACGGCCTCGACCTCGGCCAGCCCTCGCCTTACTGAATCTTCAGTCGGGATGTGCCTTCCGGCGCATTGTCGCGGCGCGGCGGCGCTCGCATAGTCGTGACCTCGATGACCACTCGTTAAGGACTTCCCATGAGGCTCACGCAATCACTTTTCTTTCTCGTCGCAGCGGCGCTTGCGCTCGCGGTCGGCGCCAGCTACGCCGCCGAGCAGCACATCGGCAAGGACAAGGCGAAGCATGACCCCGGCTTCAACGCGCTCGACAAGAACAACGACGGCTACCTCTCGCGCACCGAGGCGGCGAAGAACCCCGAGCTCTTCAAGAAGTTCAAGCAGGCCGACAAGAACGGCGACGGCAAGCTCTCGCGCATGGAGTACCTCGAGGCGATGACCAAGCAGGACGCGAGCGCCGCGAAGAACAAGGTCGAGGACACGATGCACAAGGACAAGCCGGCGAGCAGCGGCTCGACGTCGCGCAAGTAACCGAGCTAAGCCTGCCTGCGCGGCAGGCTGCGGCGCGCCACGCGGCCGGTGATCCACTTCACCGAGGCGCGGGCGCGCTGCGCGACGATCGGAAGCGGCAGCTGCTTGTAGTCGTCGTTGAATACCTCGAAGCTGTAGTCGCCCCGGTAGCCCATCGCATCGAGGCTGCGCACGAGCTCGATGACGTTCTCGCTGTGCACGCCCTCGCCGGGGAAGACACGCGAATGTCGCGCCGTCTCGATGCGGTCCTGCGGCGAGCGCACCTCCTGCCACAGGAAGTCGGAGAGCTGCACCAGGAACACCTTGCGGGCCTCGATCTCCTCGAGGGGCTCCAGCCCGCTCGCATGCGCGAGGATATGGTACGAGTCGAGCGCGATGCCGAGGTTCGAGCGGTCGGCCGCCTGCACCAGCTCCCACGCCTGCGTGTACAGGTTGACGTGCCGGCCCCACGAGAGCGCTTCGTACGCGATGCGGATATCGAGCGGCGCGGCGAGCATCGCGAGCTTCCGCAGGTCCTTGACGAGCGCCTCGAGCTCGCCCGTCGCATGCGCGCTCGCCGAGGAGCAGATGAGGAGCACGCGCGAGCCGAGCTCGCGGCACATCTCGAGCATCGCCTTGGCGACATCGACCTTGTAGGCGTGCAGGTGTCCTGAGAGTCCTTCGAAGTCGCGCAGCACCTGGAACCCCGTGACGCGCAGGCCGCTCGCCTTCACCGCGGCGACGGCCGCCGCCTCGCCGCCGGGGTGGCCGACGATGTCGGTGGCGTTCAGCATGATCTGCGTGAAGCCCGCCTCGCGCGTCGCGCGCAATTTGGCCTCGAGCGGCCCGGCGAGCGTGATGGTGTCCATGCCGAAGTCGTCGAGGTTCATCTCAGGTTCCCCTCGCGCTGTGGACGAGCTCGAAGGTCACGCCGCCGAGATAAGGCTGCGTCAGCGCGCCTTTCTCGCTCGGCTGCACCGCGCCGCGATCGACGAACACCACGCCGCGCGCCTTGAGCGCCTGGACCGCCGCCGGCACATCGGTGGCGCCGAGGCCCACCCGCACCAGGCTCTCGTCCCAGCGGATGTCCTCCGCGCCGGGCGGCGGCTCGATCAGCTGCAGGTAGAACTTGTGGCACGGGCTCTCGACCAGCGTGCCCTTGGGGAGCACGCCGAAGTACTGCCCGCTCGGCAGCACGGTGAAACCGAAGAGGTGCTCGTAGAAGTCGAGCCAGTCGGCCGTGCGATCGCCGAGGATCGACTGCACGATGCCGAACCAATGCAGGCCCGCGATGGCCGGAGGCTTCGGCTGCGTGCCGGCGAGCGGCACGAAGTCGACGTCGTAGATCGAGAAGTCCCGGTAGCGGTCGACGAAGTAGACGAGCGTCTCGGCGACGCCGTGGATGCCCGGGATGTTGAGCTCCATGGCCGAGGCGCGCGTCGGCATGTCCCAGGCGCCGAGGTCGAGGGAGTGCTTGTGCGCGAAGGCCGCATCGCGCACGCGCAGCGCGAACGCCGAGAGGAGGGGCGTGCCGCTCGCCGCCTCGTGCGCGTTGACGATCAGGTTCATCGCGCCCTGGCGGTAGAGCATCACCTCGCGCGAGCGGTGGCGCGCCACGGCGGCGAAGCCCATCTTCTGCAGGAGCGCGCCGAACTGCTGCGGCTGCGAGGTGGCGTACTCGACGAATTCGAGGCCGTCGATGCCAAGGGGATTGGACGGCTCGGGCAGGCTTTCCTGGGCGGTCATGGCGCCGGGCGTTGCTCCAAATTTGCGAGGCTGTTAAATTTAACTTGCAATGTCGTTAATTCCAAGGGTCGCCGACCGCAGCGCGGCGATGCGCAAGCCGAAGGCGCCCGAGGTGAACCGCGCCCGCATCGTGGCCGCCGCGATGGAGGAGTTCGCGGCGCGCGGCTTCAAGGGCGCCAGCATGGATGCGATCGCCGCGCGCACCCACACCACGCGAGCGCTCATCAACTACTACTTCGGCTCGAAGGAGAAGCTCTACCTCGCGGTGCTCGAGCAGGTCTACGGCGAGATCCGCGAGGCCGAAGCCCGGCTCGACCTCGAGCACCTCGATCCGGCGGCGGCGATCCGCCGCATCGTCGAATTCACGTACCACTATTACCTCGAGCACGAAGGCTTCGTGCGCATCGTGGTGGCCGAGAACCAGGCGCGCGGCCGGCATTTGCGCAAGTCGAAGGCCATGCGCACGCTCAACCGCCCGATCATCGAGCGCCTGGGCGAGGTGCTGGCGCGCGGCGAGCGGCAGCGCCTCTTTCGCCGCGACGTCGACCCGGTCGAGATCCACAAGGCGATCGCCGCGCTCGGCATGTTCAACGTCACCAACCGCTACACGTTCGGCGCGATCTTCCAGCGCGACATGGGCCGCCAGGGCGAGGTGGCGCGGCGCCGCGAGATCGTGGCCGACATCATCTTGAGTTACCTAACCAAGGAGGAGAAGCGATGAGCATCGACCGTCGTACCGCGCTGAAGGCAGGCGCGGCTCTGGTTGCGGCCGGAGCGCTGCCGGCGTTGGGGCAGGCGAAGCCGACCTTGCGTTTTGCCGCTGTGTTCTCGGACAAGGACATCCGCGCCGACATGGTCCGGATGTTTGCGCAGGACGTGGCGGGCGACTTCACCGTCGAGCCGTTCTACAACGGCACGCTCTTCAAGCAGGGCACCGAGCTCGTTGCCCTGCAGCGCGACAACCTCGAGCTGGGCAACATCGCGCCGCAGGACTATTCGAAGCAGATCCCGGCCTGGTCGATCCTCACCTCGGCGTACCTCTTCCGCGACGCGGCGCACCTCAATGCGTTCTGGAGCGGCGAGCTCGGCGCGCAATTCAAGAAGGAGGCGCAGGATCAGTTGAAGGTCAGGATCCTCGGCCCGACCTTCTTCGGCACCCGGCAGGTGGGTCTCAAGCCGGCGAAGAAGATCAGCACGCCCGCGGACCTCGCCGGCATCAAGCTGCGCATGCCGCCCGGCGACGCCTGGCAGCTGCTCGGCCGCTCGCTCGGCGCGAATCCCACGCCGATGGCGTACGCCGAGGTCTACACGGGCCTGCAGACCGGTGCGATCGACGGCCAGGACAATCCGCTGCCCAACGTGCAGAACATGAAGTTCTACGAGGTGATGTCGCAGATCGTGCTCACGTCGCATCTCGTGGGCTACGACCTCCTGACGGTGAACCTGAAGACCTGGAACGCCATGGGCGCGGCGAAGCAGAAGGCCTTCCAGGCGGCGGCCGACAAGGCGATCGCCTGGAGCGCGACCGAGCACCGGAAGCGCGAGGCCGAGCTCGCCGAGAGCTTTCGCAAGCAGGGGCTGCAGGTCTACACGCCCGACCAGGGCGCGTTCAGGGCCTACGCGCAGAAGGTCTATCTCGCCTCCGACGAGGCGAAGGAGTGGCCGAAGGGGCTGCTGGAAAAGATCAACGCCTTGAAATAGATGTTCGGCTGGCTGCAGCGCAGGGCGGAGAACATCGCCGCGGGGCTCCTCGCGACGATGTTCGTCGCCTTCATCGTGCAGGTCGTCTTCCGCTACGTGTTCAACTTCCCGGTGGGCTGGGCCGCCGAGCTCACCGTGGCGAGCTGGCTGTGGCTCGTGCTGTTCGGCTCCGCGTTCGTGCTGCGCGAGAAGGAAGAGATCCGCTTCGACCTCATCTACAGCTCCGTCCGCCCGCGCCGGCGCATCGCCATGGCCATCGCCTCGGCGCTCGCCCTCATCGTCCTCTACGGCGCGTCGCTCAAGCCGTCGTTCGACTACGTGAGCTTCATGAAGGTCGAGCGGGCCTCGTACCTGAAGATTCGCATGGACTGGATGTACTCGATCTACGTCGTGTTCCTCGTCGCGATCATCGTGCGGTACGTGTGGCTCCTGTCGAAGCTCCTGCGCGGGAAGGATCCTGAGGCGGCGGAGTTCACGAAAGTGTCCTCGGGCCTGTGACGGGCGCCTTCGCCCTCGCGCTCATCGCGATCGTGGGCTTGAGCCTGCTCGGCCTGCCGATCGGGCACTCGATGATCGCCGGCTCGATCCTGTACCTCTACGCGAAGGGCATCGATCCCGGCATCGCCGCCGAGCAGCTCCTGAACGGCATGTATTCCAGCTACCTGCTGCTCGCGATTCCGCTGTTCATCCTGGCCGCGGAATTCATGAACTCGGGCAGCATCATGGACCGGCTGCTGCGCTTCTGTAACGCGCTCGTCGGCCGCTGGCGCGGCGGCCTTGCCCACGTCAACGTCGTGCAGAGCATCATCTTCGCCGGCATGTCGGGCTCGGCGCTCGCCGACGCCGCAAGCTCGGGCAGGGTGATGCAATCGCTCATGACGCGGGATGGCCGCTACCCGCCCGCCTTCGCCGCGGGGCTGACCGCGGTGTCCTCCGTCATCGGGCCGATCATCCCGCCGTCGATCCCCATGGTGCTGTACGCGCTGATCTCCGATACCTCGATCGCGTATCTCTTTCTCGGCGGGGTCATCCCGGGCCTCCTGATCGGCGGCGTGCAGATGGGGCTGATCGCCGCCACCGCGAAGAAACGCAACTTTCCGGTCGAGGCGGCCGTGCCGCTGCGCGAGCTGCCGCGCGTGACCGTAGAGGCATTCCCGGCGCTGCTGATGCCGGTGATCCTCTTCGGGCTCCTGTATTCGGGCGTGACCACGCCCACGGAGGCCGCGGCGGCCGCGGCGGCGTACTCGCTCCTCGTGTCCGCCGCCCTCTATCGCAGCGTGCGCTGGGGCGACGTGTACCGTTCGCTCGTCGGCAGCGCGCGCATCACCATCTCGATCGGCATGCTGATCGCGGGCGCGCTGGTCTTCAACTATGTGGTCACGGTGGAGAACATCCCGAAGACGGTCGCCGCCCTGCTGAAGGCGCGCGAGCTCTCTCCGTTCACGTTCCTGCTGGCCGCGAACATCCTGCTCCTCGTTCTCGGCTGCTTCCTGGAAGGCACGACGATATTGCTCGTCGTCGTGCCGGTCCTGCTTCCCACCGCGGCTGCGCTCGGCATCGACCTCGTGCATTTCGGCGTGGTGGTCGTGGTCAACATCATGATCGGCCTGGTGACGCCGCCCTACGGCTTGCTCCTGTTCCTCATGGTAAAGATCGGGGAAGTGAGCCTGGCGGATCTCGTGCGCGAGGTGCTACCGTTCCTATGGGTGATGATCGGCGCGCTCGCCCTCATGACATTCATTCCGGAGATCGTGCTCTTCCTGCCGAAACTCTTCGGCTACCGGCCGTCGTAGCCCCGGGATGAAGACCCTCCTTGGCCTGATCGGCGCCGGCATCCAGCGCTCGCTCTCGCCGGCGCTGCAGGAGGAGGAGGGCAGGCATCACGGCCTGCGCGTGCACTACCAGCTCATCGACCTCGACGCTGCCGGGGTCGGCACGGATGCTCTTCCGGGGCTCATCTCGGCGGCCCGCACGATGGGCTTCGCCGGCCTCAACGTCACGTACCCCTGCAAGCAGCTCGTCATGCCGCTCCTCGATGCGCTGGCGGAAGAGGCGCAGGCCATCGGCGCGGTGAACACCGTGGTGCGCGATGGGCGCAAGCTCATCGGTCACAACACCGACGGCTCGGGCTGGACCTGGGGTTTGCGGCGCGCACTGCCCGGCGCCGACTTGTCGCATGTGGCGCTGATCGGCGCCGGCGGCGCGGGAGCGGCCTGTGCCGATGCGCTGCTGCGCCTTGGCGCGCAGCGGCTCTCGATCGTCGATCAGGATGCCGCGCGGGCGGCGGCGCTTGCCGATCGGCTGCGACGTCACTTCCCGCGGCAGGCGAGCGCCCGTGCCGATCTCGACACCGCGCTGCGCGGCGCGAGCGGGCTCGTTCAGGCGACGCCCATGGGCATGGCGAAGCATCCCGGCTCGGCGGTACCCGAGGAGCTGCTGCGGCCGTCGATGTGGGTATCGGAGGTCGTCTATGTTCCGCTCGAGACGCCGCTCCTCAAGGCGGCGCGGCGCGCCGGCTGCGCCGTCATGGACGGCGGGCACATGAACGTCGGGCAGGCGCTCGGCGCTTTCAAGCTCTTCACCGGTCTCGACGCCGACGCGACGCGCATGGACGCGCATTTCCGCCGGCTCGCGTCCGCATGAGTCGCCAGATCGGCCTCGCGCATCTCACCGCGCTCGAGCTCGCGCCGCCCGAGCTCATCGCCACGGCCGCGAAGGCAGGCTACGACGCCGTCGGGCTGCGGCTCATCCCGGTGACAGGACAAGCGTCCCCCCACGCGCCGCTCGACCTGCCTGCCATCGAGCGAGCGGCGAAAGAGACGGGCGTGCGCATCTACGACATCGAGGTCTTCCGGCTCGAGGCGCAGACCCGCGTGGAGGATTTCGAGCCCATGCTCGAAATCTCCCAGCGCCTCGGCGCGACCGAGCTTTTGGTGCATGGCGCCGATCCGGACGCCTCGCGACTCACCAACAGCTTCGGCGAGCTCTGCGAGCTCGCTGCCAAGTACCGGGTCGCGGCGAACCTGGAGCCGATGCCCTGGGTCGATGTGTCCAACGTCGGCAAGGCGCTGCGCGTGATCGAAGGCGCCGCGCGGCCGAACGCCGCGCTGCTCGTCGATGCGATCCACTTCTTCCGTGGCGGCGACCGGCCGGCCGAGCTCGCGCGCGTGCCGAAGCCGCGGCTACGCTATATGCAGCTCTGCGACGCGCGGGCGGAAGTGCCGAGCAGCATGCAGGAGATGATCCGCCAGGCGCGCGGCGACCGGCTCTTTCCCGGCGAAGGCGCGCTCGATCTGCGCGCTCTGCTGGACGCGTTGCCGGCCGACCTGCCGATCAGCCTCGAGATTCCCTGCGCCAAGCCGATGCCGGCGGCCGAGCGTGTGCGCCGTGCATTGCGGGCGACGAAAGCGATGCTCGATGCTCGGTAAGGCGGCGGTGGCGATCTGGTGCGAGGTCGCCGCCGAAGTCCGCGAAGAGTTCGACCATTGGCATGCGCAAGAGCACATGCCGGAGCGGCTGTCGATCCCCGGATTCCTGCGCGGCTCGCGCTGGGTCTCGGCGGACGAGCGCAGCTATTTCATCTTGTACGAGCTGGAAGACGAGGGCACGCTGACCAGCGCCGCGTACCTCGAGCGCCTGAACAATCCCACCGCCTGGTCGCGCAAGATGATGCCGCATCACCGCAACATGGTCCGCGGCTTGTGCCGGGTGGAAGCGAGCTCCGGCAGCGCGCTCGCACAGACGTTGCTTACGGTGCGTTCGTGGAGCGCGACGACGCTGGATCTTGCGGCGCTCGCTTCGCGCAAGGGCATAGTCGCGGCTCATCTTCTTCGCAGCATCGGAGAGCCGCCGCCGCAGACCACGGAGCAGAAGCTGCGGGGCGGTGACGCGTCGCCCGGCGCCGTGGCGCTCGTCGCCGGCTACAACGAGGCCGCAGTCGCAGCCTCCGCGGTAGCCGGCGCGACGGTCGGCCTGTATAGACTGGCCTACGTTCTTTCGTAAGGAGGCGCAATGCGCCTAGACGGAGAAGCGGAACGCGACGCACGGCTTGCGCGCATGAAGTGGCGCGCGAGCGGCTTGCTCGTGCTCGCCGGCGTGCTCTATGCAGGCGCGCAGGCGTTCGAGCACCGGTATCCGTGGCTCTTCTGGGTCTCGGTCACCGCCGAGGCCTCGATGGTCGGCGCGATCGCCGACTGGTTCGCGGTGACGGCGCTCTTTCACCATCCGCTCGGGCTGCGCTTCATCCCCCACACCGCGATCATCCCGCGCAACAAAGAGCGCATTGCCGCGGGCTTGTCGCACTTCATCCAGTCCAACTTCCTGACGAGCGCAGCCGTCGTGCAGCGCATCCGCGACTTCCGTCCGGCGCGCACGCTCTACGGCTGGCTGATCCGCATCGACAACGCCGAAGCCGTGGCGAACTACGTCGTGCGCTTCACGGCGCACGGCCTCGCCGCACTGGACGATGAGCGCGTGCACCATTACCTGCAGCAAGCCATTTCCCGGCGCCTGCGCGAGGCGGACTTCGCCGGCGGGGCGGCGCAGCTCCTCGATATCCTGACCGAGAACAAGCGGCATCACGAGCTGCTGGATGCGGCGTTGCGCGCACTGGACGATGTGCTGGCCAAGAGCGAGACGCAGGCCTACATCGCGGGCGAGGTGGCGAAGAGCGCGCCGCTCTTGAAGTGGCTCTCCGACTGGCTGGGACTCAAGCTCGACGACAAGGCGGCGCTCAAGATCGTCGAAGTGGCGGTGAAGAAGATCTCCGAGGTACGGCACGACCAGGATCATGAGCTGCGCAGGCGCTTCGACGCCTTCGTCGCCGACTTCGTGCAGCGGCTGAAGAACGATGAGGCGCTGCGCGAGCGCGTGCACAAGCTGCGCGACGAGGCGCTCGAGAGCCCGGCGCTCGGGCGCTACATCGCGAGCCTGTGGACCGAGTTCCGCGGCTGGCTCGGCTCCGAGCACGACCGCAGCCCCGCGTCGCTCCACCAGCGCGTCACGGCGATGGTCGAGTCGCTCGGCCGGAGCCTGCGCGCCGATCGGGAGATGCAGCATTGGATCGACGAGCAGATCCTGCGCAGCGTGCCGGCGCTCATCGAGGAGCATCGTTCCAAGATCGGGCGCTTCGTCGAAGACCAGATCATGAGCTGGCAGGAGGAGAAGCTCGTCGCAGAGCTCGAGCGCCATATAGGCCCCGACCTGCAGTACATCCGCATCAACGGCACGCTGGTCGGCGGCCTCGCGGGCCTCGCCATCGCAGCGATTACACAGCTCGTCCGCTAGACCGGCACGCAAATTGCGTCGCTCTCCGGTCCAACAGCAACAAGGAGAGCGCAATGGCACTTTTCACCGAACGACGCGTTGCCGAGGACCGCTCCCGCATGCCGGCGAGCGGAGATCGGCGGCGCAAGCCGAGCATGGCCGAGCGCGTGGATCCGGCGGTCGAGGAAGCCTTCTGGCGCGAGAACTACCTGCGCGAGCCGTACTACGAGCGCGGCTATACCTTCGACGACTATTACCCCGCCTACCGGACCGGATGGGAAGGCCGCGTCCGCTACGCCGGCCTGACCTACGAGCAGTGCGAGCGCGAGCTGCAGCGCGACTATCAGCGTAACCGCGGCAAATCGCAGCTCGAGTGGGCCAAGAACCGCCACGCGGTACGCGCGGGATGGGATCGGTTCGAGCACACCGACCCGTTCGAGCGCAGTCAGTAATTCAAGTCTTTAGAAACAACGTGACCAGCGGGTCCTTGCCCCGTTGTGCGCTCCAATGGCCGTGCAGGTCGGCGTTGAAGCTCGCGCCTTGCGGCAGGAGATCGGAAGCGTAGAAGTGCTCGCCCGGCTTGAAGACTCGGGCTCCGTCGCGTACGCCGATCTCCATCTCCCCCTTGAGGATGAAGACCCATTGCGGCGCCGGCGTGCAGTGCCACTGGCTGCGGAAACCCGCCGGGCTGTAACGCAGCTGGTAGCCGGAGGAGGCGAGCACCCTGGAGAGCATCGACTGGGGGTTGCCCTCGGTGAGCGGGATCTCTTCTTCCCTGAACCGCGCGCGGCCATCGCGATCGGTGAAGAGCACGACCTTGGTGAAGTTCATGCGCGATATTTCTCCACCGCCTTGGGGTGCAGGGAAATGCCATGCCCCGGCCGATCCGGAATGCGGAAGAGGCCGTCCTTGCACTCGGGCAGCTCCTGGAAGAGATCGGGCGGCGCCCAGTCCATGAATTCGACGAGGAAGCCGTTGGCGAGGGCGCCGACGACGTGGATCGAGATCTCGTGGATGAGGTGCGGCGTGAGCGGGACGCCATGAGCGGCGCAGAGCTTGCCGATGCGCAGCGTCTCGGAGAAACCGTTGGCGCGGCACACGTCGGGCATCGCGAAGTGCAGCGCCTTGCGCTCGAGCAGCTGCTTGAACTCCCAGCGCGTGTAGTGGTTCTCGCCGGCGGCGATCGGGATCCTGACCCTCGCGGCGACCTCGGCATAGCCGTCGAAATCGTCGGCGAGCACCGGCTCCTCGTACCAGAGGAGGTCGTATTCCTCGAGGAGGCGCGCCTGCCGCTCGTTGCCCAGCACGTCCCGGTTCTGGTTCACGTCGACCATCATGCGCACCCCGGGCCCGAGTGCTTTCTTCACCGCGGCGACGCGGCTCGCGTTCACCGCCGGATCCGGATGGTGGATCTTCATCTTGTAGTACTTGCAGCCGAGCGCCGCGTACTTCTGCGCCTCGTTGACCAGGTCGTCGATCGAGTATTTCGACCAGCCGCCGCTGCCGTAAGCGGCGACCCGGTCGCTCGCCGCGCCCCAGAGCTTGTAGAGCGGCAGCTTCGCGGTCTTGCCGACAATGTCCCAGAGGCCGATGTCGAGAGCGGAAAGGGCGTAGGCGGCGGTGCCGTGCTTGCGCACGCCCATGTCGACGCGGAACATCTTTTCCCATAGCCGCTCGACGTAGAGCGGATCCTCGCCGAGAAGCGCCGGCTTCAGGCGCGTCTCGAGGTAGGTATGGACGGCTTCGGCGCCGCCGCCGTTGAACGAAAGGCTGTAGCCCAGGCCTCGCACCCCTTCGTCGGTCGAGATCTGCGCGACGACGATCTTGTGATGCGGGTACTGCAGCGCCATCGGCTTCGGCGTCGGCACGGTGAGGAGGGCGGTGTCGATGGAGGTGATCTTCATGGTGCGCCGATGCTACGACCGTCGGGGAAACCTGTACACCGCCGGAGTCGGGCGCGAGCGACGTGTGCGGAAGTTCGCCCCGCTGTCGTTCTAGACTCTACGATAGATTCAGGAGAGCGCCACTCGCGCGCTCGCGCGCGCGCTGTATAAAGGGCAGATGAAAGTCTGCGAAATATTCCACGTCAATCACAAGAAGAGCTTCCGTTGGAAGTGGCGGCACACGCCAGCGGACGGCCGCCCGGTCGAGTCGAAGGAGAGCTATGCGCTCTACTTCGAGTGCGTGATCGCGGCGCGCGAAGCGGGCTATGAGCCGCGCGCGCAGGCGCGCACACCCGCCGCCGCCTAGCTGATTTCTTTTCGAACCCGCGCCGCGCCCGCGGCAAGCGCTTTCAGCTTGCCGAAGGCGACGTCGCGCGGCAGGTATTTCATGCCGCAGTCCGGCGCGACCACCAGCCGCTCGGCGGCAACGTGCTCGAGCGCCGAGCGGATGCGCGAGGCGACCTGCTCGGTCGTCTCGACCGCCTCGGTACCGAGGTCGATCACGCCGACCATCACCTGCTTCGGCGCGAGCTCGCGCGCGATCGCGAGGTCGAGGCGCGGCTGCGCCGCTTCGATCGAGATCTGCGAGACGGTCGTATCGGCGAGCTGGCCGAGGAAGGAATACCCCGAGGGCTTGTCCTTCACCGCGGCAGCGTAGCCGAAGCAAAGATGCACGACGGTCGTGCCCTCGATGCCCTGGAGCGCACGGTTGATTGCCCTCACGCCATAGCGCGCCGCGCGGTCGGAGCGTGCCTGCAGCCAGGGCTCGTCGAGCTGCACGACGTCGGCGCCGGCGCGCTTGAGGTCCTTCAGCTCCTCGTTCACCGCGGCGGCATACGCCAGGGCGAGCGCTTCCTCGTCCTTGTAGTAATCGTCCTGCGCCTGCTGCGCCATCGTGAACGGCCCGGGCAGGGTGATCTTGATCCTGCGGTCGGTATTGCGGCGCAGGAACTCGACGTCGCGCACCTCGATCGGCGCTTTGCGTCGAATGGGGCCGGTGATGCGCGGCACGACCGAGCGCGCTCCGGTGCGGTTGATCGTCGTGCCGGGATTGACGATATCGACGCCTTCCAGCGCGGTGGCGAAGCGGTTGGAGTAGCTCTCGCGCCGCATCTCGCCGTCGGTGATGGTGTCGAGGCCAGCCGCTTCCATGTCGCGGATCGCGAGCAGCGTCGCATCGTCCTGCGCCTGCTCCAGGAATTCCGGTTCGACGCGCCAGATCCCGGGCTCGCGCACGCGCGGCACCTTCGAGCCGAGCTTCGCCCGATCGATCAGCCAGTTCGGCTGCGGATAGCTGCCCACGACGGTGGTGGGTAGGAGATTCACGGCGCGCATGGTACACGCGTCGCCGGCGGGCCCGCCGTTTGCAACCGGAGGGAAATGGACACTACGATGAAACTCCGGACCATGGCGCTCGCCTTTGCGCTCGCGCTCGCTGCGGGCTGCGATCGCCACACCACGACTCCCCCGTCGCCGAAGGCCGACAGCGGCCCGGCCCTGCCGCAGGCGGCCGCAGGATCGTCCACGACACCCGCGAACGCCGGAACGCCTTCAGCCGCCGAGCGGCGCGAGGGCGCGAACCCGGTGCAGGGCCAGGTCGATCCGAAGCACGCCGACCAGCATCGCGACTTCCGGCAAGACGGCGATCAGGCCGGCCCGCAATCGCGCGACACGAAGCCGACGATGAAGAACTGATCATCCCGGTCCGATATTTGCTCTGCTTTCCTTACCCCAACCACGGAGGCCCCATGAGAATGTCCACTATTGCAGTCGCTGTTTCCCTGGCGCTTGGCGCGACGCTGATGACGGCGTGCGACCGCGGCGCCGATCGCACCTCGAGTTCGTCGGCCACCTCGCCGTCGGGCGCGACCACGTCGCCCTCGGGCTCGTCGTCGTCATCCGCCGGCGGCACGACCAGCACGCCGAGCACGGCGCCTTCGGGCTCGAGCTCTTCGTCGACCTCGATCGACCTGAACAAGAAAGACAACGCAAGCGGCGGCTCGTCCTCGTCTTCCTCGTCGAGCCCCTCGAGCTCCAGCTCGACCCCGAGCGGCTCGGCCGCCAGCGGAGCGAGCAGCACGTCGCCGTCCTCCAGCAGCAGCACGACGAAGTAGTCTTTTCCGCCTCAAAAGGCCACCGCGGCGCTGCCCGGTGGCCTCTCCATTTAGGACACCTGCACCCGCATCGAGCCGATGCGCTCGATCGTGGCGAGCATTGCGTCGCCCGGCCGCACTGGCCCGACGCCCTGCGGCGTGCCGGTGAGGATCACGTCGCCGGGATGCAGCGTATAGAACGAGCTGCCCCACTCGATGAGCTCTGCGACGCTCAGGATGAGGTCGCTCGTGTGGGCATCCTGCTTCACCGATCCATTCACGGCGATCTTTACTGAAAGCTGCCCGGGATCGGGCACTTCTTCTCGCGTCACGAGCCACGGCCCGAGCACGCAATAGGAGTCCGGCGACTTGCGCAGGCTGCGCTCCTCGGGGCCGCGAATGGTCATGTCGAGGCCGATGCAGTAGCCGGCGATGTAATCCATCGCCTGCGCGGCGGCGATGTTCTTGGCGGTGCGGCCGATGACGAGCGCGAGCTCGACTTCGTGGTCGTTGCGACGGTCGGTATGCACGAGCTTCACGCCTTCGCCTGCGCCGACCACGGCGCTCGTCGCCTTGAGGAACATGCCCGCCTTGTGGATCTCCTGGACGAGATTGCCGTGGTGGATGCCCTTGTCGGCGAGCGCTTCCTCGAGATGCTTCTTGTAGTTCACCGGCGCGGCGATGACCTTCCCCGGGTTGGCGACCGGGCTCAGGAGCTTCACCCTTTCGACCGGCACGGGCTTGGCCGATTTCGCGAGGCGCTCGAGCTCCGGCTTGAGCTCGGCGAGGTGCGCGACGAGCGCATCGTGCCTCGGGAACGGATAGCCCACGGCCGGCAGCTTGCCGAGCGCGGCGGTGACGTCGCGGATGCCGTCCTCGCCGACAAGGCCGAGGTGGTCATTGTCGAAGCGGCAGATTTTCATGGCGGGTTATTCTATCGGCATGAAATTGTGCGTCTTCGGCGCGGGCGCGGTCGGCGGGCACATCGCCGCCAAGCTCGCCGCGGCGGGCAACGATGTCTCGGTGCTCGCGCGCGGCGCGCACCTCGAGGCGATGCGCAGCCGGGGCATCAAGCTGCTGCACGGCAGCCAGACCATCGTCGGACGGGTGCGCGCAGCGGCGAGCGCCCGCGAACTGGAACAGCAGGATGCGGTGTTCGTCACGCTCAAGGCGAACCTGCTCGGCGCGTTCGCCGAGCAGTGCACGCCGCTCCTTGGCGCCGGCACGGCGGTGGTGTTCGTGCAGAACGGCATCCCCTGGTGGTACGACGCGCGGCTGAAGCGGCTCGATCCTGACGGCTTGCTGGCGAAGGCGGTGGCGCCGGAGCGGGTGATCGGCGGCGTCGCCTATTCGGCGAACGAGATCGTCGAGCCCGGCGTGATCGAGAACCATGTGCCGGGCAACAACATGGTCGTCATCGGGCGTCCGGATACGAAAGACACGCCGCTCGTCGCCGAGCTGCGCCACATGCTCGAAGCGGCCGACCTCGCCTCGCCGCCGCTCGCCGACATCCGGCAGTCGATCTGGGCGAAGCTCGCGCAGAACCTGTGGACTTCGTCGCTCTGCACGCTGACCCATCTCACCGTGCGCCAGGTCCAGGACGACGCCGATCTGAAACCGCTCGCCGAGCGCGCCGCCGGGGAGGCGCGAGCCATCGCATGCGGGCTCGGCGTCGCGGTCGACCAGGCGCCGCATCGTCCAAAAGGCGGTCCGAGCGGGCAGATCGGCTCCGGCGCGGCGCACAAACCGTCGATGCTGCAGGACTACGAGAGAAATCGGCCGATGGAAGTCGAGGCGCAGCTCGTCGCGCCGCTCGAGCTCGCGCGCTTGCAAAAAGTGCACACGCCGACGCTCGATTTTCTCGTGCCGCTCGTCTGCGCCAAGGCGGCCGCGAAGGGGCTGTACACGCATTAGAATGCCTCCACCTGCCATGCCCAAGGCGAGACAACTAGAAAGGGCACGGGGGGAGGAGCAGGCGGCGTCACCGCTCGACGCGGCTTTCAAGCTCGTCGACTCCCTGGCCGTGCCGGTGTTTTTCAAGAGCCGCGACGGTCGTTATCTCGGCGTCAACAAAGCGTGGGAAGAGTTCTTCGGCATCCGGGCCGATTCCTTCATCGGCAAGGCCGTCGCCGACCTTTATCCGCAGGATCCGGCGATCGCCGAGCGGCACGCGGAGATGGATCGCGAGCTCTACGCCCATCCCGGACGGCAGAACTACGAGATCAGGGTGCGCGCCGCCAAGGGCGAGCTGCGCGACACCATCTACTACAAGGCCACCTACAGCGACGCGCAGGGCGAGGTGGCGGGCCTCATCGGGGCGATCGTCGACATCACGGCGCGCACCCGCGCCGAGCAGGCGCTGCGCGACAACGAGGAGCGCTGGCGCGCGATCGTCAACTCGGCGAACGAAGGCATCCTGGTCTACGACCGCGAGCTGAAGATCGTCGCCGGCAACCAGGCGGCGGAACGCATCCTCGGCCTGCCGCTTGCCGAGATCGTCGGCGCCGGGGGCTTCACGTCGCTCCTGCCCTGCGTGCATCCGGACGGTACGCCGGTAAAGACCGAGGACCGGCCGACGCGCATCATGGTGCGCAGCGGAAAGCCGCTCTCCGGCCATGTGATCGGCATCAAGCGACCGGGCGGCGCGCATACCTGGCTCGCCGTGAACACCGGCTTCCTCCGCGAGCCGGGCTCGGAGGGTTGGTACGGCGTGGTATCCAGCTTCACGGATATCACCGCGCAGCGCAACGCCGAGCAGGCGCTGCGCGAGAGCGAGGAGCGCTACCGCCGCACCTTCGAGCTGGCCGGCTCCGGCCTCGCGCAGGTGGGGCTCGACGGGCGCTTCATGCGCGTGAACCGACGGCTTTGCGCGATGCTCGGCTACGGCGAGGGCGAGCTCGTCGGCATGTCGGTGAAGGAGATCTCGCACCCGGAAGACCGCGACACCGTCGATGAGCAGCGCAAGAAGCTCATCGCCGGCGAGGTGCCCTCGATACAGATGGAGAAGCGCTACCTGCGCAAGGACGGCACGCCGATCTGGGCGCACGTCGCGATTGCCATGGAGCGCGACGCCGCTGGAAGACCGCTCTACGCCATCTCCGTGCTCGACGACATCACTTCGCGCAGGCACGCCGACTCGGCGCTCCGCGAGAGCGAGGAGCGCTACCGGCGCACCTTCGAGCTCGCCGGCTCGGGCGTGGCCCACATCGGGCTCGATCGCAAGTTCATCCGCGTGAACCGGCGTCTGTGCGAGATCCTCGGCTATCCCGAGCAAGAGCTGATCGGCATGACCGGACGGCAGATCTCGCACCCCGGGGACCTCGATGTCATCAACAAGGAGAGAGCGAGGCTCTACGCCGGCGAGATCGACCACGTGCGCGTCGACAAGCGCTACCTGCGCAAGGACGGCTCGACGGTGTGGATCACGTTCAGCATGGTGGTCGAGCGCGACGCGGCCAGGCGTCCGCTCTACGAGATCGCGATCTTCGACGACATCACCGAGCGCAAGGCCGCCGAGGACGCGGTGCGCGAGAGCGAGGCGCGCTTCAGGAGCCTGACGCAGCTCTCGTCGGACTGGTACTGGGAGCAGGACGAGGATTTCGGCCTCAAGTTCATGTCGCGCCGCATGGGCGAGCGCACCGGCCTCGACGCCGCGGCCTTCATCGGCCGCAAGCGCTGGGACCAGCCCGCGCTCAACCTGACGGAGGCCGACTGGGCGGCGCACAAGGCGCAGCTCGAGCGCCACGAGCCGTTCCGCGACTTCGAGATGGAGCGGGCGAACCCGACCGGCGGTACGCGCTGGATCTCGGTGAGCGGCGAGCCGGTGTTCGACTCCTCAGGTCCCAATGCGGGCCGCTTTGTCGGATACCGCGGCGTCGGCTCCGACATCACGGCGCGCAAGGCGGCGGAAGCCGAGCTCAAGCGCGCGCACGACGAGCTCGCGAAGAAGGCCGGAGAGCTCGAGCGCTCGAACGCCGAGCTCGAGCAGTTCGCCTATGTCGCGTCGCACGACCTGCAGGAGCCGCTGCGCATGGTGTCCTCGTATACGCAGCTCCTCGGCCGGCGCTACGCCGAGAAGCTGAAGGACGGCGATGCGCAGGAGTTCATGCACTACATCGTCGACGGCGCGGCGCGCATGAAGCAGCTGATCGAGGACCTGCTCGCCTACTCGCGGGTCGGCACGCGCGGCAAGGAGTTCCACGAGGTCGAGGTCGAGGCGGCGCTGCAGCGCGCCGTGACCAACCTGCGCGCGGCGATCGACGAGAGCGGCGCGTCGGTCTCCTGGGACTCGCTGCCGAAGGTGGTGGCCGACGACCTGCAGCTCACG
>DASQGW010000131.1:0-32955 GCA_035632415.1 Burkholderiales bacterium | reverse complement strand
CCGCGATCGACACCTGCGAGCCCTTGATCGCCTTCGCCAGGACGTCGCGCCCCCATTGGTCGCCGCCCCAGGGCAGCGTCATCGTCCGCTCGCGCTCCGTCGTCTTGAGCTGCCGCGTGCGCTTTTCCCATTCGGCATATTTCGGTGCGAGCGGATCCACCGCCGTGATGTCCGGCACGTGCCCTCGCTCGCGCTTCGCCCGCTGTGCGAGCACCGCTTCGAGGTTCGGACGATCGCCGAGGAACGCAGGATTGGCATAGGGCACACCGACTTCCACGCTCCAGTTGCCGGCGAGATAGCCGATGGCGGCGAGGAGGATCATGACGAGGTAAAGGGCGACGATGGCGAGCGAGACCGCGCCCGCGCGATCCTGCCGCAGGCGCCGCCAGAGTGCGACCCAGGCATTCTCCGGCGCGATGTCCAGAACGGCCGCCATCTAGATGAGCTGAATCCGCGGATCAACCAGCCGATAGAGGAGATCGGCGCCGAGGTTGATGAACATCGTGATGACCGCCAGATAGACCGTGAAGGCCTGGATGACGGGATAGTCGCTCCGATTCACCGCGATGTAGACCTCGCGGCCTAGGCCGGGAATCGAGAAGAAGATCTCGAGCAGGAAGCTGCCGACGAAAACGCCCGGCAGGAGGAGCGCGACGTTCGTGAGCACCGGCACCATCGCGTTCGGCAGCACGTGCTTGCGCAGGATCGTCGGGTCGGAAAGGCCCTTGGCCCGCGCCGTGCGCACATAGTCGCTCTTCGTCTCGTCGAGGAAGAAGGAGCGATAGAGGCGCGTCTGCGGCGCGAGGCTCACCAGCGTGGCGAGGATGATCGGCAACGGCGCGTAGGTGACGAGGTTCCTCCAGAAGCTGTCGCCCCATCCCTGCACCGGGAACCAGCCGAGCTGGAAGCCGAAGACGTACTGCCCGACGATGATGTAGACGAGGAACGAGATCGACATCGCCGCCACGCAGATCGCCATCACGGCCCGGTCGAGCAGCGTGCCGCGCCGGTAGGCGACGAGCATCGCGATCGGGATGGCGAGCGATACTTCGAGGACCAGGATCGGGATGGTGATGGTGAGCGTCGCCGGCAGCCGCGTGAGGAAGATGTCGGAGACCTGCTCGCGCGTCATCCAGCTCTTGCCGAAGTCGAAGGTGAAGATGTCGCGCACGAAGATGCCGAGCTGCACGTACCAGGGCTGGTCGAGCCCCAGGCTGTGGCGGATGGCGTCGATCTGCTCCTGGCTCGCGACCTGTCCGGCGAGGATCTGCGACGGATCGCCGCCGAAGAACTTGAAGAGGAAGAAGATGAGCAGGATGACGCCGGCGAGCGTCGGCACCATCTGCCAGAGCCTGCGTAAGATATAGGCCGCCATGCGCCTCCTCGTTTTGCGCGCCGCGATTCTAGCCTGCGCATTGATCTCGTCCGCCGCGCATGCCGAGAAGGTGCTGCGCTACGCGTTCCAGGTTGCCGAAACCGGCTTCGATCCCGCGCAGATCAACGACGTCTATTCGGCAATCGTCTTTTGCCACATCTTCGACTCGCCGCTGCAATACGACTATCTGGCGCGGCCGTTCAAGATCAAGCCCAATACGGCGGCGGCCATGCCCGAAGTCTCCGCCGATGGCAGGACTTGGACCCTTCGCATCCAGCCCGGCATCTACTTCGCGGACGACCCCGCGTTCAAGGGCAAGAAGCGCGAGCTCACGGCGCAGGACTACGTTTACTCGCTCAAGCGGCACTTCGATCCCCAGAACAAGTCGGTGCAGCTCTATCTCATCGACAAGCGCATCGTCGGCATGGATGCGGTCCGCGCCGCCGCCCTTAAGGGCGGCAAGTTCGATTACGACCGCGACGTCGAAGGCTTGCGCGCGATCGACCGCTACACGTTCCGCGTGGTCTTCAAGGAGCCGAAACCGACTTTCATCTACGACCTCGCCTTTCCCAACCTGACCGGCGCGGTCGCGCGCGAAGTGATCGAAGCGTATGCCGGCCGCACCATGGAGCACCCCGTGGGTACCGGCCCCTACCGCCTGACGCAATGGAAGCGCTCATCGCGCATGGTGCTCGAGCGCAACCCGGGATATCGCGAGCATTTCTTCGACGAGCAGGCGGCGCCGGATGATCCGGTGTCGCAGGCGATCGCTGCGAAGATGCACGGCAAGCGTCTCCCGCAGATCGACCGGGTCGAGGTGTACATCATCGAAGAGCCGCAGCCGCGCTGGCTCGCTTTCCTGAACGGCGAGCACGACCTGATCGAGCGTGTCCCCGTGGAATACGTGAACATGGCCGCGCCGGGAGGCAAGCTCGCGCCGAATCTCCAGAAGAAAAGGATGCAGCTCGACCGGACGCAAGACCTGGACCTCGCTTTCTTCTATTTCGGGATGACGAATCCAGTGGTCGGCGGCTACACGCCGGAAAAGGTCGCCTTGCGTCGCGCGATCTCGCTCGCCTTCGACACCGACGAGGCGATCCGCGCGCTCTATCGCGGACAGGCGCTGGTCGCGCAGTCCACCGTGCCCCCGCAGGCCATCGGCGGCGACCCTGATCTCGTGGGACCGCTGTCGGAGTTCAACCCGGCGAAAGCGAGGGCGCTCCTCGACATCTACGGCTATGTCGACCGCGATGGCGACGGTTACCGCGAGGCGCCCGATGGGTCAAGGCTTGTGCTCGAAATCGCCACGACGCCAGACGCGCCCGGAAAGATGACCGACGAGTTGTTCCACAAGTTCCTGGAGCGCGTCGGGCTGAAGACCGCCATCCGCAAGGCGAAATGGCCGGAGCACCTGCGTGACGGCCGCGCCGGCAAGCTCATGATCTGGCAGCTCGGCTGGCTCTCGTCCAACCCGGATGCCGAGACCTTCTACGAGATCGTCTACGGCCCGAACAAGGGCCAATCCAATCTGTCGCGCTTCGATCTTCCCCAGCTGAACGCGCTATTCGACAAGGCCAAGGTCCTGCAGCCGAGCAACCCGGAGCGCGACCGCCTGTACCGCGAGATGGACGACCTGGTTTTCGCTTACGCGCCCGTGCGGCCGATCGCGCACCGCATCGTCACCGGGCTGGCGCAGCCTTGGCTCGTGGGCTACCGGCGGAACCCTGTGAGGCGGGATTTCTGGCAGTTCCTGGATATCGACGAGCAAGCTCTCCCAGCACCGCGGTCTCGAGCAGCTTCGGCGGCAGCAAGCCCTGCGCGATGATGAGGTCGTGGAACTCGCGCTGATCGAACTTCTCGCCGAGCAGGATCTCCGCCTTCATCCGTAGCTCGCGCAGGCGCGTATAGCCGTAGAGGTACGACACGGCCTGCCCCGGGCTCCAGAACGCGTAGCGATCGGCCTCCTGCTTGGACATCGGCTCGGACAGCGTCACCTCGCGCATCAGAAACTCCTGCGCCGCCTCCGGCGTCATCTCGCCGAGGTTCACCATCGGGTCGAGGAATTCGCGCGCCGCGCGCATCAGGCGCAGCTGCAAGCCGAAGAGGCGACCTTCGGGCGGGAAATACGGCAGCATGATCGCTTCGGCGTAAAGCCCCCAGCCTTCCGTATTGGTGCTGTTCGCAGCAAAGACGGCGCGGGCGACCGAGACGCCGCCCTCGACCATGGAGACGAATTGGAGCTCATGTCCCGGGCGTGCCTCGTGCGCGATAAGCGCCCATGCCGGCGCGGGCGCGGTGAAGTCGTCCGGGCGCGCGCCGCTCTTCGAGTTCGGGTTGGAAAGCGGCAGGACGAATTCGCCGACCTCCCCCTTGTTGCCGATGAGGCGCGGGACGCTGAAGAACGGAGCGGGAATCGCCGCCGATTCGGCCTCGGTCGCAAGGCGGATGGTCGCGGGGCGCTTCGGCAGCGTAATGAGCTTTTGCTGCTCGATGATCCGCTCGATGTCCGCGAGGCGCTGCTTGTAGTACGGCAGGATCGCGTCGGGCGCGAGTACCTCGCGCTTCAAGTCGCGCAGCACGGCGCGGTAATCGCTTGATTCCAGCTTGCGCTCGCGAGCGATGTCGGCTGCGAGCAGCGTCATCTGGTCGCGCACCTCGGCGAAAGTGCTCGTGCCGAGCCCGATCGCCTGGTCCGGCGTGATGTCGACGCCGAAATTCTTGAGGCGCTGCGCGTAGAGCTCGCGCGGCAGCGTCGGCGTCGAGCGGGCACGCGGCAACACGGTGTTGCGCACCCAGTCGCAGTGCGAGCGCACCTGCGCCGCGAGCCTGCCCTGAGGCTCCTCCCAGCCCTGAACGCCGCTCGTGCGGAAGAGATCGGCCACGCCCTTCATATAGCGATCGCAGTTGTTGACCACCTGCTCGACCTGCCCTTTGTAGGGCGAGAGCAGCCTCTTGTCGGCAGCGCGCTCCTCGAACCGCTCGCGCGCGAGCCGCGTGATGGGCAGCGTGCCCGCCCGCATGCCGGCATAGTTGCTCGCGAGCGCTACAGCATGGGCGCGCCGCGCGGGCGGATTGCGCGGGTCGAGCAGGTTCTGCAGCGAGAAGAAGATCTGCCGTGGCAGGTCATCGAACGGCAGAAGCAGGCGGTATTCCAGGAGCTCGGTGCGACGCTGGCGTTGCAGCGCCTCGACGACGATGTCGATGTCCTGGCGTACGCGCGGATCCTTCTCCTTCGCCTTGAGGGCGCCGATCCGCTTCGCGGTCGCGGCGAGGGCAGCGTCGATGCGCTGCACGCGATCGGGCTTCAGGTCCGCCACCGCCGTATCGAACTTCTCGATGCCGAGGTTCGCCATCCACTCCGGATAGAACGCACCCAGCGTGTCGAATACCATGGCGGTATTGCGGTCGCTGCGCTCGATCCAGGAGCGATCCCCGGCCGCCGAAGCCGGCGATGCGATGAAAACCAATACGGCGATCCAGATCGAAAGTCCGCGCGCCGCCGGCGTGCCTGAGCTCATTGCTGCCCTCGATAGTTATCTGAGCTCATTGTATCCACCGTCGAGCAACCACTTCCTCGACCTCGAGCAGCTTTCTCGCCCCGACATCCGCCTGTTCGTCGCGCGCCGCGAAGGCGCGCCGCTTGCCTGCGGGGCCCTGCGCATCGCGACCGGCTACGGCGAAGTGAAGCGCATGTATGTCGTGCCGGCCGCTCGCGGCGAGGGACTAGGGCGGGCGATCCTTGCACGCATTGAAAGCGAGGCGCGTCGCCAGGGGCTGGCGGTAATGCGCCTCGAGACCGGCGTCCGGCAGGCCGAGGCGCTGGCGCTCTATACGAGCGCCGGATATGTCGATTGCGGACCTTTCGGCGAGTATCCGGCCGATCCGCTCAGCCGGTTCCTGGAGAAGCGGCTTCAGTCATAAACCGGGAAGCGGGCGCATAGCGCCTTCACTTCCCCGGCGACGCGCTCGAGGTTCGCGTTGTCGTGCGGCTTGTCGAGCACATCGGCGATGAGATTCGCGAGGAGCTCGGCCTCGGCACGGCGGAAGCCGCGCGTCGTCATCGCCGGGCTGCCGATGCGCACGCCGCTCGTCACGGCCGGCTTCTGCGGATCGTGCGGAATCGCGTTCTTGTTCACCGTAATGTGGGCACGGCCGAGCGCGTCCTCCGCATCCTTGCCGGTGATGTTCTTCGCGCGGAGATCCAGCAGGAACATGTGGCAGTCGGTTCGCCCCGAGACGACGCGCAGCCCGCGCTCGACCAGCACCTGCGCCATCGTCTTTGCGTTCTCGAGCACCTGCTGCTGGTAGGCCTTGAATTCCGGCTTGAGCGCTTCGCCGAGCGCGACCGCCTTTGCCGCAATGACGTGCATCAGCGGCCCTCCCTGCAGGCCCGGGAAGATCGAGCTGTTGATGGCCTTCTCCTGCGCGGGCGATCCGAAGATCATCCCGCCGCGCGGGCCGCGCAGCGTCTTGTGCGTGGTGGTGGTCACGAAGTCGGCGATGCCGATGGGCGACGGATAGAGGCCTGTGGCGATCAGGCCGGCGTAATGCGCGATGTCGGCCATGAGAGCCGCGCCGCACTTGTCGGCGATGGCGCGAAAGCGCTTCCAGTCGATGGCGAGCGCGTATGCCGATGCGCCGGTCACGATCAGCTTCGGCTTCTCGGCCAGCGCGATGCGTTCCGCCGCCTCGTAGTCGATCTCTTCCTTCGCCGTGAGCCCATAGGAGACGACGCGGTACAGCTTGCCGGAGAGGTTGACCGGCGACCCATGCGTGAGATGGCCCCCCATGGCGAGCGACATGCCGAGGAGCGTGTCCCCGGGCTTGAGCGCCGCCGTATATACCGCCTGATTGGCCTGCGAGCCCGAGTGCGGCTGCACGTTGGCCCACGGCGCGCCGAACAGCTTCTTCGCACGCTCGATCGCAATGGTCTCGGCCATGTCGACGTACTCGCAGCCCCCGTAATAGCGCCTGCCCGGGTAGCCCTCGGCATACTTGTTGGTGAGCTGGCTGCCTTGCGCGATCAGCACCTGGCGGCTCACATAGTTTTCGGACGCGATCAGCTCGACGTGATCTTCCTGGCGCCGGTTCTCGAGGCGAATGGCATTCCAGAGCTCAGGATCGGACTGGGCTAAGAGGTTCGGGGGGAACATTTGTGAACTGCCGGCGGGAAAGAAAACGATTCTACGGTAACTTTCGCGGCACCGTGATCGTCTTCGTCTGTACCGGGAACATCTTCCGCAGCCTCGCCGCGGAATACGCGCTACGCCGCGAGCTCGGTCCGCAGAGCGCCCTCGCGGTCAGCTCGGCGGGCACCGACGACTATCCGCATGTCGTGCGCCCGAATGTGCGCGACTACCTGCTGGCGAAGGGGCTCGACGTCCGCCCGCACAGGCGCCGCACCGTCACGCGCGACATCCTCGCGGGCGCAAGGCTCGTCGTGGCCATGAGCACCGACCACCAGCGTTTCCTGCGCGAGAAATTCCATCTCGAGGCGCCGGTGTTCCTCGAGGCGTGCGGCGGCGCCTGCGAGCCGCTGCCGGACATCGAAGAAGTGGTGCTCGACTACCGGACCAACGTGGCGGCCGTCGACGCGCACGTCCGGAAGACCATCGACACGATCATCGAGCTGACGCCGCGCCTCGCGGCCTCCTTACAGTCCAAGGTTCACGACTTGCGCTCGAGCCGGTAGCGCACGACGTGATCGCCGTGGTTGCTGGCGCTTTTCCCGACGCCGATCCAGCCGCGCTCTCCCAGCACCGCTTCCGCGCGCCGCAGGCGCACTTCCCGGGTGGTGCCATCGACCATCAGGAATGTGCCGTTCGTCGACTGGTCCGCGATGACGAAATGCCCGTCCTTGCTGAAGATGCGCGCATGCAGGCGCGAGGCGTTCTCGGTGGACACGACGACTTCATTGCTCGCGTCCCGCCCGAGGCGCGCCGTCGCCGCATCCTCGACCGTGAAAGTCTCGCCCTGGTAGGTGAGCTTGAGCACGTATTTCCAGGTCGCCGTCGGCGAGGTGTCGGTGGCGAACGTGTTGACGCGCGTTTTGTCGGGGTCGGCGCGCCAGAGCACCTCGCAGACCATCACCTCGCTCTGGCGCCCGCGCACCTTGGTGGCATAGAGCTCGCGGCACCGGCCTTTCAGATCCTCCGGGAGCGCATGGACGGTCTCGCGCGTCGTCAGCACCTGCTGCGGGTTCGCGAGCGAGGCGAGGCGCGCACAGACGTTGACCGTGTCGCCGAACACGTCGCGATCCTTCAGGACCACCGCGCCGTAGGTATAGCCGATCTTGATCTTGAGCCCGCTTTTCTCCTTCAGGTCGACCTGCGCCGCCGCCTCCTGCATGCCGCAGGCGGCATGGAAAGCGCCCGCCGCATCGCGGAACTGGCACACCATGCCGTCGCCGAGGGTCTTCACGATGACGCCGCCGTTGCCGTTCACCTGCTTGTCGAGCGACTTGAAAAGCGTGTTGATCAGCGCGAGCGCCTTCGCGTCGCCGAGCTCCTCGTAGATCGAGGTGCTCTCGCAGACGTCGGCGAAAAGAATTGCGCGCTGCTCGCTGGTCTCGCTAATGCGCCACTCCCCTGGGCGACAAATCGATATTAAACCTTGAAGCCGTGCTCCCGGAACCAGCGCGCCGCGCCAGGGTGCAGCGGCACGTCGCGCGGCGTGGCCTCGGTCTCCTCGCCCAGCGCGCCGATGCCCTGGAAGGGCGCCCAGGCATTGAAGTTCTCCCAGACGATTTCGTTCTGGCGCGCGGCAATCGCATCGACGATCTTGTAGGCGTCAGCCTCCGGCAGATCGCTCCGCGCATAGAGCGGCCAGGCGCTGTAATCGATGCACGCGTGGTCCGACTGCAGGCCTTTGTACAAACCCGCCGGCATCACCACCCGGCGCCAGCCGATCTCGCCCAGCGGCGCAAAGATTTCCGGCTCGAGCGCGAGCGGCTGGTAGCCGGCCGCGAGCGCGCGCTCGAGCCAGAGCGCGAGCCCCTCGTCCATGATGAGGTCCACCGAGCCCTCGGCGATCGCCTTCAGCCGGCGCGCGTCGCCCGGGCCGCCGTTCAATTGCAGGCTTCCGCCCCAGCTCTCGACGTCCTTGAGCGAGAAGCCATAGAGCTCGAGCACCTGGCCGATCAGGTCGCGCGTCGAATGCGTCGGGTCCTCGCGCGTGGAGATGCGCACCGGCATGCGCTTCGCCTTGATATCGGCGAGCGAGCGCAGGCCCGAGCGCGGATGCACGGCGAAGACGAAGCGGTCCCACGAAGGATAGTTCGCGACAACGCACAGCGGGAGCGGCTGGCTGAAAAGCCCCTTGCCGCGCACTGCCTGCGTCAGCATCGCCGACGGATTGACGATCGCGGCCTCCAGCTCGCCGCGCGCCACGGCATGCGCGAGGATCGGCGAGCCGCAGGACATGCGCAGCCACGGCTTGTACTTGTCGCCGGAGCCGCTGCCGACGCTGATGCAGATGTCGCGGTTGCCGGTGTACGGCTCGAGCGGATTGCCGGCGATGTGCAGGCCGATTTCCCACAGGAATTTCGCGCGGATGAAGTTCGCGCCTCTGGGCAGATAGTCCATCGTTCTCCTAGGTTCGAATGGGAGGAAGCAGGTCCGCGGGCGTGTCGATGTCGCGGATGACGCCGGGGTCGCCGACGGGAATCTTCACCAGCTCGCGCTCGTGCGCGGCGAGGATCTTCTTCGCGCCCTCGTCCCCGCCGAGGGCGATGAGCTGCCCGTAGAACCGACCGGCGATGCCCACCGGGTGTCCCCGCCGCGCACGAAAGTAAGGCGCCGCGAGCGCCGCGCCGCCCTCGAGCGACTGGCGAACCGCGGCAATCGAAGTACGGCGGATGTAGGGCATGTCCGCCAGCGCGACCAGGTAGGCGTCGCGTTTGCCCGCCTCGCGCGCCGCGCAGGCGAGGCTCGCGCCCATGCCTTCTCGAGCGCGCTCGCACACGAGCGTGCGGCATTCGGCGCCGAAGAGATCCTGGTCACCGGGCTTGACCACGGCGAGCACGTCATCGACTTCCGGTTTGAGATTGCGCAGCGCCTGGAGGGCGATCGGCACGCCGTGCGGCAGCGCATGGCGCAGCTTGTCGGAGCCGAAGCGGGAGGCGGAGCCGGCCGCGAGCAGCAGGCCGACGATGTTCAAGCCTGCTTCACCTCGCAGGCGGACGGGTCGAAGCGTCGCTGCGGTTTCGCGGCCCAGCTCGGCTCGGAGACGCCGTGGCGCACGGCGGTCATCTCGGCGAGGATCGCCACCGCGATCTCGGGCGGCGTCTTCGAGCCGATGTAGAGGCCGACCGGCCCGCGCAGGCGCGCGATCTCGTCGGCCGAGACATCGAATTCCTTCAGCCGCTCGCGGCGCGCGTCGTTGTTCTTCTTCGAGCCGATGGCGCCGACGTAGAACGCGGCGGATTTCAAGCCTTCCATCAGCGCCAGGTCGTCGAGCTTCGGGTCGTGCGTCAGCGCGACGAGCGCGCTATGCCCGTCGAGCTCGAGCTCGCGCACCACGTCATCGGGCATGCCGCGATTGATCGGCACCGAGGCGAGGTCCCAGCCGGCTGCGTATTCCTCGCGCGGGTCGATCACCACGACGTGGTAGTCGAGCATGCGCGCCATCTCGGCGAGATAGCGCGTGAGCTGCCCGCCGCCGATCAGCACGAGCCGCCAGCGCGGGCCGTGCACGGTGGCGAGCACGCGACCGTCGAACTCCAGCACATCCTGCCAGCGCCCCGGCTCGAGCGTCGCGCGGCCGCTCTCCATCTCGACGCGGCGCTTGACGAGCTGCTGCGACTGGATTCGTTCGAGCAGATCGCCGAGCCCGCTCTTGTCGCTCACCGGCTCCAGCACGAGCTGCAGCGTGCCGCCGCACGGCAGGCCCCAGCGCGTCGCTTCCTCGTTGGTCACGCCGTAGGTGACCAGCTCGGGCTTTTTCGCGGCCGCAAATTTCTCGCGCACCTTGTCGACCAGGTCGTCCTCGACGCAGCCGCCCGACACCGAGCCGACGATCTGGCCGTCGTCGCGGATCGCGACCATCGCGCCCACCGGGCGCGGTGCGGAGCCCCAGGTCTTCACGATCGTGCCGAGCGCAGCGCGGTGGCCGCGCTTGCGCCATTCCTCGGCGGTACGCAGCACTTCGATATCGACGCTATCCATGGGGAAATGTTATCGCAAGGCGGCAGCCTTTATTGCCGGCACCCTCTGTAATAACGATATTCGCGCCGTGGCCGGCCGCGATCTCGCGCACGATGGCGAGGCCGAGGCCACTGCCGGTCCCGGCCGTGCCCGGTACGCGGTAGAAGCGCTCGAGCACGCGTTCGCGCTCCTGCGGCGGAATGCCAGGGCCATCGTCCTCCACCTCGAGGAAGGCGTGGCCGTCACGCCGCCCGGTGCGCACGGTGACATGGCCGCCGCGCTGCGAATATTCGATCGCGTTGTGCACCAGGTTGGCAGCCGCTTCGCGCAGCAGGAACGCGTCGCCTTGCACCGGCGCCCAGTCGAGCTCGAAGCCGAGGTCGACGTCGCGCGCGAGCGCCTGGTGCACCCAGGCGTCGGCTTCGCCTTCCGCCAGCGTCTTGAGGTTGAGCTCGGCGGCGTTGCCGCGCGCGCCCGGCTCGGCGCGCGCGAGCGCGAGGAGCTGGTTCGCGAGCCGCGCGGTGCGGATCGTTGCCTGGTGCACCTGCTCGAGCTCGGCGCGCACCTCGGCCGGCAGCGGCTTGGCGAGCGCGAGCTCGGTGTGCGCCTGCAGGCCGGCAAGCGGCGTGCGCAGCTGGTGCGCGGCATTCGCCAGGAAGCGCTGCTGGTTGCGGCTCGCCTGCGCCACCTCGTCGAGCAGGCCGTTCAGCGCGCTGACGAGCGGCTGCGTTTCTTCGGGCGTGCCGGCGGCCGGAATCGGCCGCAGGTCGCCGGGCGAGCGTGCCTTGATCTCGTCCGAGAGCTTGGCGAGCGGCCCTAGCCCGCGCTTCACGCCGAACCAGACGATGAGCACCGTCGCGACGGCGATCATCATTTCGGGCAGCAGCGACGAAAAAAGGATGTCGCGCGCCATGCGCCTGCGCTTCACCGTCGTTTCGGCCACGAGTACGCTGCAAGGCGCCGGGCCGCATTTCGCCGGCAAGGCCACCGCGCGGACTTTCTGGCCCTTGTAGGCCGTGTCGTAGGGAATGAAGCCGTCGCGCGGGCCGACATCGGCCGGCGGTCCCGGCAATCCTTCGTCGCCCGCAATTTCCTCGCCTTTCGGGCCGACGACCCGGTAATAGACGTTGTCATAACTGTCGCGGCGCAGGACCTGGTCCACTGCAACCGGCAGCTCCAGGCGATACCCGTCATCGCCCCCGCGGATGTAGGTGCCGAGCGAAATGCCGACGTCGATCAGGCCCTGGTCATAAGCCGTGGTTGCCGGCTCGATCGACGGGTAGTACGCGACGAGCGCGCCGAGGACGAGCAGCGCCGCGATCGGCGGGAGCAGCATCCGCAGGAGGTGCGCGCGGAGGCTGCGGGCCGCCACGCTCAATTGCCCTTGTATTCTTCCAGCATGTAGCCGAAGCCGCGCACGGTGCGGATCTTGACGCCCGCGGGCTCGAGCTTCGAGCGAAGACGCGATACGTAGACCTCGATCGCGTTCGGCGAGAGGTCATCGCCCCAGCCGGCGACCGCCTGGATGATCGCTTCCTTCGAGACGATCTTCTCCACCTTGCCGAGAAGGACCTCGAGCACGGCCCACTCGCGCGCCGCGAGCTCCAGTGGCTCGTTCTTGAGGAATGCCCTGCGTGCCACCGTGTCGAGCGTGAGCGGCCCATGCACGATGCGCGGACCGCCGTGCGCCTGCGAGCGACGCAGCAGCGCGCGCACGCGCGCGGTGAGCTCCGGCATGGCAAAGGGCTTCACCATGTAGTCGTCGGCGCCAAGGTCGAGGCCGCGCACTCGGTCGTCGACCGCGTCGCGCGCCGTCAGCACGAGCACGGGCATCGGCCCGTTCTTGTCCGGAGAGCCTGCGCGCAGGCGCCGCAGCACTTCGAAGCCGTCCATCTGCGGCAGCCCGATGTCGAGGATGACAAGGTCGAAGCGCTCCTGCGCGGCGGCGAGCACCGCCTGCTCGCCCCGCGAGGTGACATCGACCGCGTGGCCTTCCGCTTCGAGGATGCGCCGCAGCCCGGAGGCCAGCGGCGCATCGTCCTCAACGATGAGAAGTCTCATGGGAGCACTGACTGTGAAATTGCAATCCTCAAGACCATCTTGGGCGCGTTGCAGATCATACGCTCTTGCCCTGCCGATTTGCCTTGGCTAGCATCTGCGTCCCCAGCTGTTGCGCTCGAGGAGGCCCAACATGACGGTCAAGGTATCCATGAAGGTCAATGGCAAGCCGGTCTCCGGCGAGATCGAGGAACGCACGCTCCTCGTCGCGTTCATCCGCGAGAACCTGCGCCTCACCGGCACGCACGTCGGCTGCGACACCGCGCAGTGCGGCGCGTGCACGGTCCAGATGAACGGCAAGGCGATCAAGAGCTGCTCGATCGTCGCCATGCAGGCCGAAGGCGCCGACATCCTGACCATCGAGGGAGTGGCGCATGCCGACGGCACCTTGCATCCGATGCAAGCCGCGTTCAAGGAGAACCACGGGCTGCAGTGCGGCTTCTGCACGCCCGGCATGGTGATGAACGCGCTCGATTTCGCAAGAAACCATCCCAGCCCCACCGAGCAGGAAGTGCGCGAGAGCCTCGAAGGCAATCTCTGCCGCTGCACGGGCTATCACAACATCGTGAAAAGCATCATGGCCGGTGCGCGCGCCATGGCTGCTTCCAAGTGAATGGAGGCCGCCCATGACCACCTCGTTGATTGGTGCACGCGTAACGCGTAAAGAGGACTATCGCTTTCTCACTGGCGCCGGCCAGTACACCGACGATGTAGCCCTCCCCGGCCAGACTTACGCCGCATTCGTGCGCTCGCCGCATGCGCACGCCAATATCCGCAAGATCAACATCGACAAGGCCAAGAAGGCGCCCGGCGTGATCGCCGTCTATACCGGCGCCGATCTCGCCGCTGCGAAAGTCGGCGGGCTGCCCTGCGGCTGGCTCATCACGGACGTCAAAGGCCAGCCGATGAAGGAGCCGCCGTATCCTTCGCTCGCGCAAGGCAAGGTGCGCCACGTCGGCGAGCGCGTGGCGGTGGTCATCGCCGACACCGCGACGCAGGCGAAGGATGCCGCGGAGCTGATCGAGGTGGATTACCAGACGCTTCCCGCGGTGGTGAATCCCGCCAAGGCGAAGAGCGGCCCGGCGCTGCACGACATCGCCCCGGACAACACCTGCTATGTGTGGGCGATCGGCGACAAGAATGCCGTCGACGCCGCGTTCGCCAAGGCGGCGCACGTGACGAAGCTCGACTTGGTCAATAACCGCCTCGTGCCGAACGCGATCGAGCCGCGCTCGGCGAACGCCGTCTATTCGCGCGCGGAAGACGGCTACACGCTCTATGTCGCGAGCCAGAACCCGCACGTCGAGCGCCTGCTGATGACCGCCTTCGTGCTCGGCCTGCCGGAGAACAAGGTGCGCGTCGTCGCACCGGATGTCGGCGGCGGATTTGGCTCCAAGATCTATCTGTATGCCGAAGACGTGGTGGTCACCTGGGCCTCGCGCCAGCTCGCGCGCCCGGTGAAGTGGACCTCCGAGCGCTCGGAAGCCTTCGTCTCCGACGCGCACGGCCGCGACCACGTCACGACCGCGGAGCTAGCCCTCGACAAGGATGGAACGTTCCTGGCGATGAAGGTTCGTACCACCGCCAATCTCGGCGCCTACCTTTCGACCTTCGCCTCCTGCATCCCGACGATCCTGTACGCGACGCTGCTCGCCGGCCAGTACAGGACGCCCGCGATCTATTGCGAGGTCACGGCGGTGTTCACCAACACCACGCCCGTCGACGCCTACCGCGGCGCCGGCAGGCCGGAAGCGACTTACGTGGTCGAGCGGCTGGTCGAGACGGCGGCACGCGAGATGAAGATGGACCCGGCGGAGCTGCGCCGCAAGAACTTCATCCGCCAGTTCCCGTACCAGACGCCGGTCGCGCTCTGCTACGACACGGGCAACTACGAGGCCACGCTCGACGCGGCGATGAAGATCGCCGATGTCGCGGGCTTCAAGGAGCGCCGCGAGCAATCGCTGCGCAAGGGGAAGCTGCGTGGCCTCGGCTATGCCTGCTACATCGAGGCCTGCGGCATCGCGCCCTCCAACGTGGCCGGCAGCCTCGGTGCGCGCGCCGGCTTGTTCGAAGCGGGCGAGATCCGGGTGCATCCGACGGGCACCGTCACGGTGTTCACCGGCTCGCACTCGCATGGCCAGGGGCATGAAACCACCTTTGCCCAGGTCGTGGCCGACCGGCTCGGCCTGTCCATCGAGCAGGTGGACATCGTCCACGGCGACACATCGAAGGTCCTCTTCGGCATGGGCACCTACGGCTCGCGCTCGCTCGCCGTCGGCGGCACCGCCATCGTGAAGGCGCTCGACAAGATCATCGCAAAGGGCAAGAAGATCGCCGCGCATCTTCTCGAGGCCTCCGAAGGCGACATCGAGTACGACAAGGGCGTGTTCAAGGTCGCCGGCACCGACAAGAAGAAGATGTTCGGCGAGGTCGCCTTCGCGGCCTACGTGCCGCACAACTACCCGCTCGACAAGCTCGAGCCCGGGCTGAACGAGAACGCGTTCTACGATCCGGCCAACTTCACCTTCCCGGCGGGCAGCTACGTCTGCGAAGTGGAAGTGGACCGCGACACCGGCGCGTCGCAGGTCGTGGCGTTCACCGCCGTCGACGACTTCGGCAAGGTGATCAACCCGATGATCGTCGAAGGCCAGGTGCACGGCGGCCTCGCGCAAGGCATCGGCCAGGCGCTGACCGAAGGGTGCAAGTACGACGAGACCGGGCAGCTGGTCACCGGTTCGCTCGCCGACTACTGCCTGCCGCGCGCCAATGATCTGCCGCTCTTCAAGATCGATACGCGCGAGACGCCCTGCACGCACAACCCGCTCGGCGTGAAAGGCTGCGGCGAGGCCGGCGCGATCGGCGCACCCGCGGCAGTGATGAACGCGATCACCGACGCCCTCGGTGTGAAGGACGTCCCCATGCCCGCCACCGCGCAGACCGTGTGGCGCGCCATGCATCGAGCTTAGGAGAACCCAAATGCACGCATTCCAATACCACCGCCCCTCGTCCACGAAGGACGCCCTCTCGCTTGCCACGAGCAAGAGCGAAGGCCGCTACCTCGCCGGCGGCCAGAGCCTGGTGCAGGCGATGAAGCTGCGCTTGTCGTCGCCCTCGGACCTGATCGACCTCGGCACCCTCAAGGACCTCTCGGGCATCAAGGCCTCGGGCAGCGCAATCGAGATCGGCGCGATGACGCGGCATGCCGAGGTCGCGCATTCGGCGGAGGTGAGAAAGGCGATCCCGTCGCTCGCCGCGCTGGCCGCCATGATCGGCGACCGGCAGGTGCGCCACATGGGGACGATCGGCGGCTCGCTCGCCAACAGCGATCCGGCGGCGGACTATCCCGCGGCGGTGCTCGCGCTGAACGCGACCCTCACCACGCACAAGCGCAAGATCCCGGGCGACCAGTTCTTCAAGGGCCTCTACGAGACCGCTCTCGAACCTGGCGAGCTGATCACGAGCGTGTCGTTCCAGGCACCGAAGCGCGGCGCGTATATGAAGTTCAGGAATCCCGCATCGCGCTTCGCGATGGTCGGCGTCTACGTCGCCGACTTCGGCTCGGGCAATGTGCGCGTCGGCGTGACCGGCGCCGGGCCGAGCGCATTTCGCCAGACCGAGATGGAAAAGGCGCTGTCGTCCAGGTTCGCGCCCGAGTCGGTTGCGAGCATCAAGGTGAAGCCCGATGGCCTCAACAACGACTTGCACGCTTCACCGGAGTACCGCGCGCATCTCATCACCGTGATGGCGAAGCGCGCGGTGGAGGCGGCGCTCAAGTAAACGGCGCTCGCCCCAAGTTCAGAGGCCCGCTCTCGCGGGCCTTTTTGTTTCCAGTGCGCTCAGGTTACGAGCGGCGCGACTGCTCGGCGCGTGCCTGGCCGATCGCGGTCTTGACGTGCTTCCTCTCTTCCGGCGGCGGCAAGACGGCCTTCATGCCGAGCGCTTTCATCGACAGCTCTCGCAGCCACCCTTTCGTGTGGTAATAGTGCTCGTCTTCCTGGTCCTCGACTTCCTGGTGCGCCTCTTTCAGCGCCTTGCCTTCGGCGCCGGTCATCTTTTTCGCGACCTCGCCGATCAGCTGCCAGTTGGAGTGGTCCTTCTCCTCGGCGAGCACGACGCACTCGGCCGCGACGCATTCGGCCTGCGCGGGATCGCCGGCGCCGGCTGCCGCCTCGATCGCCGCGACGAGCGAGGCGCCCATGTCGTGCACGATCTTGCGGCCGGGCGTCTGCTCCTCGGGATCGAGCTGCATCTGCAGGCAGACGTCTTGTAAGACTTGCACATGGCGCTCGGTTTGCTGGTGGTAGCGCTCCCATTCCTCTTTCAGGTCTTCGTTCTGCGCGCACTTGAGCGCGGCCTCGTAGATCTTGACGCCGCCTTTTTCATGCTCGAGCGACTGCAGGATCAATTCCTTCACGACTTGCATTTCCATGGACGGGCCTCCGGGGTTGGTTGCCCGGAGCGAGCAAAGCCCATGCCTCAGCCGATGACTTCGTCCGAGCGGAGGAAGAGGTCGGGCGGGATGGTCAGCTTCAATGCACGCGCCGTCTTGCGATTGATCACCAGCTCGAACTTGCTCGCCCGCTCCATCGGCAGCTCGGCCGGTCTTGCGCCCTTCAGCACCTTGTCGACGTAGGCGGCGGCACGGTAGTACATGTTCGGGTACGACACGCCATAGGAGACGAGCCCGCCCGCCTCGACGAAGTTGCGCGCCGCGAACACGGCGGGCAGGCGCTTGCGCGCCGCGAACTCGATGATCACATCCTGATAGGACTGCGCGAGCGTCTCGAGCCCGATGAGCAATGCATCGACGCCGCTCTTCACGGCCTTGCCGAGAGCCTTGTTGAGCTCCTCGGGCCTGCGCACGTCGATGATCTCGGCCTTGAGTCCCAGGTCCGGCGCGGCGGCCTCGATCACCTTCCAGGTCGCTATCGAGGCCGGGTTGTCGGCATTGGTCAGCGCGCCGACGCGCTTGATGCGCGGCGCGAGGGCCCTCAAGAGCTCCATCCTCTTCGCGCCGAGCTCGTTCACCTGGCTGGTGAGCCCCGTGACGCTGCCGCCCGGCTTCTCGAGGCTCGCCACCAGCTTCGCGTCGATCGGATCGGCGACCGCGGCGGCGACCACGGGGATGCCGGCCTCCACGTCGCGCGCGGCGATCGTCGCGGGCGTGCCGCGCGTGAGGAAGACGTCGATCTTCTGCCTCGCGAGCTCGGCGGCGAGCGCCGGAAAGCGCTCGGCACGGCCCTCGGCGGAGCGATAGAGGACGAGATAGGTCCTGCCCTCCTCGTGACCGAGCTCGCCCATTGCCTTGCGGAACTCGACGAGGTTGGTGGTGTTCGCGCCGAGCGACACCGTCTCGAGCATGCCGATGCGCTTCGGCGCCGGTTTGTCCTGTGCGGCGAGCGGCGCCGCGGTGAGCGCCAGTGCGCTCGCCAGGAATCTCCGTCGGGAAGTCATGGGCGCCGCTATTCTTCGCTGTCTTGGGGTCGGCTACAAGCTCGAACTACCTGTGGCGGCAGCGCTCCAAAACCCGGAAAATGCCGCTCTTTCAGGCGCTTCTAATGCCCAAAGCGTTTCCGAAGTCCATCGACGAGACCCAGGCGCTCCTCGCCTCCGGCGAATACGTCGCCGATCGCTCTCTCGCCACCACGCTTTTCCTTTCGCTCGCCATGCGACGGCCGCTCTTCCTCGAAGGCGAAGCCGGCGTCGGCAAGACCGAGATCGGCAAGGTCGTGGCGCAGGCGCTCGGCCGCGATCTGATTCGCCTGCAATGCTACGAAGGCCTGGACATTGCCCAGGCGGCCTACGAGTGGAACTACTCTCGCCAGATGATCGAGATCCGGCTTGCCGAGGCCGCGGGCGAGAAGGACAAGAAGAAGCTCGGTTCGCAGATCTATTCCGACGAGTTCCTGGTGAAGCGGCCGCTGGCACGGGCCTTGGAAGGCGACGCGCCCGTGCTCCTGATCGACGAGCTGGATCGGACCGACGAGCCGTTCGAGGCCTATCTGCTCGAAGTGCTGTCCGACTGGCAGATCACGATCCCGGAGCTCGGCACGCTGAGGGCGAAAGAGCCGCCGATCGTCGTCATCACCTCCAACCGCACGCGCGAGATCCACGATGCGGTCAAGCGCCGCTGCTTCTATCACTGGGTCGACTATCCCGATGCGAAGCGCGAGCTCGAGATCCTGCACCGCAAGTCCCCCAAGGCGGCGGCGGCGCTTTCGAGGGAAGTCGTCGCCTTCGTGCAGCAGCTGAGAAAGACCGAGCTCTTCAAGCTGCCCGGCGTCGCCGAGACGATCGACTGGGCGAACTGCCTCGTCGCCCTGGATCGCGTCGCGCTCGACCCGGAAACGGTCAACAACACCCTCGGCGTGCTGCTCAAGTACCGCGACGACCTCGAGCGCGTGGCGGGCGAAGAAGCCGAGCGCCTGGTGAACGAGGCAAAGGCGGCGGCCGCGGCGTAGATGGGGGCGACCAGCTTCCTCCGGAAGCTCATCGGCGCGGGGCGCGGCCCGCTCGATCGCAGCACCGAAGAGCTGCTGAAGCTCTGCCGCGCGCTCCTCGCCGAGAGCGGGGAATACGCGAGCACCGCGCTCGCGCGCGACGCGCTCGCGGCCTACCAGGCGCTCTCCGAACGCTGCCGCGGCGAGTTCTTCGACACGCTCGCGCGCGACTATTCGCCCTCCGCCGAGAGCGTCGCCCGCGCCGCCGATGCCTACCAGCGCGAGCCGTCGCCGCAGCACCTGATCGAGCTGCAGGCCGCGGTCGACTCGCCGCGCCAGGAGCTTTTTCGCCGGCTCAACATCGCCCCCGGCGGCACCGCCGCGCTGGTGCAGATGCGCGCGCTCCTCCTCAAGCAGCTGCGCGCCAATCCGCATTGGCGCGCCATCGACTCCGACCTGATGCATCTCCTGCGCTCGTGGTTCAACCGCGGGTTCCTGCGCCTCGAGCGCATCGACTGGCGCACCTCGGCGATCGTGCTCGAGAAGCTGATCCAGTACGAGGCCGTGCACGCCATCGCCGGCTGGAGCGACCTGCACCGGCGCCTCGAAGGCGACCGCCGCTGCTTCGCCTTCTTCCATCCGCAGCTGCCCGACGAGCCGATCATCTTCATCGAAGTCGCCCTCACCCGCGGCATGAGCACCCAGGTCCAGCCGCTGCTCGACGTGCGCTCGCCCGTCGAGAGCCCGATGAACGCCGACTGCGCGATGTTCTACTCGATCACCAACTGCCAGGAGGGGCTGCGCGGCATCTCCTTCGGCAACCAGCTCATCAAGCAGGTGGCCGAGGACCTGAAGCGCGAGTTCCCGCATTTGCGGCGCTTCGCCACGCTCTCGCCGATTCCAGGCTTTCGGGGTTGGCTCGACCGAACACGCGTGAGCGGCGGCCTGAACGGCGCGGAGGGCCAGCTGCTCCAGCGCCTCGGCGATCCGGCGTGGCACCTGGGCGAGGTCCCCGAGCCGCTGCAGAAGCTGCTGATGCGGCTGTGCGCGCACTACCTGCTGCACGCCAAGGCGGGCGCCGAGCCGCTCGACCCGGTGGCGCGCTTTCACCTCGGCAACGGCGCCGCGATGGAGCGGCTGAACTGGAACGGCGATGCCTCCGAATCGGGCATCGGCCGTTCGGCCGGCATGATGGTGAACTATGTCTACTGGCTGGCGGAGGTCGAGCGCAACCACGAGCGCTACTTCCGCGAGCACCACGTCGTCGCCTCGCCTGCGATCGAGAAGCTGGCCCGCGAATGCCCGCCGCTGGAAGACTCTCCGAGAACGTAATGCATTTCGCGCGGCTCCTGCGTGCCGCGGGCTTGCGCATCGGGCCGGACCGGGTGGTCGATTGCGTGAACGCGCTGCAGATCGCCGGCGCGCAGCGCAGGGACGACTGGTACTGGACGATGTCGGCGGTCCTCCTCTCGAAGGAGGAGCAACGGCCGATCTTCGACCAGGCATTCCAGATCTTCTGGCGCGACCCGAAGCTCGCCGAGCGCATGATGCAGGTGCTGCTGCCGAAGGCGCACGGCCGCGCGGCAAAGCCCGAGGAGCAGCAGAGCCAGCGCCTCACCGACGCGCTTTTCAACCGCAACCGCGAGGACGCGGCGCGCGAGCAGAGGCTCGAGCTCGAGGCGCGCCTCACCTTCTCCTCGCGCGAGGTCCTGAGCCGCATGGACTTCGACACCATGTCTGCCGCGGAGCTCGCGGAAGCGAAGAAGATGATCTCGGAGCTGCGCCTGCCGCTGCCCGAGATCCGCACCCGGCGGTTCTATCCGCACCGCAACGGCCGGCGCGTCGATCTGCGCGCGAGCCTGCGCGAATCTCTACGAGAGGGCGGCGACATCATCCCGCTGGTGCGCGCCGCGCCGCGCGAGCTGCATCCGCCGCTCGTCGTGCTGTGCGACATCTCGGGCTCGATGAACCCGTACGCGCGCATGTTCCTGCACTTCCTGCACGCCATCACCAACGACCGGGACCGCGTCTCGGTGTTCGTCTTCGGCACGCGGCTCACCAACATCACGCGCCAGCTGCGCCATCGCGACGTCGACGTGGCGATGAGCAAGGTCGCCGAAGCCATCAAGGACTGGTCGGGCGGCACGCGCATCGGGGCGTCGCTGCGCGAATTCAATTTCAAGTGGGCGCGGCGCACGCTCGCGCAGAACGCCTGCGTGCTGCTCGTTTCCGACGGGCTCGACCGGGAGGCCGGCGAGGGCCTCGGCGAGGAGATGGAGCGCATCGCCAAGTCCTCGCGCTACCTCGTGTGGCTCAATCCGCTGCTGCGCTACGAGAAATTCGAGGCGCGTCCGGCGGGCGTGCGCGCCATGCTGCCGCACGTCGACCTCTTCCTTCCCGTGCATAATCTGAAGAGCCTCGTGGAGCTCGCGAGGACGCTCAGCAATCCCCTGATCCGGTCGATGGAGGAGCAGCGCGCATGGAGATGACTGGCGAGCAACTGATTGCCGCCCCGCAAAAGGAGGTCTGGGACGCCCTCAACGACCCGGAGATGCTGAAGGTGTGCGTGCCGGGCTGCGAATCGATCGAGCGCAGCGCGGAGAACGAATACCAGGTGGCGATGGTGGCGCGGGTCGGTCCGGTGAGCGCCAAGTTCAAGGGCAAGCTCACCCTCTCCGACATCAAGCCGCCGACCTCCTACTCGATCGCCTTCGAAGGCCAGGGCGGCGCGGCCGGCTTTGCCAAGGGCGGCGCGCAGGTCCGCCTCGAGACCGTGGCCGGCGACAAGACGCGGCTCGCCTACGACGTGAAGGCGAGCGTCGGCGGCAAACTCGCCCAGATCGGCTCGCGCCTGGTGGATGCCGCGGCCAAGAAGGTGGCCGACGACTTCTTCCGCACGTTCAATGCCAAGGTCGGCGCGGCGCAGGGCGACGAGGAGGCCACCGTCGTCCTGCCCAAGGTCGAGGCGGAGGACGAGCACACCGTGATCATCACGCCGCAGCCGCGGCACGACGCGCACGATGCGCACGACGACCATCCCGCGCCGGTGCCGCGCGACCCCGACCTGCCCGACGTCGCGCGCAGCACGCTCATGTTCTTCGCCGCGGGGTCGCTGGTCATCTTCGTCGTCGCGCTGGTCGTGCTCATGCAGTGATGGCGGAGCTGCTGTTTCGCGAGAACGCGTATCTGAAGACGTGCGAGGCGACCATCGTCGCCGTTCACGGCGACGCGATCGAGCTCGATCGCACCGTGTTCTATCCGCTCGGCGGCGGCCAGGCCGGCGACACCGGACGAATCGGCGAGTGGCGCGTGCTCGATACGCGGAAGGGTCCTTTGCCGGATCAGGTCCTGCATGTCCTCGCGCCGGGCGCCGCTCCCTCGGTCGGAAGCAGGGTCACGCTGGAAATCGACTGGGAGCGCCGGCACCGGCTGATGCGCCTGCATACCGCGCTGCATCTCCTCGGGGCGGTGGTCAAGGCACCCGTCACCGGCGGGCGAATCAGCGACGACAAGGCGCATCTCGACTTCGACATCGAGATGGAGCGCCTGGTGAAGGACGCGATCGAGGCGCAGGTGAACGAGCTCGTGGAGAGCGGCACCGCCACGCGCCCGACGTGGATCACCGATGCGGAGCTCGATGCCAGGCCCGAGCTCGTGCGCACCATGTCGGTCGCCCCGCCGCGCGGCGAGGGCCGGGTGCGGCTCCTCGAGATCCCGGGCATCGACCTCCAGGCCTGCGGCGGCACGCATGTCGCCAACACCGCGGAGATCGGGGCGCTGAAGGTCGTCAAGATCCGCTCGGAAGGCAAGCGCAACAAGCGAGTGACCCTCGAGCTCGCATGAGCGTCGTTCGCCGGATGGACAAGGTGGTGAACGACTTCGTCCGTCGCTGCCGCTGGTTCCGTGAGCCATTAACCCGCGGCCGCACTGGGCGATCCTCGAGGAGCGGCAGAAGCTCTTCCGCCTGGCAGCCGACATCGAACATTCGAACCTGGGCTGGCGCGCTGTGGAAAAGTACGCAGGCGAGCTGCATGTGGAGGGCGCGGTCGTGGCAGCATGCGAGCGTAACCTCCATGTCTGGGAGCACTACTTGAACGGAATTGCCTCGGCGGGAGATTCAGCCGGTGATCGCAAGCAAGCCTGAACGCCGCGAGGCGGCGATCCTCAACGCGGAGCTGCGCAACTTCACGCGGCTCTCCGAGGTGCTCGCGCCGGAGAAGGTGCTCGAGCTCGCCAACGACTTCTTCTCGCTCTGCGCCATGACCATCACGGCCAACGCCGGCAAGGTGCTCTCGGTGCAGAACGACATGCTGGTGGGCGCCTTCGCCACCGGGCCGCGCAAGGACTTCGCCAACAAGGCGCTGAAGAGCGCGCAGGACCTGCAGCGCGAGTTCGGCACGCTCGGCGAGCAATGGAAGAAGGACTACGGCCTGCCGGCCGCGCTCTCCGCCGCGGTGCATCTGGGCGAAGCGGTGTTCGGCATGGCGGGGCCGATCGCGCACCAGCAGTTCGTCGCCTTCGGCGATTGCGTGAGCGTCACCGAGCGCCTGGTGCATCGCGCGCGCTCGGGCGAAGTGATCCTTTCGCTCGAGTTCATGAAGGCGCTCGGCGCGAGCGCGCAGACGCTCGGCGCCGAGGAGCTGCCGCCGCTCGAGCTCGGCAAGCGGCCGCCGATCGCGATCTACGGCATGGCGCTCGAGAAGCGCCTCGACTTCACTTAATCGCTTCCTTTATTGCGGCCGCGAGCGATTCGGGCGGATGCGCGCCCGAGACGCCGAGCTTGCGATCGAAGATGAAGGTCGGCACAGCCGAGATGCCGAGCGAGCGCACCTCGGCCTCGCGCGCCGCCACGGCCGGCGCGTTCGCCTGTACGGGCCACCCCTGCACCCCTGCGGCCATGGCGATGGTCTGAAGGACGTCGGGATTTCCGATGTCACGCGCCTCCTCGAAGTAGGCGTGGAAGAGCGCATCGACCACCGCTTGCGCCTTGCCCTGCGCCTGCGCGAGGTCGATCAACTGGTGCGCCGCGCTCGTATTCGGCGTGCGCTCCATGCGCTCGAAGGCGAAGTCGATGCCTTCGCCGCGCCCTTCGGCAGCGACGCGCGCATCGAGTTGGCGGCTGCGCTCCACCGAGCCGAACTTGCTCTTGCGGTACTCGGCGCGCGGCACGCCGCTCGCGGGCATGTCGGGATTCAACTGGAACGGCAGCCACCGTATCTCCGGCTTCACGGCGCCGTCGAGGAGCGCGAGCGCCTTCTCAAGGCGCCGCTTGCCGATGTAGCACCACGGGCAAATCACATCGGAGGCGATTTCAATGACGATTTCTCTTTGCATATGGGCCGCCCAGCCTAGGGAAGAAACGAGTCTCCCGGCGCGCAAGTCTCATCGAGACGATGCGCGCGCAAGTCATTGTAGTCGCTCTCACCCTAGCCGCCGGCTGCGGCATCGCTGCAGGCTGCGTGGCGCCGCTCCTCGAGCCGCTCGAGCCGCAGCTCGTCTTCAGGCCGCGCGGCCTCGACGCGGAATATGCGAGCAGCCTTGCCCATGCGCGCCGCATCGAGCAGGTGACGGTCACGACACCCGACGGCGTGCACCTGCGCGGCTGGCTCAGGCACCCGGAGCACTGGACGCCGGGCCGTCGCCATCCGCTCGTCATCGTGTATGGCGGCATCGGCCAGGAGGTCTCGGAGATTGCTGCGCTTGCGCAGAGCAACGCGGATTGGGGCTGGCTCGCGATCAACTACCGCGGCTTCGGGCTCTCGGAAGGCTCGCCCAACGAGCGCATCGTGCTCCAGGACGCGAAGCGCATCTACGACTGGGCGTTGGCGCGGCCCGACGTCGATGGCGCCAACATCGTCGTGCTCGGCCGCAGCCTCGGCACTTATGTCGCCATTGCCGTTGCGGCCGCGCGCAAGGTGCGCGCCGCGATCCTCGCCACGCCCTTCGACAGTGCCGCGGCGCTTGGCGAGGATCACTACGGGGTGCCGCTCGCCTGGCTCGTGCAGGACCACTTCAACCCCGCGCTGATCGCCCCGCTGGTTTCGGCGCCGGCGCTCTTCGTGCTGGCGGAAAAGGACCGGGTCACGCCGGTGAAGCACGGCCTCGCGCTCGCGAGCCGCTGGGGCGGCATCGTGAAGACCGTCCTCCTTCCCGGCCTCGGGCACCACGGGCTCGAGGACCGGCCGGAATTCTGGAATTCGATCGGGGACTTCCTCGCCGCGCTCGACCGGCCTGCGCTGACCAGCACGGCGGACCTGTCCGTGCGGCCCATCGCCCGCCTCATTCCCCCGCGATAGTCATCCGGTCGATCAGGATCGAGCCGCTCTCGCGGCCGCTGCGCTGGAGGACATCGCTGCCGACGGCGACGACCCCCTTGAACATGTCGCGCAGATTGCCCGCGATGGTGATCTCCTCTACCGGAAACTGGATCTCGCCGCCGTCGACCCAATAGCCGGCAGCGCCGCGCGAATAGTCGCCGGTGACGAGATTGATCCCCTGGCCGAGGAGCTCCGTGACGAGGAGCCCCCGACCCATTTTCTTCAGCATGCCGGCGAAATCGGGGCCCGCATCTCTCGCTTTCCACCTGAGCACCAGGTTGTGGTGCCCGCCCGCGTTGCCGGTGCTCTTCATGCCGAGCTTGCGGGCGGAGTAGCTGCCGAGGAAATAGCCCTGCAGCACGCCGTCGCGCACGACGGCTCGCTCGCGCGTGGCGACGCCTTCATCGTCGAAGGGCGTGCTCGCCGAGCCCTGGCGCTCGAACGGCCGCTCGTCGATCTGGACGTTCGGTGCGAAGACGTCCTTGCCCAGGCTATCGACCAGGAAGCTGGTCTTGCGATAGAGATTGCCGCCATTCACCGCCGAGACGAAATGCCCGAGCAGGCCGATGGCGACCGGCGCCTCGAACAGGACCGGCGCCTGGCAGGTGGCGATCTTGCGCGCACGCAGGCGCGCGGCCGCCCGCTGTGCGGCATAGCGGCCGAGCGCGCGCGGCTCGGCGATCTTGCGCGGCACGCGCGACGCCGAGTACCAGTCGTCGCGCTGCATGAGGCCCTTCTCCTCTGCGATGACGGCGCAGGAAAGGTAATGCCGCGAGCCGGGAAACCCGCCGCGGAAGCCGAGGCTGTTGGCAAGCAGGAACTGCGACTGCTGCGTCGAGACGGTCGCGCCCTCCGAATTCTTGATCACCGGCGCCGTCGCAAACGCGGCCTCCTCGCAGCGCTTCGCCAGCGCGATGGCCTCCTCGGTGCTGAGCGCCCAGGGATGGAAGAGATCGAGATCCTTGCCGTCCTTCGCCAGCAATTCGCCATCGGGCAGTCCGGCGCAGTCGTCCTCCGCGGTGTGCCGCGCGATGGCGAGCGCAGCATCGACGGTCTGCTCGAGCGCGGCAGGCGAGACATCGGAGGTGCTGGCGTGTCCGCGGCGCGCCCTGGGACGCTCGCCCAGGTAGATGGTGACGCCGATCGAGCGATCGCGGTTGTGCTCGATGGTGTCGGGCTTGCCCTTCCTCACCGTGACGGTGAGGCCGTAGCCCTCGGAAACCTCGCATTCGCAGCCGCTTGCGCCGGCGCGCTTCGCGCGCGCGAGCACCTGCTCGGCCATGTCGCGCAGCTCGCCTTGCTCGAATGTGAACCCGTGGCGCTTCGGCATGGGGGCGCTATGATAACTAAGATGTCGGCGGTTCCACCGGTCAGCAAGACCCAGCGCAAGAAGGAGATGCACGAGCTGCAGTCGCTCGGCGCCGAGCTTGTCGCGCTTGCAGAGTCACAAATCCGCGAGCTGCAAATTCCGGACGACCTGCGCGAAGCCGTGCTCGAGGCGAAGCGCATCAAGAGCCATGAAGCGAGGCGCCGCCAGCTGCAATACATCGGCCGCCTCATGCGCGATGTCGAGCCGGCGCCGATCCGGGCCCAGCTCGATGCGCTCATCGGGCACTCCGCGCAGGAGGCGGCAAGGCACCGGCGGCTGGAAGCGCTGCGCGACAAGCTCCTCGCGGACGACGAGGCGCTCACCGGCTACGTGGCCGGCCACGCCGGCGCCGATCTCCAGGCCCTGCGCACGCTGATCCGCAATGCGCGCCGCGAGCAGAAGGAAGGACGAGCGCCGCGAGCCTACCGCGAGCTCTTTCGACTCCTGAAGGCGCTTGAACCTCCAACCCTTATTGCGGGCTGAGATCACGCTCGCGCCACCGCAGGAGCTGGGCGACTCGCCGCTCGGCCGGCGGCGCATCATTCCGATCACCGGCGGCACCTTCCGCGGCGAGCGGCTCTCGGGGCGCGTCCTGCCGGGCGGGGCCGACTGGCAGATCATCCGCGCCGACGGCGTCGCGGAGCTCGAAGCGCGCTACACGCTGGAGACGGAAGACAAGGCGCTCATTTACGTGCGCAACTTCGGCTATCGCCATGGCCCCGCGGACGTGCTGCAGCGCCTGGCGGCAGGCGAGCCGGTGGATCCCTCGCTTTACTATATGCGCACCACGCCGCGCTTCGAAACCGGCGCCGAGCGCTATCGCTGGCTGAACCGCATCATCTGCGTCGCAACCGGCGCCCGCCGAGCCGCGTCCGTGGAGCTCGAATTCTTCGAAGTGCGATGACCCGATGAGTGAAGAACTTGTAATCGGCCTGGTATCCATCAGCGACCGCGCGTCGGCCGGCGTCTACAGGGACGAAGGCATTCCGTCGCTCAAGGAATGGCTCAGCTCGGCGATCGCATCGCCCAAATGGCGCGATGAGACCCGTCTCATCGCCGACGAGCAGCCGGTGATCGAGAAGACGCTGAAGGCGCTCGTCGACGAGCGCGGCTGCCATCTTGTGCTGACGACCGGCGGCACCGGGCCGGCCCGGCGCGACGTGACGCCCGAGGCTACGCTTGCCGTGGCCGACAAGGTGATGCCGGGATTCGGCGAGCAGATGCGCGCCATCAGCCTGAAGTTCGTCCCGACGGCCATCCTGTCGCGCCAGGTGGCGGTCATCCGGAAGGGAGCGCTCATCATCAACCTTCCCGGCCAGCCGAAATCGATCCGCGAGACGCTGCAAGGCTTGCCCGAGGTGCCGGGCATCTTCGCCGCCGTGCCCTACTGCATCGACCTCATCGGCGGGCCGTATATCGAGACGCACGAGGGCGTAGTGAAGGCGTTCCGGCCGAAATCGGCGATCCGCAAGAAATGAATTTCCCGATCCACTTCTTATGGCCGGAAGCGCTGTGGCTCGCGCTCGCCGCGCCAATGCTCGCGGCGGTCTTCTATCTGCGCCGGCCGATACGGGTGCCCGGCATGCCGGTGGCGAAGGCGAGCCGGTGGCAGCGGCACCTCCCGCCCGCGCTCTACTTCACCGCCCTCGCCGTCGCCGCATTGGCCGCGGCACGCCCGACGGCGCTCATCACGCTCCCCTCGCACGAGCGAACCATCATCCTCACGATCGACGTGTCGCTCAGCATGCGCGCCGCCGACGTGCTGCCGAGCCGGCTCGGGGCGGCGCAGGCGGCCGCCAAGGATTTCATCAAGGACCAGCCGGCCGACGTGCGCGTCGGCATCGTGTCGTTCGCCGGCACGGCATCGGTGATCCAGCGACCGACGCACGATCGCGACGAGCTCGTCGCCGCCATCGATCGCCTGCAGCTCGACCGCCATACGGCGATCGGCAGCGGCATCATCGTCTCGCTCGCGGCGCTCTTTCCGAACGATGGCATCGATGTCGAAACCTTCGGCAAGCGCGCCGCATCGCGGGAATCGAAGCCGCCGGTCGCGGCGGGCTCCAACGCAAACGCCGCGATCATCCTCCTCACCGACGGACGGCGCACGATCGGGCCCGATCCCGTGCAGGCGGCGCGCATGGCCGCCGACCGCGGCGTGCGCATCTACACGGTGGGCTTCGGCAGCGCCCAGGGCGCCCCGATCCAGATCGAGGGTTATTCGATCTACATGATGTACGACGAGGAAACGCTGAAGGCGATTGCCGGGCTCACGAATGCCGAGTACTTTCACGCCCAGAGCGGCGCGGAGCTGAAGAAGATCTACGACAGCCTGACGGCGAAATTCGTCCTGCAGCGCACCCAGACCGAAATAACGGCGTTCTTCGCCGCGGCGGCGGCGGCGTTCCTCATCGCGGCCGCGGGCCTCTCGCTTGCATGGTTCGGGCGCATCCTGTGAGCGTCGACGCGATCCGCATCGAGACGGGGCCCAAGCCGGTGGCGGCGGTGATCTGGCTGCACGGGCTCGGCGCGGACGGGCAGGACTTCGAGCCGATCGTGCCGGAGTTGCGCCTCGAGAAGGCCGTGCGCTTCATTTTTCCGCATGCGCCGATCCGGCCGGTGACGATCAACCAGGGCATGCGCATGCGCGCGTGGTACGACATCCTGCAGCTGGGTGGCGGGCCCGAGGACGAAGCGGGCTTGCGCGCCTCGCAGAGGCTCACGGAGGAGCTGATCCGTGCGCAGGGCCTGCCGGCGTCGAAGATCGTGCTCGCCGGCTTCTCGCAAGGCGGCGCGATCGTGCTGCAGACGGCGCTGCGCTATCCCGAGCGGCTCGCCGGCGTGATCGCGCTCTCCACTTATCTGCCGCTCGCGGCGACGGTGGCGGCCGAGCGCAGCGAAGCGAACAAGGACCTGCCCGTCTTCATGGCGCATGGCCAGTACGACGACCTGATCCCGCTTCCGCGCGCGCGCGCGTCGCGCGAGTATCTGGAGAAGCTCGGCTACAAGATCGAATGGCACGATTACCCGATGCCGCACTCGGTATGCGCACCCGAGATCGCGGACATATCCGCTTTCTTCTCGAAAGTGATCTAGTCGTCCTGCTCAGGAATCGCGGACCATCTCCCGGAATCTGACGAGCTCATAGTCCTCCGCACGCTCCGCGCCGCCTTGCGGCATGTAGACGTGCTCTTTATTGCCGACGCTCGCCTCGAGATTCTGTCCGGGCGGGTAGACCCCCGCACGCAGCGCGATCGCGACTTCGCCGGAGCCGAGCACGGCAGCCGGCAGCAGGATGCCGGTCTCCTCGCCGAGGCCGCGCACGCGGAACTTCATCACCTTGGGCGCGCGCGACAGCGTCTCGATGCCGACGCGCGCTTCCTGCGCAGAAGTGCGGTTGACGCGCCGGATGCAGCCGACGAGCCAGTTGTTGCCGCCATCGGGCTGCATGGCGAGGATCGTGCCGACGCGCAGCCAGTCGCTCTTCGCCTGCGGCACGAACGCGCCGAAGCCGCCGGCGCTGACGTTCTCGACCACCCAGCTCTCGATCGCCTTCTGCTCGAAGTCGAGGGACGAGCCGCCATCGATGGTCTCGACGACGCCGGCGAAGCCGTGGGCGATGGTGAGGCGCGACTTCACGCTGTGGCGCGCGTGCTTGCGCTCCGGCGGCTCGGGCGACCACAGCATCGCGAGGTGACGCAGCACTTCAAGCGCCCCCTCCGGATCCTTGGTCGTGCCAAGGCTCGCCGGCAGCTCGCGCGAGGTCTGCACCTTCTGCTCCATGGCCTCGAGGCCGGCGAGCGCATTGCCCGGCCCGAGGCACCGCAGGCCCGGCACGGCCTCAGGCGGCTTCACGATGCGCAAAGGCGCCGTCGCGCGCGCGAGGTCGGTCCAGTACATGAGGCCCGGCGCGGGCGCGTTCGCCAGCACGAAGTTCGGCGCGAGCTCTGCGATCACGCGCTCGGCGAGATCGACCTCGTTGCCGAGCAGGCTGTCGGGCGAGCTCGCGTTGAACATCAGCGCCTTGACGAATTCCGTGCGCGGCGAGCTCTCGCTGCCGCCCGGATAAGGCACGAGCCTCGCCTCGGCGAGCCCGCGCGCTTCGCAGAACGCATAGATCTTGTTCAGCATTCCCCACACCGCCGGGTCGACCGGCCCGTAGCGCATGTGCTGCCATTTGATCTGCTGCGCCGGCGAGCGCAACGCGCGCGTAGCGACCACCGCCAGCGTCTTCGGATCGAGCGATTTCGGCGCCTGCGCCGTCGCGTCGAGCATGCGGCCGAAGGCGAGCCCGGCCTGCTTCCAGTATTCGTGGAGCTGAGTCCAGATGCGGTTTTCCTGGTACTTCGAGGGCCGCGCCGCGGCGAAATAGTCGCGCTGCAGCTTGCGCTGGCGCGGCTGCGCGGCATCGTCGACCGAGAGGAGGAGCGCGGCGCGCTCTGCCGGCTTGAAGCCCTCCACGGTGCTCACCGACTCGAGCCAGTGCGAGAGCTCCTCGAGCGCCTTGACGTCGTCCGCGGGAAGCGCATCGAGGATGCGCTTCGCCTCCTTCGGATTGCGCATCGGGTGGTCTGCCCCGCCACCGAAAAGCTTGATCATTTGATGGCAGTATAACGGCCGATGGAACCGAAGCGCACCGAGCCGCTCGTGCCGGGCTTCACCACGCTCGGCCGCATCGGCGAAGGCGGCCAGGCGCAGGTCTATCTCGCCGAACGGAACTACGACGGCCTGCGCGTCGCGCTGAAAGTGCTCGACTCGCGCGTGCGGCACGACAACGTGTTCCTCGAGCGGTTCGTGCGCGAATACAAGCTCCTCGCCAAGCTCGAGATCGAGCACGTCGCGCGCATCTACGACCAGGGCTTTGCCGGCGAGCATCCGTACATCGCCATGGAATACCTGCCCTCCGGCACGCTCGCCATGCGCATCCACGAGGGCATGGCGCCGCGCACGGCGCTGCGCATCACCGCGCAGGTGGCGCGGGCGCTCGACGCCATCCACGCCCGCGGCATCATCCATCGCGACCTGAAGCCGGCGAACATCCTGTTTCGCGCCGATGGCCGGCCGGTGATCGTCGACTTCGGCCTCGCCAAGGACCTCGCCATGAACTCGACGCTCACCGGGCAGCAGCGGCTGCTCGCCACGCCGCGCTACATGAGCCCGGAGCAGTGCCAGGGCAAGCCCGTCGACGCGCGCTCCGACATCTACAGCCTCGGCTGCATCTTCTGGGAGATGCTCACCCGCGAGCGCATCTACGCCTCCGCCGGCCCGGCCGACCTGATGCGCATGCACGTGACGGCGCCGATCCCCCAGCTGCCCGAGCCGCTCGCCGCGCATCAGCCGCTTCTGAACCGCATGCTCGCCAAGGATCCCAGGGACCGGTTCCAGAGCGCGGCCGACCTCGTCGGCTCCATCACGTTATGAGCGAACGCGCCTACCTCGACCTCCTGGACGACGTCCTCGCGCACGGCGCGCGCAAGTCCGACCGCACCGGCACCGGCACGCTGTCGGTGTTCGGGAGGCAGCTGCGCTTCGGCCTGGACAAGAGCTTCCCGCTCCTCACGACGAAGAAGCTGCACCTGAAGTCCATCATCTACGAGCTGCTCTGGTTCCTGCGCGGCGACACCAACGTGAAGTGGCTGCAGGAGCGCGGCGTCACCATCTGGGACGAATGGGCCGACGAGAAAGGCGAGCTCGGCCCGGTGTACGGCTACCAGTGGCGCCACTGGCGCACGCCCGATGGTCGCGAGATCGACCAGATCGCGCAGGTTATTTCTTCATTGAGAAAAAAGCCGGACTCGCGCCGGCACCTGGTGAGCGCGTGGAACCCCGCCGACGTCGACAAGATGGCGCTGCCGCCCTGCCATGCCCTCTTCCAGTTCTGGGTGGCCGACGGGCGCATCTCGTGCCAGATGTACCAGCGCAGCGCCGACCTCTTCCTCGGCGTGCCATTCAACATCGCCTCCTACTCGCTCCTCACGCTGATGGTCGCGCAGGTGACGAACCTCCAGCCCGGCGAGTTCATCCTCACGCTCGGCGACGCGCACTTGTATCTCAACCACCTGGACCAAGCGCGCGAGCAATTGACGCGCACACCGCGTCCCTTCCCGCGCATGCGATTGAATCCCGCGCGGCGCGAGCTCGCCGACTTCCAGTATGAGGACTTCACCCTCGAGGGCTACGAGCCGCATCCCGCCATCAAGGCACCGATCGCCGTTTGATTTGATCACTGCAACGAATCCCATTGCATAGGGGG
>DASQGW010000130.1:0-5494 GCA_035632415.1 Burkholderiales bacterium | reverse complement strand
TGCCCTGCCCGGCGGAAGCGAAATTGATCGCGCCCGGCTTCTGTTTCGCAGCCTGGACGAGCTCCTGCGTGGTCTTCGCCGGGAACTTCGGGTTGGCGACGACGATCATAGGACCTTGGGAGATCTGAACGATCGGCGTGACGTCGGCGATCGGATCGTATTTCAGCGGATAAAGCGCCGCGTTCACCGTGTAGCTCGAGGCGATCAGCGTGAGCGTGTAGCCGTCGGGATCGGCCTTCACGCCCTGCTCGATGCCGAGGAGCCCGCCCGCGCCGGGCCGGTTCTCGACGATCACCTGCGAGCCGACGGAGTCGGTCAGGCGCTGCGCGACGAAGCGCGCGATGAAGTCAGAGCCGCCGCCGGGGGCGAACGGCACGAGGATATGAATGGGCTTCGCGGGGTACCTGGATTGCGCTCCTGCGCTCGCCGCAGCGAGCGCAAGAAGAACAGCAGCGAATATTTTTCGTGACACTTGCATGGTGGGCTCCCCTGGGCTGTGCGAGAATCGCGCGCTTTCGAATTCCGTACCAAGTACGTAATTATTCTTTAAGTGACCGACCGCGAATAATTACGTACTTGGTACGGAATTCTACGATGATCAAGATCGCGAACCTCGTCAAAGCCTTCGGCCCGAAGCGGGCGGTGGACGGCATCTCGTTCACCGTCGAGAAGGGCGAGGTGCTCGGCTTCCTCGGCCCGAACGGCGCCGGCAAGTCGACCACCATGCGGATGATCACCGGCTTCATGCCGCCGACCTCCGGCACGATCTCGGTCGGCGGCTACGACGTGCTCGAGTCGCCCATCGAGGCGAAGCGCCTGATCGGCTACCTGCCCGAGAACGCCGCGTCGTATCCCGACATGACGGTGCTGGGATTCCTCACCTTCGCCGCCGAGCTGCGCGGGCTGCAGGGCGATGCCCGGAAGAAGGCGGTGAACCGGGTGGTCGAGCTCTGCTTCCTGGAGCAGGTCCTGCACCAGTCGATCGACACGCTCTCCAAAGGCTACAAGCACCGCACGTGCCTCGCGCAGGCGCTGATCCACGATCCGCAGGTGCTGATCATGGACGAGCCGACCGACGGCCTCGACCCGAACCAGAAGCACGAGGTGCGCAACCTCATCCGCGAGCTCGGCGCGAGCAAGGCGATCGTCTTCTCCACCCACATCCTGGAAGAAGTCGATGCGGCCTGCACGCGCGCGATCATCATCGACCGCGGCAGGATCGTCGCCAACGGCACGCCCACGGAGCTCCGCGGCATGTCGGATCTCGCCGGCGCCGTGACCTTGCAGGCGCAGGGCGCCTCCCTCGATCGATTGAGCTCTCTCGGACGGGTGGAAAAGCTCAACGGCGCCTTCCGCATCTACCCGAAGGACAAGTCGCACGCGGCGCAGCTCGCGCAGGACGTGGTCGAGATGGCCAACGCCCACGGCTGGAAGGTCGAAGGCATGTACAGCGAGCGCGGCGAGCTGGATGAAGTCTTCCGCCGCATCACTCTCCCCGATACGGTGAAGAAATGAGACCAGGAATTAGGGGACGGAGCCCTAACTCCGTAAGCTGCGCGCCGCTGGAGTTAGGGCTCCGTCCCCTAATTTCATGAGGATCATCTGGACCATCGCGAAGCGCGAGCTGGTGGCCTACTTCACCAGCCCGGTGGCCTACGTTTTCCTGGTGATCTTCCTGCTCCTCACCGGCTTCTTCACCTTCACCGCCGGGAATTTCTTCGAGCGAGGTGAAGCGAGCCTCGCCGCCTTCTTCGGCTGGCATCCGTGGCTCTACCTCGTGCTCGTGCCCGCGGTCGGCATGCGCGTCTGGGCCGAAGAGCGCCGTTCGGGAACGATGGAGCTTCTCCTCACGATGCCGGTGGCGACGTGGCAGGCGATCGTCGCCAAGTTCCTCGCCTCCTGGATCTTCCTCGGCGTCGCCCTGCTGCTCACCTTCCCGGCGGTGATCACGGTCAACATCCTGGGCGAGCCCGATAACGGGGTGATAGTAGCGGGCTATCTAGGAAGCTTCTTCCTCGCCGGCGCTTACCTCGCCATCACCTGCATGACCTCGGCGATGACGAGGAACCAGGTGGTCGCGTTCATCCTCTCGGTGGTGATCTGCCTCTTCCTGATCCTCGCCGGCTTCAACCCGGTGACCGATCTCATGGTGCGCTGGGCGAGCCCGGCGGTGGTGGATACCGTCGCCGCCTTCTCGGTGGTCACCCACTACGACGGCTTCCAGCGCGGCGTGATCGATTCGCGCGATCTCGTCTTCTTCCTTTCGCTGATGGGCTTCGCCCTCTTCGCTACCGGCGTGATCATCCGGGGACACCGAGCCGGATGAAAAAGAGCTACGAGCACCTGATCTACTCCGCCATCGGCCTCGTCGCCCTGGCGCTCATCCTCGTCGCGTTCAACTACCTGCTCTCGCGCGCCCCGGCGCGGATCGACCTGACCGATGGGAAGCTGTACACCCTGTCGGACGGGACCAGGAGGATCCTGCGCAACCTGCAGTCGCCGGTGAAGGTGAAGCTCTACATCTCGCAGGGCGAGAGCGTGCCGGTGCAGCTCCGCAGCTTCGCGCAGCGCGTGGAAGACCTGGTGCGCGAGTTCGCGTCCGCTTCCAACGGCAAGCTCATTATCGAAAGGTATAACCCCAAGCCGGACTCCGAGGAAGAGGACGCCGCGCAGATCGACGGCATCGAGCCGCAGAGCCTCGGCAACGGCGACCAGTTCTACCTCGGCGCCGCGGTGACGCAGCTCGACCGCAAGCAGACGCTGCCCGAGATCAATCCGCAGCGCGAGCGCCTCCTCGAGTACGACCTGATCCGCGCGATCGCGCGCGTCGGCACCACCGAGCGGCCGAAGATCGGCCTGATGGCGGGCCTGCCGGTGATGGGCGAGAAGTTCAACCCGTTCACGCGGCAGAGCTCCGATCCATGGGTGCTCGCCGGCGAGTTGAAGCGAGAGTTCGACGTGAAGGAAGTGCCGCTCTCCGCGAAGGAGATCGACAAGGACATCAACGTCCTCCTCCTCATCCATCCGAAGGACATGCAGCCCGAGCAGGAATACGCGCTCGACCAGTTCGTCCTGCGCGGCGGCAAGCTCATCGCCTTCGTCGACCCCTACGCCTACTTCGACCAGTCGCCGCAGATGCCCGGCGTGCCGCCGATGCCCTCCTCCTCCAACCTGCCGACGCTCTTCAAGGCCTGGGGCGTCGGGTTCGACCCGAACAAGGTGGTGTCGGACGTCGTCTTCGCCTCGGGCGGCGGCGCGCGCTACACGCCGACCGTGCTCTCGCTCAACCGCACCGCGTTCTCGCGCGACGACGTGGTGACGGGCTCGATCGAGAATCTCCTCTACGCCTTCGGCGGCGCGTTCCAGGTGAAGCCGGTCGAGGGCCTGAAGGCGACCGAGCTCATCAAAAGCTCGCCGAACTCGATGCTGGTCGACAACATGGATGCCACCAAGGCGGGCGACGAGGCCACCCGCGCCTTCAAGCCGGGCGGCAGGTCGATGCCGCTCGCCCTGCGCCTCACCGGCAAGTTCAAGACCGCCTTTCCGCAGGGTTTAACGGTGGACAAGAAACCCGTGCCCAACACTCCGGCGCTGCGCGAATCGAGCGCCGAGAACTCGGTGATCCTCGTCGCCGACGTCGACATGCTGGCCGACGGCGCGGCAGTCGACATCCAGGAGATCTTCGGCCGCAAGATCGTCGTGCCCTCGAACGGCAACCTCGCGTTCGCGCTCGGCATGGTCGAGCAGTTCGCCGCCGGCAACGACCTCATATCGCTGCGCAGCCGCGAATCCTCGTTCCGGCCGCTCACCGTCGTCCGCGAGCTCGAGGCCGAGGCGCAGAAGCAGTACCTGGGCAAGATCCAGGCGCTCGAGGACGAGCTGCAGAAGACCAATGCCAAGCTGCAGGAGCTGCAGAAGTCCCAGGGCGGGGCGGCCAAGGGCGGCCAGATCCTCACCGCCGAGCAGCAGGCCGAGCTCGAGCGCTTCAGGAAGCGCGTCGCCGAGACGCGCATCGAGCTGAAAGAGGTGCGCAAGAACCTGCGACAGGACGCCGAGAGCCTCGTCTTCTGGACCAAGGTGGTGAACATCGCGCTGATGCCGATCCTGGTCGCGCTCTTCGGCCTCGGCGTCGCGCTCATCCGCAGGCGTCACGTTAGAGCAGCATGAACGCGCGCGTCGCCCTCGTCCTCGTGGTGCTGCTCGCCGTCGTCGGCGGCGGCGCCCTGCTCTACAACCGCCAGGAGCGCACGGAGACGGCGGACAACACCGCCGCGCTCGGCAAGCCGCTCCTCAACGTCAAGGTCGCCGATGTCGCCGCGATCAAGATCACCGAGCCGAACGCGACGCTCACGCTGAAGCGCCAGGGCGACGGCTGGGTCATCGCCGAGCGGCGCAACTTCCCCGCGGACCTCGCACGCGTGCGCGAATTCGGCCTGAAGCTGATCGACCTCAAGGTCGGCCAGAGCGAGCCGATCGGCGACAAGGACCGCGCCCGCCTGAACCTCGACGCGAGCGGCACTCAGGTCGAGCTCGATGGGGCCGACGGCAAGCCGCTCGCCAAGCTGACCATCGGCAAGAAATACTTCAAGCGCGAGGTCGACAACCCGGCGAAGGCCCTCGCCGACGGCCGCTTCGTCGCCCTGCCCGCCGAATCTGGCACGGTCTACATCGTCTCCGCCCCTCTCACGCAAGCCACCACGAAGACCTCCGAGTGGATCGACCGCACCGCGTTCCAGGTCGAGAAGGTGAAGACCCTGGAAGTGAAGTACCCCTCGGGCGCGTCCTGGCGCGTCGAGCGCAAGAAGGACGACGCCGACTGGAAGCTCGCCGGCGCGAAGCCCGGCGAGAAGCTCGACGTGAGCAAGGCGAACGCCGCCACCTACTCCCTCTCCCTCCTCGAGCTCGCCGACGTCGCTCCTGACGACGCCAAGGACACGGGGTTGGACAAGCCGACGCTCATCGACGCCACCACGCTCGACGGCCTCGCCTACGACATCAAGGTGGGCAAGCTGGAAGGTGACAACTACTACGTGCGTTTTAGCTCTTCCGGCTCACTGCCAACCGACGCTCAGAAGGGCGACGAAGACCGCCTCAAGAAACTCCGCGAGCGCCAGCCGCGCGAGAAGCTCCTCTCGGACTACGTGCTCCTCATCCCGAAGTCCAAGCTCGACGACACCCTCAAGCCCCGCGCCGACCTGCTCGAGAAAAAGCCGGAAGCCAAAAAGAAGTAGCACCGGCTGGAACCAAGTCCCGAATCTCTCGGTTGGGACTTGGTTCCGAATTTCGGTTCGGACGACGTCCCGAATCTCGTTTCTTCCTGGTGTTGGGACGTCGTCCGGAATCTTGGTCCCCGTGAGACTGTCTCGCCTTAGTTGTGCCCGCCCATCTTGACGCCCGCGTAGACCGCATAGGCCATCGCGGCGACGAACACGACAACAGCTCCTACGAGCAGCCACTCCATCAGAGGTTCTCCAACTCCGCAATGCGTTTGTAC
>DASQGW010000129.1:0-5979 GCA_035632415.1 Burkholderiales bacterium | reverse complement strand
GCGTGGCGCAGGATGAAGGAAGCGGCTGCCGCCGAAGGCGTCGTCCTCAGGCTGATCTCGGCCTTCCGCAGCATCGACCGGCAGGTCGAGATCCTCAGGGAGAAGCTCGCCGAAGGCGCGACCCTGGACGAGATCCTCTCGGCGAGTGCCCCGCCCGGCTATAGCGAGCACCACACCGGCCGTGCCGTCGACATCGACACCGACGGCGCGCCGCCGCTCGAGATCGATTTCGAGCGCACGCCCGCCTTTGCATGGCTCAGGCGAAATGCAGGCCGCTTCGGCTTCGTGCTCTCTTTCCCCGCGGGCAATCCCTACGGCTACCAGTACGAGCCCTGGCACTGGTTCTATACCGGCACGGCATGAAGATTGATTACGCCTTGTAGATGGGCCAAACGCGCACGCCGACGGAACACAAGGCCGAGCTCGCCGGCCTGCGGGCAGTGGCGCTTTTCGAGGCGCTGAAGGGCTCGATCGTGCTCGCCGCGGGCTTCGGCCTCGCGCACGCGATCCAGGGCGACGTCGGCGAGCTCGCCGAGCACCTCGTGCACCGCCTGCATCTGAACGCCGCAAAGCGGTTCCCGCGGATCTTCATCGACCTTGCAAACAACCTTTCGGACCGGCAGCTGTGGGCGCTCGCCGCCCTCGCCCTGGCCTACGCGATCTTTCGCTTCGCGGAGGCCTACGGCCTGTGGTTCGAGCGCCGCTGGGGCGAGTGGATCGCAGCGCTCTCCGGCGGCATCTACGTGCCCGTCGAGATCTACGAGCTCACGCGCGGCTTTTCTACCGTCAAATTCACGGCGCTCATGCTGAATGCGCTCATCGTCACCTACATGTGCTACCTGCTGTTGCGGCGCCGCGCGACCTCCTAACGGCGCAGCCCGAAAATCCATGCGGAGGATGGGCAACCCATGATCCGAAAGCTCGCATCCGGCAAGTACCGGCTCTACTCGCGCAAGATGAACCCGAAGACCGGGCGGCGGCGCAACCTGGGCACGTTCAACACGCGAGCGGCCGCCGAAAAGCACGAGCGGGCGGTGCAGTTCTTCAAGCGCAAGGGCTGATGCGCCGCAGGAGCTATCGGTGAATGCGGGCTCGTAGCCTGCTACACGCCGCGCATGGATCACGCACGCACGGCCCCGCTCTCCGCAAAGGCACAGGTCGAGTCGCTCTTCGACGCGCTCGCCCTCGAGTATGTGCGCACCCGCGACCGCCAGATCTCTTTCCTCTCGCAGAAGGCGATCGCCATCGACTTCCTCGGCGACGCGAAAGGCCGGCTGCTCGAAGTGGGCTGCGGCCCCGCCGTGATGACGCCCGAGCTCCTCGCGATGGGCTTCGAGGCGCACGGCGTCGACGTCTCCTGCGAAATGGTCCGTCGCGCCCGCCAGCGCATGGCCGGCCACCCGCTTGAAAAGCGCTGCCGCTTCTCGGTGGACGACGTGGAACGGCTGCATGTCTCCGAAGCGTCGTATGACGCGGTGCTTTGCATGGGCGTGCTGGAGTACCTGCCGCGCTACACGCGCGCGCTTGCCGAGATCGCGCGGGTACTCAAGCCGGGCGGCATCGCGGTGATCGCGCTGCCGAACCGGGCGAGCACCTATCACGTCGCGCGCGATGCCTATGGCTGCCTGCGGGCGCTCGAGCGCCGGCTGCGCGGCCTTCGTGCGCCTTATCGCATGGCGCATAATCGCTGCGTGCCCTGGCGCTTCGACCGCGAGCTCGAGCATGCCGGCCTCGTCAAGGACGCAAGCCGCGCGTGCAATTTCATGTTCTTTCCCCTGCAGCAGCTCGCGCCGCGCATCGCCGAATCTCTGAATCGTGCGTTGCTGCGCTTTTCCGCAGCGCGCTTCGCACCCTTCATCGGCGCCCAGTACATCGTAAGAGCGAAGAAGCTCGCTTGACGCTTCGCGTCGTCCGGCTGGGAACGCCGCGTCGTGCAGGCGAAGGCCTGCGCATCGGCACGGCGCGCCGGCCGCCGCGCGGCGTACGTAAATCCGATTACGCGCGCCTCAACTACTACGATGTCTGGCTGCCGGACCTCGCGCCGAGCCAGGAGCTCGTGAGCTGGGCGCTCTCCCAGCCATGGACCGATGCGCGCTGGAAGCGCTTTGCCCGCAGCTATCGTGGCGAGATGGGCGATCCGCGTGCGCAGCGGCTCCTCGAATTGCTGGCTGCGCTCTCGCAGCGCACGAGCCTCTCGGTCGGCTGCTATTGCGAGGACGAAAGCCGCTGCCATCGCGCGGTGCTGAAGGAGCTCCTCGCCGAGAAAGGGGCCAAGCTGGCATGAGCACCGCGAAGCGGAAGAAGAAGCGCTAGGTCGCTTCCTTTCCAGCCGAGCCGATCGATAGATCGGCGAGCCCCGAGCGGATCATGTACCAGAAGAGCACCACGCCCGGCAGCGCGATCACGGTCGTCAGCAAGTAGAAGTTGACGTAGCCGATCGCGTTGATCATCGCCCCGCCGGTCGTGGCCGTGAGGAAGCGGCCGGCGATGCTGGCGAGCGCAGAGAGCAGCGCGTATTGCGTCGCCGTGAAGCGCAGGTTGCAGAGCGCGGAGAGATACGCCACCACGGTGACGCCGCCAATGCCGCTCGCAAAATTTTCGAACGCCACTGCGCTCGCCATGCCGAGGTTGGTGTGGCCCGCGGCGGCCAGCAGGGCGAAGCTCAAGTTCGACACCGCCATCAGCACCAGGCTGATCAGCACCGAGCGCTTCATGCCAAGCCGGGCGTAGGCCATGCCGCCGATGAAGATGCCGAGCAGCAGCGCGACGAACCCCACGCCAATGTCGTAGAAGGCGATCTCTTCGTTGCTGAAGCCGAGGTCGTTGAAGAGAAGGCGCAAGGTGAGATTGGCCAGCGTGTCGCCGATCTTGTGGATGAGCACGAAAAGCAGCACGACCACTGCGCCCTCGCGGCGCAGGAACTCGGTGAGCGGGCTGAAATAGGCGACGATCGCTTCGCCGACACCGTGCGGCTTGCTCGGCTCGCGATGGCGTTGCGGCTCTCCCATCAAGAGCCCGACGAGCATCGCGGGCAGCGCGAACGCGGCACACGTGATGTAGGCCGCCTCCCAGCCGACCTTGGCCGCGAGAACCAGCGCGAGCCCGCCTGAAGCAGCCGAGCCGATGCGCCAGCCGTATTGCGACATGCCGGAGCCGACGCCGAGCTGCCGCGGCTCGAGCAGCTCTATGCGGTACGCATCGATGATGATGTCGAAGGTCGCGCCGGCGATGCCGACAATGATCGCGGCCACGGCAACCTGATAAAGCGCGGCGCCCGGATCGGCGACGCCGAGGAAGGCCACCGCCCCCATGACGAGCACGCCGACCAGCCAAAGCCAGCTGCGGCGCTGGCCGAAGCGGCCGATGACGGGCAGCCGCACGTTGTCGACGACCGGGGCCCAGAGGAACTTGAAGTTATACGCAAGGAAGGTGAGCGCGAACGCGGTCACCGCAGTCTTCGTGATGCCGTGCTGCGCGAGGCGCGTGGTGAGCGTCGCACCGATCATCGAGAAGGTGAAGCCGGACGAGATGCCGAGAAAGAGCGCCGCCAGAGCCGCCGGCTCGAAGTACGGACGGATGCCTTCCGGCAGGGCGTCAGAGCGCGTAGTCATAGTCGATCGTGACCGGCGCGTGGTCGGAGAAGCGCCGGCGCTTGTAGATCGACTCGCGCAACGCAGTGGCCGCAATGCCGGGCGTGGCGACCTGGTAGTCGATCCGCCAGCCCACGTTCTTCGCCCAGGCCTGGCCGCGATTCGACCACCACGTGTAGTGGCCCGGGTTGGCGTTCAGGCGCCGGAATACGTCGACGAAGCCAATCTCGTCGAAGACATGGGTCAGCCAGGAGCGCTCCTCCGGCGTAAACCCGGGATTCTTCTGGTTCGAGCGCCAGTTCGTGAGGTCGATCTCCTTGTGGGCGATGTTCCAGTCGCCGCAGAGGATGATCTCCTGATTGCGATCGCGCAGGAGCTTAAGGTGCCTTGCGAAGTGCTTGAGGAAGCGCAGCTTGGAGGCTTGGCGGTGCGGCCCGGCCGAGCCCGACGGCATGTAGACCGAGACGATCCACAGGTTGCCGAAGCGCGCCTCGACATAGCGGCCTTCGGCGTCGAACTCCCGGTTCCTGAAGCCCCGCACCACCTCGTCGGGTGTCTTGCGGCTGTAGATCGCGACGCCGCTGTAGCCCTTCTTCTTGGCGAACGCATGGCAGCTCTGATAGAGCTTCATGCCGTGGAGCCTCGCGTCGAGATCCGCCTCCTGGCACTTCATTTCCTGGAGGCACACGATGTCGGGCTGCTGCGCGGCGAGCCAGCGGAAGACTCCCTTGGTTGCCGCCGAGCGAACGCCGTTGACGTTGAGGGTGATTACTCTCAACCGGACGGAAAAGAAGAAACGCCGCCGTGCGCGGCCGACCACTTCGCCGGCTCGTGCAGGAACTTCTCGACCTCCGCGATCTGCCCCGACTTAAGGTAGGCATCCTTCTTGACGACGGCCAGCACATCCCACCAGGTGGCGAGGCTGTGCAGGCGCACGCCGAGATCGGCCAGCGTCTTCTTCGACTCGGGGAAGATGTCGTAGTAGAAGTTGACGAAGACGTGCTCGACCACCGCCCCTGCCTCGCGCAGCGCCTTGCAGAAATTGATCTTCGAGCGCCCGTCGGTCGTGAGGTCCTCCACCAGGAGCGTGCGCGCGCCCTCGCGGATATCGCCCTCGATCTGGGCATTGCGCCCGAAGCCCTTGGGCTTCTTGCGCACGTATTGCATCGGCAGCGCGAGGCGATCGGCGATCCAGGCGGCGTAGGGGATGCCCGCCGTCTCGCCGCCGGCGACCACGTCGAACTGCTCGAAGCCCACGTCGCGCGCGAGCGTCGTCGCGGCGAAGTCAACCAACTGGCTCCGTATGCGTGGATAGAAGATAAGCTTGCGGCAGTCGATGTAGACAGGGCTCGCCCAGCCGGAGGTAAAGATGAAGGGCTTGTCCTCGAAGAACAGCACCGCCTTGACCTCGAGCAGCATGCGGGCCGTGATCTCGGCGATGAGCGCCTTGTCGGCGAAATGCATGGGCGGCCGGATTTTAGCAGCGGGCGGCAGCCGCCCGCAGGTTAGTTACAATGATGCGTCGCTCGTTGTTTGGGAGGGAGGCGATGACCAAGTTCTCTTTGATCGTGGCAGCAGCGCTGCTCGCGGCGCCATTCGCCGCGCAAGCGCAGCAGCCGACCAGCTACACCTATCGCTGCACCAGCAAGGACGGCAAGAAGTACTACGGCTCGACCATCCCGGCGCAGTGCTACGGACGCCCGATCGAGCAGCTGAATAATCAAGGCCTCGTCGTCAAGCGCATCGATCCCGTGGGAGACGAGAAGGCCCGGGAGGAAAAGGCGGCCGCTCTCGCCAAGGCCAAGGAAGAGGAAGCCACCTCGCGCGAAGAGCTGCGCCGGGGCCGGGCGCTCCTCGCCACCTACACGAGCGAGCGCGACATCGAGGATGCGCGCAGACGGGCGCTCGCCGACAACGAAGGCGCGGTGCGCGAGGTCGAGAGCAAGATCGACGCGCTGAAGAAGAAGCACGCCGGTTACCAGCGCGACATCGCCATGTACAAGGAACCGGGGAGCAAGAAGGGCGAGGTACCTGCACGGCTGACGGCCGATCTCAAGAACTCGGAGATCGACCTGAAGGCGCAGGAAGAGCTGCTCGCGGCGAAGAAGAAAGAGGTCAGCGCCATCAACGCGAAGTACGACGACGACAAGAAGCGCTATATCGAGCTGACCCGGGGCACCGCCCTCGGCAAGTAAGTTCAGCGCGCGAGCTTGCGGCGCAGGAGCTCGTTCACCTGCGCCGGATTGGCCTTCCCCTTGCTCGCCTTCATCACCTGCCCGACGAGCGAGTTGAACGCCTTCTCCTTGCCGGCGCGGTAGTCCTCCACTTGCTTCGCGTTTGCGGCGAGCACTTCGTCGACCATCTTCTCGATGGCACCGGCATCGCTGAT
>DASQGW010000128.1:0-19777 GCA_035632415.1 Burkholderiales bacterium | reverse complement strand
CAGGTCATCGCCCTCGAAGAGCACTACCTCGACCCGGAGGTGGCGAAGCATTGGAAGGAAGGCGGGCCCGAGTCGCGCCCGGGGCCGTTGCGCGAGCGGCTGGAGGACGTGGGCGCATTACGCGTGCGCGAGATGGACGAGGCCGGGATCGACGTCCAGATCCTCTCGCACAGCGCGCCCGCGACGCAGCGCATCGATGCCGAGACCGCGGTGCCGGTGGCCGCCAAAGCGAACGACCGCCTCCACGGCCTCGTGCGCGCCTCGGGCGGACGGCTCGAGGCGTTCGCAGCGCTGCCGACGGCAAATCCGAAGGCGGCGGCCGACGAGCTCGAGCGCGCGGTGACGAAGCTCGGCTTCAAGGGCGCGATGGTGCATGGACTCACCAATGGAAGATGGTTTGATGAAAAGCAGTTCTGGCCGATCTTCGAGCGCGCTCGGGCGCTCGACGTGCCGCTCTACATCCATCCGGCCGTGCCGCATCCGGCAGTCGTCGAGGCGTACTACCGCGACTACCTGAAGGACTTCCCCGCCCTATTGACCGCGGCTTGGGGATTCACGGTCGAGACCGCAACGCAAGGCATCCGGCTCGTCCTCTCGGGCGTGTTCGACAAGTACCCGGGAGTCAGGATCATCCTCGGCCACCTCGGCGAGTCGCTGCCTTTCTCCCTGTGGCGCATTGACATGGCGCTGTCGCGAGACCGCAAAAGCACCTTCCGCGACACCTTCCGCGAGCATTTCTGGATCACGACGAGCGGCAACTTCTCGACGCCCTCGCTCATCTGCTGCGTGCTCGAGATGGGCGTCGACCGCATCCTCTTCTCCGTCGACTATCCCTTCGTGCCCAATCCGCCCGGCGTGCGCTGGATGGATCACGTGCCGCTCGGCCCCGAGGACCGGGCGAAGATCCTCAGCGGCAACGCCAGGAAGCTTCTCAAGCTTTAATTAGGAAGGCATGTAAGTTGCAAGCCGGGGTGCATGCTGCCCCGCGTGCTCGCTGCGGCATTCGTTGCGCTCGGAGTGCATCTCGCACACGCGCAGCCGCGCGATTCCAATTTGCAAAATCTGCTTGCCGGGCTTGAAACCGGCACGCCGGTAACGCTGCTCACGCCGCTCACCAACGGCATGGTGCAGGTGACGAGCTTCAGCGCGCCGACGCGCATGTCGCAGGCGGAAGCCACGGCCTACGTCGATCGCGCGAGGCAGGAGCTCGCGAGGCTCGGCGTGCAGCAGGCGAGCGCCGAAGAGATCGCGCGCATGCTCGCCGGCGGGCCGCTCGTCGTGCCGGCCGGCAACGTGACGGTGCCGGGCCTGCTCAACACCGCAGGGATTGCGGCAAGCATCGCGAGCCAGCAGGTCGCCGCGGGCACTCCGGTAAACGGCGCCGGGCCCGGCTACGGCGCTTCGGCGGCCGGCGGCTCGGCGCCCGCGCTGCCGGCGCCCGCGCGCGAAGAGGCGATCCGGCAGCTCGCCGCGATCGGCATCATCAATCCGTCGGAAGACCAGATCCGCACCGCGCTCGTCGGCGGCTCGATCACCACGGTCAACGGCGTCTACCCGCTGCCCGGCGTCCTTCGGAGGTAACCCATGAGAACCGTCGCTTTTCTTTTCTCGCTCGCGCTTAGCACGGGCGCCTTTGCGACGAGCGCCGTCGAAGTGCAGCGCCTCGCGAGCGGCACGCCGGTGAATCTGGTCACCGGCAATCAGCTCGTGACGTTCACGCCCTCCGGGACGATGACGGCGGCGCAGATCGCGCAAACGCTGGAGAACGTGCGCCAGTCGCTGATCGCCCGCGGCATCGCCACGCCGACCGTGATGACACCGCAGACCCCCGCCCCGGTCGCCACGCCACCGAGCACTGCGAGCATCCGGACGAGATAGATGGGCAGCGTGCTTTATCTCGACCGGGGCATGCGCCGGCGCGGCGCCACGGCGCCGAAGCTGCAGGCGGTGGAGGCGACGCCGTCGCTGCTGCGCCCGGGATACAACTGCTGGACCGTGGCGCGCGCCGAGCGCGCCGCGTTCCTGGTCGACGCCGCGGACTATTTCAAGGCGTTCTACGAGGCGGCGTTGCGCGCCAAGCGCTCGATCACGATCCTCGGCTGGGACTTCAACAGCCAGACGCGGCTGCACTACGAGCCCGAGGTACCCGATGGCCCGCCGGCGCTGCTCGGCGAGTTCTTGAACTGGCTGGTGCAGCGTCGCCATTCGCTGCACATCCACATCCTCAACTGGGACTACCCCATGGTATTCGGCGCCGACCGGGAGTTCCCGCCGCTCTACGGCTTCGGCTGGACCCCCGCCCGGCGCGTGCACCTGCGCTACGACGACACGCACCCGGTCGCGGGCTCGCATCACCAGAAGATCGTCGTGATCGACGACACGGTGGCCTTCATCGGCGGCATCGACCTCACGGTGCGCCGCTGGGATTCGTCGGAGCACGCACCGGATGATCCGCGCCGCGTCGCCTACGGCAAATCCTATCCGCCGTTCCACGACCTGATGGTGGCGCTCGACGCAGAGGCGGCGAGGAGCCTCGCGGCGCTTACGCGCGAGCGCTGGCTCGCGGCCACCGGGCAGCATCTCAAGCCGGTCACCTTCCGCGGCGTCGCCGACAACGATCCATGGCCGCCGCACATCGCCCCCGACGTGACCGGCATCGAGGTCGGCATCGCGCGCACCGCGCCGGCGCGCGGCGAGCAGCCTGCGGTGCGCGAGGTGGAAAAGCTCTACCTCGACATGATCGCCTCGGCGAGAAAGACGCTCTACATCGAGAACCAGTATTTCACCGCGCCGCGCATCGCCGCCGCGCTCGAGAAGCGCCTCCTCGAGCCCGACGGGCCGGAGATCGTGGTGGTGCTGCGCCTGCTCTCGCACGGCTGGCTCGAGGAGCACACCATGCACGTGCTGCGCACGCGGCTCATCGACCGCCTGCGCAAGAGCGACAAGCACGGGCGCTTCCACGTCTACTACCCGCACGTGCCCGGACTCGCGGATGGCTGCTGCCTCGACGTGCATTCGAAGCTGATGATCGTCGACGACCGCGTCTTGCGCATCGGCAGCTCCAACCTCTGCAACCGCTCGCTCGGCCTCGACACCGAGGCCGACATCGCGCTCGAGGCGCGCGGCCGGCCGCAGGTCGCGAACGCCATCCGGCGTTTCCGCGATCGCCTGCTCGCCGAGCACCTCGGCGTGCCGATCGAGAAGGTGCGCGTCGAGCTCGAGCGCACCGGGAGCCTGCACGGCGCGATCAAGACGCTCGCGCACGAGGCGCGCTCGATGCGAGAGCTCGATGCCCTGCCGGAATGGTCCGACGCCGTGGTGAGCGTCGCAGCCGTCGCCGACCCCGACGAGCCGATCGCGCTCGAGGCGCTGCTCCTCGATCGCCGCCACGATGAGCCGGCCGCGGCCGAGAAGCCGGCCTGGGCGAAGCTCGTGCTCCTGACCCTGGTCGTGCTCGGCCTGACCGCGGTGTGGCGCTGGACGCCGCTCGCCCACGCGATGAGCGCCGAGACGGTGCTCGACTGGGCGCAGGACTTCAGCGCCCACTGGTGGGCGCCGCTCGTGCTGATGGCCGCCTATACGCCCGCTTGCCTCGTCATGTTCCCGCGGCCGCTCGTCACGCTCGCCTCGGTGATCGCCTTTGGCCCCTGGCTCGGCTTCACCTATGCGCTGGTGGGCATCGTCGCGTCGGCCATGGTGACCTACGCGATCGGCCGCCGGATGCGGCGCGACACGGTGCGCCGGCTTGCCGGGCCGAAGCTCGACCGCATGATCGAGGTCCTGAAGCGCTACGGCCTGCTCGCGATGACCCTCTTGCGCCTGGTGCCGATCGCGCCGTTCGCCGTCGAGAGCATCGTCGCCGGCGCCATCCACATGCGGCTGCGGCACGTGGTGCTCGGCACCGCGATCGGACTCCTGCCCGGGACGCTCGCCACGACGATCTTCGGCGACGCCATCGAGACCGCGCTCACCGGCACGGGCGACGTGAACTGGTGGCTGGTGGGCATCGCCGTCTCGCTCCTTGCCGGTGGCATCGTGGCGGTGAAGCGCTGGTTCACAAGCATGAGCCGCCGCGTTCACTCCCATGAGCCGGCACTCGGCGAGCCTCGCTAACTGGCAGGCGCTCTCCGACCAGCTGCCGGAGAGCTGCCTCCGCATCGCTTCCTATAACGTCCACGGCTGCGTCGGCACCGACGGCCGCAAGGACGCCGCGCGCATCGTGGCCGTGATCCGCGAGCTCGCCTGCGACACCGTCGGGCTGCAGGAGGTCGACTACCGGCTCGATTACGTCGCGCGGCACCTGGACATGACCTGCGTGCCCGGACTGACGCTCGTGCGCCACGATGGGCCCTATGGCAATGCCCTGCTGACTCGCCGGAAAGTGCTCGACGTGCGGCGCCTGGAGCTCGGCTATGGCCGCCGGGAGCCGCGCAATGCGCTCGACGTGGATCTCGAGGTCTGCGGGGAGAAGCTGCGCGTGATCGTCACGCACCTCGGGCTCTTCGCGCCCGAGCGCCGCTGGCAGGTGCGCAAGCTGATCGAGCACATGCGCGAAACCGAGGAGCGCCTGGTGGTGCTCGGCGACATCAACGAGTGGTTTCCCCTCAGCCGGCCGCTGCGCTGGTTCAACCGGCTCCTCGGCCACTCGGTCGTCGAGCGCTCGTTTCCGTCGCGCCTGCCGCTGCTTGCGCTCGATCGGGTGTGGGTGCGGCCGCGGCCGGCGCTGCTCGCGCTGAAGGCGCATCGCTCGGCGCTCGCCGCACGCGCCTCGGATCACCTGCCGGTGAAGGCGATCGTCGCGACGGAGAGCCTGCGCTGGGATCCATACGCCTTGCCGAGTGACCCCGACGTAGCTGTGGGGAAATTCCCGATTTACGCCGGACGGCGCGCTTCCTAAGATGCTTCGCCGCTTTCGTCCCAAGAAAACCTTGAACCCCGCGAGTTTCCCTAGCGAAGGATTGCGCCGCCAGCTCGAGGCGCTCGGCATCGCGCGCGAACGCCATTGCCTCGGCGATCTGATCGCGATGCTGCCGGCAAGGCTCGACGGCCGGCCCTACGAGGATTTCGACGCCGATTGCGTGGCCGAGGTGATCGTCTATCTCGTGAGCAAGGGCGTGCTCGACGCGGCGAGCCTCGAGGCTGCGGGACTGCACGTCGAATGGGGCGAGCGGCTCTGCCACTTCTACCGGCACGAGGACGAGCTGCTCGGGCTGCTCGGTCCGTTCTTTCGACAGGGCCTCGCACGGAACGAGCGCTGCCTGTGGCTCGCCGGCCCGGCCACCACCGACAAGGCGCGCGACGAGATCGGCTTGCTCGCCGAAGTGCTCGAAGAAGGCGATTGCGCCTTGCCGCGCGAGGAAAGGCGGGCCGTCGCCCAGGGTTACAACGGCCTTCGCGTCGCCGGGGAAGCGCTCGTCCTCGACGTCGATATGCCGCCGCATCGCATGAAGGCGCTCGCAACCTATCGCAGCGGCAGCCTGCAGCCGGCACAAATCGTCCTGCTGCTCCGCGCGCACGACGGCGCGCTCGTCAAGCGCCGCGGCGGCTGGCACCGGGTGCGACTTAGCGCCTAGGCGCAGTGCCGCCAACGGCGGCGGACGGCTTTCTCTGCTTCCTGTGCGCGACGCGCAGCTTGATGTTCTTCAGCCTGGCGAATTCCTTCGGCGAGAGCTTGCCGTCGTGGTTCCTGTCGGCGCGGTCGAAGCGGTTGACCACCACGGGATCTCCCGCCGCCTCCGCGATCGACACGTAGCCGTCGCCGTCCAGGTCGAGCGAACGGAAGTAGCGGTCGGTCGCGCTGTCGGCGTGAGCGCCGCTTGCCACAAGCGCAAATGTGAAGAGAGCGAGAAATCGCATGCGCGCCGGGCACTTGCAGTATTCGTGCCCAACATCTGGTTACACATTGATGCAGTAGCGGCGCCCCCCCGGGTCTAGATTGGACGCGTGAAAAGAGTGCTCCAGATCCTCGCCGCCATCGCCCTCTCGCTCGGAGCGCTGGCGGCGCATGCCCAGCGCACCTTCAGCCAGGGCGAGCTCGACGCGGTGCTCGCGCCGATCGCGCTTTACCCGGATCCGCTCGTCACCCACATCCTGAACGCCTCGGTCTTCCCGCAGGACGTGGCGGCCGCCGCGGCGTGGTCGCGCGCCAATCCGCAACTCCAAGGCGACGCCGCGCTCGGCGCGGTCGAAGGGGCAATGTGGCATCCGAGCGTCAAGGCGCTGGTCGCATATCCGGAAGTCCTCTCGCGCATGGCCGAGAGCCCGCAGTGGCTCGCGGACCTCGGCGAAGCCTATAGCGGCTCGCCGGACGCGGTGAACGCCGAGATCCAGGAGCTTCGGAGCCGCGCGCAGGCGACCGGCAACCTGCAATCGAATACCCAGCAGTACGTCTACCAGCAGGGCGAAGACATCGTCGTGCAGCCGGTTTATCAGGGCGTGATGTACGTGCCCTACTACAACCCGTACATCGTCTACGGCGCGTGGTGGTGGCCGGCGTTCCGTCCGGTGTACTGGCGGCCGTGGGTCTGGCACCCGGTCGTCGTGACGCGCGTCGTAGCGCCGGTCCGCATCGTGCAACCGGTGCACCACTTCCCGGCATCGCGACCGGTGCAAGTCACGCCTTATCACCGCGTGCCGGAGTCGCAGCGCCAGCCGATCATCCAAGGGAACTGGCAGCGCGCGCCAGTCAGTCGCACGCCACCCGCATGGACCCCGCCTGCACGCGTCGCGCACCGCCCCACGCCCATGCCTGCTCCGCAAGTCCGCTTCAACGAGCCGCACTTCAATCGCGGCTACCAGGCGGCCGGCGGCAGCGTCGGGCATATCCGCAATACTGCAAACCGCGGCGGCGGACACCAGAAGCGCTGAGCCCAATTCGGGCCAAGGTCAGAGCGTCCATAATGACGACCCTGGCCCCGAATTCGGATCCGTCATGATCATCGAGTCGCAGGACGACGTCACCGCCGCGGTGCTCGGCGAGATGCACCGCACGCCCAATGCGCGCACACGCGAGCTGCTTTCGCTCCTCGTGAAGCATCTGCACGCATTCGTGCGCGAGGCGAAGCTGACCGAGCGGGAGTTCCAGGAAGCGATCGGGCACATCAACGCGATCGGCAAGCAGACGACGCCGAGCCATAACGAGGCGATGCTGCTGGCGGGAGCGCTCGGCGTGTCGAACCTCGTCTGCCTCATGAACAACGGCGCCCACGGCATGCGGCCGACGCAGGCGAACAATCTCGGGCCCTTCTATCGCGCGGAGGCGCCGCGCTGCGCCGACGGCGCATCCATCGTGCGCTCGCCGACGCCGGGGGCTGCATTGCTTTTCCGCGGTCGGGTTACCGATGCCGATGGCAAACCGATCGCAGGCGCCGACGTGCATGTCTGGCAGTCGTCCCCCGCCGGCCTCTACGAAAACCAGGATCCGTCGCAAGCCGAGATGAACCTGCGCGGCATCTTCACGACGCTGGCCGACGGCTCCTTCAGCTTCCGCAGCGTGAAGCCGGCGGGCTATCCGGTGCCGACCGACGGCCCCACCGGCGCCCTGCTGCGAGCGCAGAGGCGCCACAACATGCGGCCGGCGCACCTGCACTTCCTGATCCACAAGCCGGGCTACAAGACGATCGCCTCGCAGGTCTACGATCCCGAGGATCCGCACCTCGAGACCGATTCCCAGTTCGGCGTGACACGCGCGCTGATCGGCAACTTCGCGGGCACAGGTGAAGGCTACGAGCTCGCCTTTACCTTCGTGCTCGAGCCCGGAGAAGCGCGCCTGCCCAAAGCGCCCATCACCAGCAAAGTCGCCGCCTAAGTGCCGCGCGTCGTCCGCGAGACGCTGATCTCCGTACGCGATCTGGCGATCACGTGGGGGCCGTTCCTCATCATCGGGATCGCGCTCCTCGCGGCCGCCTATTTCTGGCTCGATCCGCAGCCTCCACGCCACGTGGTGCTCGGCACGGGGCCGGAGAACAGCGCGTATGCGGAGTTCGGCAAGCTCTACGCCGCAGAGCTCAAGCGCCACGGCATCACGGTCGAGCTGCGGCAGACGGCCGGCTCGCGCGAGAACCTGCTCCTGCTGCGCGACGGAAGACAGAAGCTCGACCTCGCCTTCGTGCAGGGCGGCGCGAGCGAGACGATCCGCACGCGAGCCGAAGAGGAGATGGAGCCGGTCGAATCGCTGGGCAGCCTCTTCTTCGAGCCGGTGTGGGTCTTCTATCGGGCCGATGCCATCAAGGACTTCGCGATGCTGACCCAGCTCCGCGGCAAGCGCGTGAACATCGGCGCGCGCGGCAGCGGCACGCCGGGCCTCTTCATGCGCCTCATGGCCGCGAACCAGATCGACCGCGAGGAGCTGACGCGCTCGCTCCTTTCAGACCAGGAAGCGGTGGTCGCGCTGCTCGGAGGCAAGCTCGACGCCGTGGTGCTGATTGCCGCGCCCGAGGCGCCGTTCGTGCAGATGCTGCTCAACACGCCGGGCATCAAGCTCTTCGAGACCGTGCACGCCGAGGCTTATGCGCGGCGCTATCGCTACATCCGGCCGGTCGTCCTGCCGCGCGGGGTGGCGCATCTTTCGCTCGACATCCCGTCGCATGACGTGCAGCTCATCGCCACCACCACTTCGCTCGTCGCGCGCCAGGGCATCCACCCGGCGCTCGCCCAGCTCTTCATGCAGGCCGCCTCGCGCATCCACAGCGGCTCCGGCTGGATCGCGCGCGCCGGCGAGTTCCCGACCGCCGCCGCCAACGAGTTCCCGCTCGCCAAGGATGCCGAGCGCTACTACCGCAACGGCCCGCCGCTGCTGCAACGCTACCTGCCGTTCTGGCTCGCGAATGTCATCGACCGCATGTGGGTGGCGCTCTTCTCGATCGTGGTGGTGCTGCTGCCGGTCTCGCGCATGGTGCCGCCGCTCTATCGGCTCCGCGTGCGCTCGAAGATCTTCCGCTGGTACCGCAACCTGCGCCTGATCGAGGCCGAGCTCGAGGCGAACGAGCGGCCGCGCGAAGAGCTGGCGAAGTCGCTCGACAAGCTCGAGCAGCGCGTCGCTGCGGTCAGCGTGCCGCTCGCCTATGCCGACGAGCTGTACGCGCTTCGCTCGCACATCGACCTCGTGCGCGAGCGCCTGCAGGTATACTCGATGCGCAAGTCATGAACATCGAGAAAATCACCGTTCGCATCACGAGCACCGGCCAGACCATCGAGGTGGTCGTTCTGCACAAGCGCGCCGAAAGCATCGAGGTGGTGCTCGGCGAAGGCGTCCACAACGTGCGCTGCCAGCTCAGCCCGACGCGCAATGGGCGCGCCTATGCGGGCAACGCGATGGGCCGCGAGATCGTCTACGAGCGCAGCCGCGAGCAGGTGGTGGCCGATCTCGCGCGGGGCTACTAGCGCAGCAATGCGCGCGCGCATTCCGGTCGAAGACGACGAGGATCTCATGCACTGCCGTATACTCGACTGATGGCCAGGCTTCGCCACATCGCCGTCGTCGTGAAGGACCTCGAGAAGGCGGCGGCGTTCTACGAGAAGGTGTTCGAGCTCAAGCGCGTCGGCGAGGAGCACCTCGAGATGGGCTCGGGAATCTATCTCTCCGACGGCGTCATCAACCTCGCGCTTCTGAAGTACAAGGGAGAGTCGGGCTCTGGGCTGAAGGATGCGGCCAACTTCGTCGGCGCGCATCACTTCGGCTTCCAGGTCGACGACATCGAGGAAGCGAAGAAGCGCATCGAGGCGGCCGGCGGCAAGTTCTTCTTCACGCTCGGCAAGTCGAAGGAAGAGGCGAACTTCGAGGTCAAGTACAAGGACCCCGACGGCGTCATCTTCGACATCTCCGAGAACGGCTGGCTCGGCACCAAGGAATAATTAAGGACGTTGTCCGGAATTAAGTCCCGGTAGGGATGTGGCGCGCGGTCCGCGTGCGCTGCTCGGTGAGCCAGGTGGATTTCCCGGCAAGCCAATAGAACGCCCGGCGCGCCGGGGCGGGCCAGAAGGTCGGCATGCCGTAGAGGCGTGAAATGCGCTGGCTGTGGTCGGTGAGCGGGCGCTCGGCGTTTTCCCAGGCTTCGAGCTGCCTGAGTACATCGGCGCCGCGGTCGAGGAACACGGCGAGCGAGAGGGCGTTCATCATCGCGCAGCCCGCGCCCTGGCCGATGTTCGGCGGGAGCGCATGCGCCGCGTCGCCGATCACCGCGACGCGTCCCGCCGACCAGCGCTTGAGCGTGATGTACTCGAAGCGGTCGTAGCGTCCATCGTCGCCGATGCGCTCGATGAGCTCGCGCAGACGCGGGAACGATTGCGTCCACAGCGCCTTGCCGAGCGGCAATGTCCGGCCCGGCACATCCTCGTGCGGCATCGACAGCGCGAGATAGAGATGCGTGGGGCTGCAAGGGTTGTAGAGGAGGCGCCGGTGTCCGGACCAGTATTCGATCGTGCGGTGGTCGAGCCCCTCCTCCGCGCTGCGCGTCGGAATCAGCACGCGGATGCAGCCGTCGCGCAGGTAGCGCCGGTGGCTCACCAGATGCAGACCATCCCGGATCCGCGAATTGACGCCGTCGGCCGCTACGATCAGATCCGCCCGTAGCCGTTCACCATTGGCCAACTGGAGCTCGCCGGCGGCGGTGGCGGCAATGCCTTCCGAGCTGGTGACGATCTCGGCGCCGGCACGTCGCGCGGCAGCGGCGAGCGCGTCGATCATGCGCTGGCGCAGCACGCCGTAGACCCGCACGTTCCAGTGATGCACGGAGAGGAGGCGATCGTCGTGATCGCGCGTTTCGCGCAGCCTGGCGCGTGCGCCGTCGCGGATCGTGTCGTCGAGCGCGCCGAGCGCTTGCAGCACGCGCAGTCCGTTCTCGTAGACATTGATGCCGGCGCCTGCCGTGCGCAGGCGGTCCGCCCGCTCGTGCACCCGCACGCGCCAGCCGCGGCTCGCCAGCGCGCACGCCGCCGCGAGTCCTGCGAAACCGCCGCCGACGATTTCCGCACTGCGCGTCATGTGCCGCAGAATACCGTCACATGAGCCTCGACGAGCGCATCGAGAAGTTCCCCCGGCGGAAGTCGAAGACCATTTCGTACCGCGAGGCGGGCGCCGGCCAGGCGCTCGTGCTCCTGCACGGCATCGGCTCCGGCTCGGCAGGCTGGCTCGCCCAGCTGGAGACGCTCGCCGGCTATCGATTGATTGCGTGGGATGCGCCCGGCTACGGGGAATCGGAATTTCTTGCGGCCGGGAAGCCCAGGCCCGCCGACTACGCGCAGGCGCTGCACGAATTCCTCGACCGGCTGCTGCTGAAGGACGTGGTGCTCGTCGGCAACTCGCTCGGCTGCCTGATGGCCGGCGCCTACGCCGCCGCGCACGGCGATCGCGTGCGCAGCATGATCCTGCTCGGGCCTGCGGGCGGCTACGCGCTGCTGGGCGATCGCGAAGAGAGGCTGCGCGGCCGTCTGGAGGAGCTCGAGCGGCTGGGGCCGGACGGCCTCGCCGAGAAGCGCTCGCCGACCGTGGTCGCGAAGAATTCGCCACCCTTCGCCCTCGAGCTCGCGAAATGGAACCAGCGCCGCATCCGCCCGCAAGGCATGCGGCAGGCACTGCATTGCCTCGCCCAGGGCTCCCTTGCCACGGACGCGGGACGATTCCAGAAGAAGGTGCTGGTCGCGTGCGGGAGCGAGGACGTCATCACGCCGGAAGCGGGCTGCAAGCAGATCGCCGCCGCCTTCCCGCGCGCCGAGTACCGCACGCTCCCGGGGATCGGCCATGTGCCGCATATCGAGGACCCGAAGGGCATCAACGAGCTGATCGCGGGGTTCGTTCCGCACTAGGGGCCTTGAAACCGCCGGTGCCTGTCCTTATTTCGCGCTTGAAGAAAGTGTCTATGGACCAGGGGACATGGAGACACGCGCATTGGCACAGCGGGTACTCGCCAGGGCGGCGGCGCGCGTAGGCGGAGCCGACCGGCTGGCGAAATACCTGGCGGTGGCGCCCACCACGCTCGACACCTGGCTGCAGGGCATCGAAGTGCCGCCGGTCGAGGCGATCCTGCGCGCGGTCGACCTGGTGATCGACGAGCGGACGTAATTCCGGACGTCGCCCTGAATCAGGCGACTTTCTTTTCGGCGCGCTGCTCGACGGGCTTCGCGCCGCGCGACAGGTTCATCGCGGTGTTGACGAGCGCGACGTGCGAGAAGGCCTGCGGGAAGTTGCCGAGCTGGCGTTGGGCCGCCGGGTCGTACTCTTCGGCGAGGAGGCCGACGTCGTTCGTCAGGCGGCAAAGGCGCTCGAAGAGAGCGCGCGCCTCGTCATGGCGCCCGAGCAGGATCAGGCAGTCGGCGAGCCAGAAGCTGCAGGCGAGGAAGACGCCCTCGCCCGGCGGCAGGCCGTCGATCGCCGCCTGGGTCCTGTAGCGCAGCACGAAGCCGGCATGCACGAGCTCGCTCTGGATCGCCTCGATGGTCGAGCGCATGCGCGGATCGGTCGCGGGCAGGAAGCCGGTCGTCGGCAGGAGGAGCAGGCTCGCGTCGAGCTCCTCCGAGCCGTAGCTCTGCACGAAGCTGCCGAGCTTCGCGTTCCAGGCCTTCTCGCAGATCTCGGCGTGGATCCGGTCGCGCAGCTCGCGCCAGCGCTCGATCGGGCCTTTGCGCGCGAACTGCTCGCCCGCCTTCACCGCGCGGTCGAACGCGACCCAGCACATGACCTTGGAATAGGTGAAATGCCGCCGCGGGCCGCGCACTTCCCACAGGCCTTCGTCGGGATCCTGCCAGCAGGTCTCGAGGTGCTCGAGCAGCGCCCGCTGCAGGTCCCAGGCGGCGGCGTGCTTCGGCACCCCATGCTTCCGCGCCTGGTGCATCGCGTCCATCATCTCGCCGTAGACATCGAGCTGGAGCTGCGACGCGGCAGCGTTGCCGATGCGCACCGGCTTGGAATCCTCGTAGCCCGGCAGCCACGGGATCTCGAGCTCCGTGAGCCGGCGCTCGCCGCCGATGCCGTACATGATCTGCATCTGGCCCGGGCTGCCCGCGATCGCGCGCACCAGCCAGTCGCGCCAGGCGAGCGCCTCGTCGCGGTAGCCGGCATTCATCAGCGCGAGCAGCGTCAGCGTCGCGTCGCGCAGCCAGCAGAACCGGTAGTCCCAGTTGCGCACGCCGCCGATCCGCTCCGGCAGCGAGGTGGTCGGCGCGGCGACGAGCCCGCCGGTCGGCGCATAGGTCAGCGCCTTCAGCGTGACGAGCGAGCGGCGCACGAACGGCGCCCATTCGCCCTGCACGGTGCAACGCTCGCACCATCGCCGCCAGGCGTGCTCCGCCGCCTTGAGCGCACGTTCGGCGTCGAACGCTTCCGGCGCGGGCAGGTGCGAGGCGCCGTGCACGAGCGTGAAGGCGAGGCGCTCGCCCTCGGCCACCTGGAACTCCGACCGGTGAGTGAGCTCCCGCGCCCGCAGCGGCACGGACGAGCGCAGCGCGACGAGATCCGGCCCGGCGATGGCGCGGATGCCGTGGCCTTCGGCAAGCCGGGTCACCCAGGGCACGGAGGCGCCGTAGTCGAAGCGCAGGATGAACTCCATGTCCATCTTCACGCAGCCACGCTCACCGACGACGATCCGCGCGAGCTGGCAATGCTCGGCGCGCGTCGGCATGAAGTCGATCAGCGTCGCCCTGCCTTCCGCGGTCTCGAATTGCGTCTCGAGGATCAGCGTGTCGTCGCGGTAGGCGCGCTTCGCCCGGTACTCGCCGGAGGGCGCGATCTGCCAGCGGCCGTGCTCGCGCGTGCCGAGGAGCGCCGCGAAGCAGGCGGCGGAATCAAAGCGCGGCCAGCAAAGCCAGTCGATCGAGCCGTCGCGCCCGACAAGCGCCGCCGAGTGGCAGTCGCCGATCAGCGCGTAGTCTTCGATCTTCAAGAAAGCTTCAATTCCGTACCAAGTACGCAATTCTCCTGACAGGAACGGCAATGCCTGCCGGCCGTTACAAAAATTACGTACTTGGTACGGAATTCAGTCATCAAAGAGCAGCACTGTCTTGACATCGTCCTCGCGCTTTTCATAAGCCTCGTCCCACTCGCCGAGGCCCACGCGCCGCGTGATGACTTTGTCGAGCCAGGCGCGGTTGGCGTGGGCGAGCGCATCGGCGGCGGCGTGGTAATGGCGCAGGTTCGCGTTCACGCTGCCGAAGACGACGCGGTTCTCGAGCACCATCGACTGGTTCAGCTTCGCCACATCGAATGAAACCGCGTGCTGGCTGCCGCCGAGGCCGGTCAGGCAGACGATGCTGCCGGGCGCGCTCGCGCCGACGGCCTGCACGATCAGCGCCGGCGAGCCGGTGCATTCGATCACGATGTCGGGCTCGACCGCCGGGAACTCGCGGTGGAACGTCGCGCCGAGCTCGCGCACGAGCGCCGGCTTCGGCCCGCTTTCGTTGCGGTCCATGACATGCACTTCCAGTCCGCGCTGCACGCCCATCAAGGCCGCCATCAGCCCGACCGGGCCGGCGCCGGTGATCACCACGCGCTGCGGCGCCCACCGCGCGCGCCGGCCGATTCGCTCGACGTGCTCCCACGCTTTCGCGAGCACGCTCGCCGGCTCGAGCAGGACTGCGGCGAGGCCGAGCACGGGGCTTATCTTCACGGTGAAGCCGGGGTCGCTGCGCCAGCGCTCGGCGGCGAAGCCGTCCGACTGCTTGATGCCGCGCTCGGTGTAGCGGCCGTTGCGGCACATGTCCCATTCGCCGAGCGCGCAGTTCGGGCAAGGCACCGGGTCGGGATGTCGAACGATCCCCACGACCATGTCGCCGGTCATGAACCCGCTGTGGGGAGGAGCGCTGATCACGCGGCCGAGCGATTCGTGGCCGAGGACCAGGCGGCTGCGCCCCGGAGCCGCCTCGCCGTAGAGCCCGTCGATCAGCTCCCGGTCGGTGCCGCAGACGCCGACGGCCAGGGCCCGCACGAGGATCGAGCCCTGCGCGGCCACCGGCTCGGCGATGTCGTCCAGGCGCTGCGAACCGGCTTTTCCGGGCATCAGGGTCACGGCGTGCATCTAAGGCAGACCCCTGCGGGCGGCCCTTAGTTCAGGCATGCTCGCGGGCGATGAAAGACGCGGTCGACTATGCCTTCCTGCTCGCGGTGGCCATCGCGGCCACCACTGCCACCGGGCACGCCGTCATCTACAAGCGCGACTCGCGCTCGGCCTCGATCTGGGTGCTGGTCATCTGGATCCTGCCTGCGCTCGGCCCGGTGCTGTACGCCCTCCTCGGCGTGAACCGCGTCGAGCGCCGCGCGGCGCGCATGCGCCGCGGCATGGTGCGCCATCGCGCCGATCCGCAGTTTCCGCCGAGCGAGCCGGGCACCCATTTCACCCCGCTCGCCCGCCTGGTCGAACAGGTGGTCGAGCGGCGCCTTTGCCCGTGCAACGCCATCGACCCGCTGGTCGACGGCATGGCGGCCTTTCCGGCGATGCTCGAGGCGATCAACGGCGCGCGCACGTCGATCGCCCTCGCCTCCTACATCTTCGACCGGGACGGCATCGGCGCGCAGTTCGTGCGCGCGCTCGCCGCCGCAGTGAAGCGCGGCGTCGAAGTGCGCGTGCTGATCGACGACGTGGACGCCCGCTTCGGCTCTTCTGCCGTCAAGCCGCTCAAGAAGGAAGGCGTGAACGTCGCGGTGTTCAACCCGCCGCTCGTGCCGGCGCGGCTGCACGCCATGAACCTGCGCAATCACCGCAAGATACTCGTGGTCGACGGCGCGCTCGGCTTCACCGGCGGCATGAACGTCGACGACCGCTACTGGCGGCCGCAGACCCCGGACCAGGCGTTCCGCGACCTGCACTTCCGGCTGCGCGGCCCGGTCGTGGCGCAGCTCATGGAAGTGTTCGCCGACGACTGGCAGTTCACCACCGGGGAAGCGCTGCGCGGCCCGAGGTGGTTTCCGCCGCTCGCCGAGGAAGGCGCGGTGCTCGCGCGCGCCATCGAGGCGGGGCCGGACGCGGCCTTCGAGCGAGTGCGGTGGGCAATCATCGGCGGCCTCAACGCCGCGCAGCGCTCGATCAAGATCCTCACGCCGTACTTCATCCCCGACCAGACGCTCGTCGCCGAGCTGAATGCCGCGGCGCTGCGCGGCGTCGAAGTGGACATCGTGATCCCCGAGAAGAGCGACCTGCCGCACGTGCGCTGGGCGATGTACGGCCAGCTCTGGCAGGTGCTCGACCACGGCTGCCGCGTCTGGAGCCGCCCCGGCTCCTTCGACCATTCCAAGCTCATGGTGGTGGACGGCGCCTGGACGCTGCTCGGCTCGGCCAACTGGGATGCCCGGAGCCTGCGGCTCAACTTCGAGCTGAACGTCGAGTGCTACTCGGTCGAGCTCGGCGCGCACCTCGACGGCCTGATCCAGGCGCGCATCTCGTCCGCGCAGCCGCTCACGCTCGAGCACATCGACGCGCGAGCGCTCCCCGTCAAGCTGCGGGATGGACTGGCGCGGCTGTTTGCGCCTTACCTCTGAGCGAGGCATAGACCGAGAGCCAGAAGCTGCCCCACGCCCCGACGCCCACGGCGATGTTCTGGATGGCGCGCCGGTCCTTCCACATGCGGTTCACCGTGGCGTTCTCGGGATCGGTATAGGAGTCCATCCAGCGCACCTGCGGCAGCTCGTGGAAATCTCGCAGGCTGAGCGCTTCTGCGAGCACGCCCGGTGAATAGGCCGCGTAGTCTTCGTCGTATGCGGTCTTGAACGCGTAGGAGCCTTCCCCGGCGAGCAGGCTCAGGCGCCGCGCGATCGGTACGCCGCCGCAATCCATGCCGACGATGTGCAAGCGCCCCCGCTTGTGCGCCTCGCCCAGCACCTCGCGTCCGAAGCGCATGTTGGCGGCGCTTGAGGCGAGCGCGCCGCCTTGGCGTCCTTTCCATCCGCTCGCCTCGAGCCTGAGGAAGCGCTCGATTTCATCGCCGATGGCCCCGCCCGGCCGCAGCGCCATCGCCTTTGCGCCGAGCGCGGCAAGGCGCTGCTCGTTGCGCCGCAGCCGCCGGCGCAGCTGCCCCGACATCGCCTCCTCCATATACGCCTGCGCGCTGGCCGCCTTGATGAGGAGCGGGCGCGTGAAGCGCGCCGTGCGCACGATCGTTCCAGCCACAGCGCGCAACGCATCGTCGAAGGGGCCGCTTGCGGGCGTGTACAGGAACTCGAGGACCGACGCTTCGTCCACCGCCCATCGCAGGAGCGCGCGCAGCGCCGCATGGGCGGCGCCGGCACGGACGAGGGGCGTGCAGAGCAGATAGGCGCTGTGGCGCCAGGAAGTCAGCGTCGCGGCCGGCAGGCGCTTGAAGGTTTCCTTCCGCTCTAAGGGGAAGAGACCGATGAGGGTCGCGTCCTGCCAGACGGAGACACATTCCAGGGGCCCGCCCCGGGCGCGCAGCGCCGGCAAGAGCATCCAGGGCTCGTAGAACGGGTTCGGCTCGAGCGCGTTCGCCGCGAGCTCTTCCCACGGCCGTACGAGCGCCGCGAGCGTCTGCCGCTCGCGCAGGACCTGGACGACCGGGCGCATCCCGTCCTTCTACTGCGCCTGCGAAGCGAACTGCTATGCCCGGCGCTGATCCAGGCGGACTAAATAATTACGGACGTTGTCCGGAATTAGCCTTTGAGGGCCTTGAAGCGCATGCGGTGCGGCTTCGCCGCCTCCTCGCCCAGGCGCTTCCTCTTGTCGGCCTCGTATTCCTGGTAGTTGCCGGGGAAGAAGACCCATTGCGAGTCGTCTTCCGCCGCGAGGATGTGCGTGGCGATGCGGTCGAGGAACCAGCGGTCGTGGGAAATCACGAGCACGCTGCCGGCGAATTCGAGCAGCGCCTCTTCCAGCGCGCGGAGCGTCTCGACGTCGAGGTCGTTGGAGGGCTCGTCCAGCAGCAGCACATTGGCGCCCGAGCGCAGCATCTTCGCGAGATGCAGCCGCCCGCGCTCGCCGCCGGAGAGCTGCCCGACCGGCTTCTGCTGATCGGCGCCGCGGAAGTTGAAGCGGGCGATGTAGGACCGGGACGGCATCTGAACCTTGCCCACCGTGATGATGTCCTGGCCGTCGGAGACGTCTTCCCAGACGCTCTTCCCCGCGGAGAGCTCGTCGCGGAATTGCTCGACGTGCGCAAGCTTCACGGTCTTGCCGATGGTGATGGAGCCGCTGTCGGGCTTTTCCGCCTTGGTGATCATGCGGAAGAGCGTCGACTTGCCGGCGCCGTTCGGCCCGATGATGCCGACGATGGCGCCGGGCGGAACCTTGAAGCCGAGCTTGTCCATCAACAGGCGATCGCCGTAGCCCTTGGAGACGTTCTTGAACTCGATCACCTCGTTGCCGAGGCGCTCGGCGACCGGGATGAAGATCTCCTGCGTCTCGTTGCGCTCCTGGTGTTCCTGCGAGGAGAGCTCCTCGAAGCGGGCGAGGCGCGCCTTCGATTTCGCCTGCCGGCCCTTCGGGTTCTGCCGCACCCATTCGAGCTCGGCCTTCATCGTCTTGATGCGCGCGGCCTCCTGGCTCGCCTCCACCTCGAGGCGCTTCTCCTTCTGCTCGAGCCAGCTCGAGTAGTTGCCTTCCCACGGGATGCCGTAGCCGCGATCGAGCTCGAGGATCCAGCCGGCGGCGTTGTCGAGGAAATAGCGGTCGTGGGTCACCGCCACCACCGTGCCCGGGAAACGCTGCAGGAATTGCTCGAGCCACTCGACGCTTTCCGCGTCCAGATGGTTGGTCGGCTCGTCGAGCAGGAGCAGATCGGGCTTGCTTAGCAGGAGACGGCAAAGCGCCACGCGCCGCTTTTCTCCGCCGGACAGAACGTCGACCTTCTGCTCCCAAGGCGGCAGGCGCAGCGCGTCGGCCGCAACCTCCAGCTCGTCGGCGCCACCCGCATTGAGCATCGCCTCGAGCCTCGCCTGCTCTTCTGCAAGCTTGTCGAAGTCGGCATCGGGCTCGGCGTACGCAGCATAGATCTCCTCCAGCCGCTTCTTCGCGGCGGCGACGTCGCCCTGCGACTCCTCCACCGCCTGGCGCACGGTCGCGCCGGCCGGGAGTTTCGGCTCCTGCTCGAGGTAGCCGACCTTGATGCCGGGCATGCGGATCACTTCGCCTTCGTAATTGTCATCGACGCCCGCCATGATCTTGAGGAGCGAGGACTTGCCGGAACCGTTCAATCCGAGCACGCCGATCTTCGCGCCGGGGAAGAAGTTGAGCGAGATGTTCTTGAGGATCGCGCGCTTGGGCGGCACCATCTTGCCGACCCGGCGCATCGTGTAGACGTATTGAGCCATCCGCTATGATATTCACTAAAGATGAAGAAAATTTTGGCGGCCGTCGCGTTTTTGCTTCCGCTGACGGCGCAGGCGGTCGACAGTCTTTCGGTCGAGATCGGACACGGCACGCGAGGCGTCGATGACTGGCGCGTCGGGGCACAGTGGCGGCAGAAGCCGAAATGGCTCGAGAACACCAACATGCGCCTTTACTGGGACGCGATCATCGGCGCCTGGGAAAGCGACATCGGAACCGTGCAGGAGCTGGGGCTCACGCCGACCTTCCGCTACGGAGCCGAGCGCGGCGGCTACTTCGACGTCGGCATCGGATTTCATGTGCTGAGCGAGACGCGCATCAGCAGCCAGATCGAGTTCAGCACGAAATTCCAGTTCGGCGACCATCTCGGCGTCGGCTACCGCTTCGACCGCTACGATGTCTCGATGCGTCTGCAGCACCTCTCGAACGCCGGCATAAAGAATCCCAACCCCGGGGTCAATTTCCTCCAGGTACGCTTCCAATACTGGCTGGACAAGCCCTAGTCGCGCAGCCAGACC
>DASQGW010000127.1:0-11125 GCA_035632415.1 Burkholderiales bacterium | reverse complement strand
CATCGTCGGCGGCGAGATCAAGGCCTCGGCCTGGGAAATCCTCTGCGCGATGGTCGTGTTCGAGGCCGCCTTCGGCCTGCAGGGCCTCGTTGCCGCGCCCATCTTCTACGCCTACGGCAAGGCCGAGCTTCGCCAGCTCGGCTTGATCTGAGGTCGGGGCTCGTCAACCATGCGCAGCACAAGCGACGGTGCCGTGCTCTTCGCCAATCTCAATGCCGATCCCGTCTATGAGCAGTTGGAGGAGTCGAACGCATTTCAGCTCGTGAACAACGCGCTGGGCGCGCTCCGTTCTGGAGTCAACGCGCACAGCGGACGAGTCGTAAAGACAATCGGTGACGAATTGCTGGCCTTGTTCCCCGATGGACCCCAAGCTGCAAGGGCGGCGATCGATATGCATCGCGGCTTCGCGGCGCAAGCGCTGGCATGGCCGGGCGGGTCCCGTCTGACGATCGGTTTTGCGTGGGGCCCGGTCATTACCGAGGATGGCGATGTCTTCGGCGACGTAGTTGGCATCGCAGCAAACGCGAACAACGGACCTGCGCGGAAGAAGCCCGGGACTATCGTAATGGACGGTGCGGCACTCGAGCGCCTGCCCGCGCCCTTGAGCGGGACCTGCAGGCTGATCCACTCGCTGAAGGTGCGCAATGGGTCGGCCATCCAGTTCTACGAATTGCCTTGGATGCCGGGTCCGACGTAAGAGGTCAAGCACGTGCGGATGGGTGTTGATCTGGGCGGCACGAAGATCGAGGTCGCGGTCTTCGGCGAAGGAGGCAAGGAGCACCTCAGGCGGCGCGTGCCGACGCCGCGCACCGGCTACGACTCGGCGCTCGACGGGCTGGCGAACGTGATCGTCGAAGCGGAGCGCGAAGCGGGCGTGCGCTGCAGCGTCGGCGTCGGCATGCCGGGTGCGATCTCGCCGAAGAGCGGCCGCGTATTCAACGCGTACAACACGCCGTTCAACGGCCGGCGCCTGCAGCATGACCTTCAGGAAAGGCTCGGCCGCGAGGTGCGCTTTGCGAACGATGCGAACTGTTTCGCGCTTTCGGAAGCAACCGATGGCGCGGCGCGCGGTGCGCCGGTGGTGTTCGGCGCGATCCTCGGCACCGGGGCGGGCGGCGGCATCGTGGTCGACGGCAGGGTGCTGCAGGGACATAACGCGATCGCCGGCGAGTGGGGTCATACGCCTCTCCCCTGGATGAAGCACGACGAGTATCCCGGGCCGCCGTGCTATTGCGGCCGCTTCGGCTGCATCGAACAGTTCGTCTCGGGACCGGCACTGCAGCGCGAGGTTGCTGCGCACGGCGAAGAGCTCGCCAACGAAATCCACGAGGATCGCCTCGCGCGCGCGTTCTCCATGGTGATCAACTTCCTCGACCCGGACGTGATCGTGCTCGGCGGCGGGCTTTCCAACATCGAGCGCCTGTATACGACCGTGCCGCGCCTTCTTCCCGGCTACGTCTACGCGCAAACCATCAGCACATCGCTCGTGCGGGCCGAGCACGGCGCCGCGAGCGGCGTACGCGGCGCCGCAATGCTATGGGCGCTGTAGCGCCTTCTCGATGAGCGTGAGGTCCTTCACGAACTGCTTGAAGGCGACTTCGCGCTCGCCTTCCTCTTGCAGGCGCAGGAGGGCGGAGGGATGGAGCGTTGCGAAGACGAACGGCGCGAGCGCGCTCTCGACGAACTGGCCGCGCTGTATCGAGACCTTGAAGTCCTTGCCGATCACCGCCTTCGCGGCGGTCGAGCCGAGGGCGACGATCACGTGCGGCTTCACCGTCGCCACCTCCTGCTCGAGCCACTGATGGCAGGCGTCGACCTCGCGCTGCGCGGGCGTCTTGTGCAGCCTGCGCTTGCCGCGCAGCTGCCATTTGAAGTGCTTCACCGCGTTGGTCACGTAAAGAGGCTCGCGGGCGACGCCTGCCGCCTCGAGTGCGCGGTCGAGCAGGCGTCCGGCGGGCCCGACAAACGGCAGGCCCTTCTTGTCTTCCTCGTCGCCCGGCTGCTCGCCCACCAGCATCACGCGGGCATGCGGGTCGCCGGCGCCGAACACCGTCTGCGTCGCGCTCGCCCAGAGCGGACAGTCCCGGCAGGCGCGCGCTTGCTCGCGGAGCGCCTTGAGGGATTTCGCCATCCAGCCTTTAGAATCGCCCGCTCCACGGAGGTTCTGCAATGAGCCGCTTGCTGTACGTCCTTGCACTGGCCGCGGTAAAACCGAGATGAAGCGCGTTGCAGTCCTGACGAGCGGCGGCGATGCGCCCGGAATGAACGCCGCCATACGCGCCGTGACGCGCGGCGGCCTCGCCCGCGGCTGGGAGATGTACGCGGTACGCAACGGCTACCAGGGACTCCTGGAAGGCGCCTTCGAGCAGATGCTCGCGCGCAATGTCGGCGGCATCATCCAGTCGGGCGGGACGGTGCTCGGCAGCGCGCGCTGTCCGGAGTTTGCCGAGCCGGCCGGGCGCGCGAAGGCGCTCGCCAACCTTCGCGGCCGTGGCGTCGACGCACTGGTCGTCATCGGCGGCAATGGTTCGCAGTCGGGCTCGGCCAGCCTCGCAAAGGAGGGCTTTCCGGTCGTCGGCGTGCCCTCGACCATCGACAACGACCTCTACGGCAACGACGTCAGCATCGGCTGCGACACGGCGATCAACATCACGCTCGAGGCGATCGACCGGCTTCGCACCACGGCGTCTTCGCATCACCGCGCCTTCGCCGTGGAGACGATGGGCCGCAATTGCGGCTACATCGCGCTCATGTCGGGCATCGCGGGCGGGGCGGAGGTGATCGCGCTCCCGGAGCACGAGCTCGAGCCTGCCGACGTCGCCGAGCGGCTGCGCGCCGCCCGCCGGCGCGGCAAGACGCATGCGCTGGCGGTCATCGCCGAAGGCGCGCAGTGCGGCGTGCACGAGCTGATGGAGTATTACGGCGCGCATCGCAAGGACATCGGCTTCGACCTTCGCGTGACGCGCCTCGGCCACGTGGTGCGCGGCGGCATTCCAAGCGCCGCCGACCGGGTGCTCGCGACACGGCTTGGCGCCGCCGCAGTCGAGACGCTGGCACAGGGCCAGCACGGCGTGCTCGTCGGCATCATCAAGGGCGACATCGCGGCGACGCCGCTCGCCGAGATCGCCGGCAAGATGCGACCCGCTGACGCCACGCTGCTTGAGCTGGCGCGCGTGATGGCGATCTAGATGCGGTAAATGCGATTGATGCCGGTCGTCAGGTGATCGGCCGCGATGCCGTAGAGATGAAGCGACACGACTCGCGAGCGCCCGCGGTTCGCGACGCGATGAATCGCCTTCTGCTCGAGATCGCCGTCCGCCAGGTCGCCGGGCTTGTACAGCCGCGTGCGCGTGACGGTGAGCTCCTCGTTGAACTGGTCCTCGGTCAGCTCGCCTTCGGCGACGCCGTACATGCACCAGACGTGGTGGCCGTGCACGGCGCTCTGCTGTCCGGGCAGCCAGGTGATCGCGGTGATGACGAACGAATCCTTCGGATCGACGTAGAGCAGGTGCCGCATGTAGGCCTTCGGGTCGCCGACGCGGTGCTCGGGGCGCAGCCACGTCGGCTTGCGGAGCGCGACGTGCAGCGTCTCCTCGAGCTCGGCGAAGTCCTGGTGCTCGGCGGCGCGCGCGAGGCGCGCGAGCGCCGGATGGATCGGGTTCATGCCAGCCCTTCCATCAGCTGCACGGACACGGACTCGCCCGCCTTGATTGCGCCGCGCTCGTGCTCGAGCACGATGAAGCAGTTCGCTTCCGCCATGGAGCGCAGGACGCCCGAGCCTTGCTGACCGGTGATGCGCACCTTCCATTCCCCCCCGTCCCTGAACAGCACGCCGCGCTGATATTCGGTTCGACCGGGCACTTTGCGCAAGGGGGCGAGGGCCTGCGCCTTGAGCAGCGGCAGCGCATAGTCGTCCTGCCGCCCGGAGAGATGGAGCAGGGCGTCGCGCACGAACTGGTAGAAGGTGACCATCACGGCCACGGGATTGCCGGGCAGCCCGAAGAGATAAGCCTCCCCGATGCGGCCGAACGCCATCGGCCGCCCGGGCCGCATGGCGATCTTCCAGAAGAGCACCTCGCCAAGCTTGCCCATCAGCTGCCTGATGAAGTCCGCTTCGCCGACCGAGACGCCGCCGGTGGTGATGATCGCGTCGGCCTTCGCCGCCTTGTGCAATGCCGCTTCCAACGCTTGCGGATCGTCGCGCACCACCCCGAGGTCCTCGATCTCGACGCCAAGGCGCGCAAGCATGCCGTGGAGCGTGTAGCGGTTGGAGTCGTAGACCTCGCCTTCCTTGAGCTTCATGCCGATGGAGGCGAGCTCGTCGCCGGTCGAGAAGAAGGCGATCCGCAATTTGCGCCGCACCTGCACCTCGCCGATGCCGAGCGAGGCGATCAGGCCGAGCTCCGCCGGCCGAAGGTATTTGCCCGGCGCGAGGACCGGCACGCCGATCTTCAGGTCCTCGCCCGCGTAGCGCACGTTCTGCGCCCGCTTCTGTCCCGGCGGCACGATGACACGGTTGCCTTCGCGCTTTACCACTTCCTGGATCACGACGGTGTCGGCGCCGGCGGGCATCACCGCGCCGGTCATGATGCGCACGCATTGGCCGGCGCCCACAGTGCCGCCGAATGGCTTGCCCGCCAGGGCGGTACCGATCTCCGTGAGTGGCTTGTCGATATCGGCGAAGCGCACGGCATAGCCGTCCATGGCAGAGTTGTCGTGCGAAGGCACATTGATCGCCGGCACGATCTCCTGCGCGAGTATCCGGCCGAGCGCTGCGCGCACCGGCATCTTTTCGCTATCGGTGATCGGCGTGATGCAGGCGCGCATCGCCTCGCGCGCCTTGTCGACGTGCAGCGCGTCCGGGTCATAGCCGTCGAGGCAGCTGACGACTTCGCGAATCGTGCTCACGCCAACATCTCCAGAAAAGGGGTCAGAGCAATTTTCCTGTTACAAAACGCGCGTGACTGCGGACCGATTTGTTTCATGAAAATTGCTCTGACCCCTTTTCTCATGCTTTGCCGAGCTCTTCGAGCGTGTTGATGTTGCGGAAGGCGTCGGCCTCGTCGTCGAAAGAGACTTCCACCACCTTGAGCGACGCGTACCACGCGTCGATCTTCCTGCCGCCGCCGGCGAGGAACGCTTCCAGGTTGGCGGCCACCGAGCGGCGCACGAGGGCGAATACCGGATGCGGCTGCTCGCCGGTCTTCGCCACCGCCAGATCGTTGGCACCCAAGGCGCGCTGCAGGCGGGCGACGAGATCTTCCGGAAGAAACGGCGAGTCGCAGGGGACGGTCACGGCGAGCGGGCGCGACACGGCCGCAAGGCCTGCGTGCAGCCCGGCGAGCGGGCCGGCGAATCCGCCGACCTGGTCGCTCACCACGCGATAGCCGAGGGACCGGTAGCGCTCCAGGTTCTGGTTGGCGTTGATGACGATTTCGTCCACCTGCGGCGCGAGACGCGAGAGCACGTGCTCGATCATCGCTCTTCCGTGCAGCGGCTGCAGGCCCTTGTCGACGCCGCCCATGCGTCGCCCGAGCCCGCCCGCGAGGACGATGCCGCTCACGCCGTGCATGCGGCGATTTTACGGTTAAGCTTCCAGCGATGAACAGCAACCGCTGGCTGGTGCCGTTCCTGAATGTCGGCCACCTGCTCGATCACCTCGTGATGCTCGTCTTTCCGACGGTAGTGATCGCGCTCGCGCGCCAGTGGGATCGCTCGTACTCGGACCTGCTGCCGCTCGCGCTCGGCGGCTTCATCGCCTTCGGCGCCTTCGCCATCCCCGCCGGCTGGCTCGCCGATCACTGGAGCCGCTACCGCATGATGGTGGTGTTCTATTTCGGCATCGGCGCATCGCTCTTCGCGACCGGCTTTGCCGCCGCGCCATGGCAGATCGCGGTCGGGCTTACGTTCACCGGCATGTTCGCCGCCATCTACCACCCGGTCGGCATCGCCATGCTGGTCGCCGCGCCGAAGGACCTCGGCATGGCGCTCGGCTGGAACGGACTGTGGGGCAACCTCGGGCTCGCCTTCGCCGCGATCATCTCCGGCGCGCTCATGGATTCGTTCGGCTGGCGTGCCGCGTTCTTCGTGCCGGGCGTCGCCGCGATGGCCGCGGGCGTCGCCTTCCTGCTGTTCGTGCCGGATCCGGGGCCGGTGGCGAAAAAGTCGAAGACCATCGGCCTGCACCTCGACACCCGCACCATGGCGCAGATCTTCGCCATCCTGCTCGTCGCAACGGCGTGCGGCGGCGTCATCTTCAACAGCACGACGGTCGCGATGCCGAAGGTGTTCGACGAGCGCCTGCGCGCGCTGACCGAGACCAATTTCGGCATCGGTGCGCTGGTGGCCGTTGTCTATACGATCGCGGCGTTCGCGCAGGTGCTGATGGGTACGCTCATGAGCCGCTACGACATGAAGCCGCTCATGATCGGCGTGGGCCTCGTGCAGATCCCGCTGCTCTTCGCCGCCGCCACGCTCGACGGCTGGCCGATGCTGGTGGTGGCGCTGCTCATGATGATGGCGATCTTCGGCCAGATCCCGCTCAACGACGGCATTGTGGGCAAGTACGTCGCCGACGAGTACCGCGCGCGCGTGCTCTCCGTGCGCTACGTCATCTCGCTGGGAGTGGCTTCCGTCGCGGTGCCGCTGATCGCGCTGCTCCACCGCACCGAGGGCGGATTCCGCAACGTGTTCCTCGTGCTTGCGCTTCTCGCCTGCGCGGTGTTCGTGGCCGGGCTCTTCTTCCCCTCGCGCCAGCGCATGGCCGAGGCGCGGACGCAGGCGGCTTCCGCTTAATTCCGGACAACGTCCGTAATTATTTCGTCAGCGGCGCACGCTGCGCTTCGCGACCGAGAAGGCGCCGTCGCAGTCCTTGCCGCCCGACATCAGGCAGTCGACGAAATTCTCGGCCGCGGCATCGTCGCTGCGCGAATTGGTGGCGTAGTACTCGCCGCCGGCCTTCCAGTACCAGACGCAGCGCTGCACCGAGTTGCCGGACGCTTCGACCACGAAGTCGCTGCAGATCTGATTCTTGGCGTTGATGGTCCAGGTGCCCGAGATGCCGCTCGCGCCGCGCGGCGTGTACACCGTTCCGGCGAGCTTCCCGTCGCGCGCGAGTTGCATCTCGAATTGGATGCCCTGCTCGCTGGTGCCGGAAATGGTGCTGCCGGCAATTTCGGCGCGGATCTGCTCGGCGGTCATCACCTGCCCGCCCTGCGCCACGAGTTCGCTCACCTTGTATTGCGCATACGCCAGCGCCGGCGCGGCAAGCGCGGTCGCCAGCAGAAGTTGCCTGATCATTTTTTCTGCTCCTCCGAGGGCAAGCATCGGCCTAGGCGAGCATCGTGGGCTCGCTCGCTGTCCGCAGTATTCGCTGCTTGCCGGTGAACGCCAGGTAGTGCTTGCCGCTCGCGCGGCCGAGCATGGTGATACCGACCTTGCTTGCGATCTCGTGCCCCATGTGCGTGAGGCCCGAGCGCGAGACGAGGAACGGAACGCGCATCTGCGCGCACTTGATGACCATCTCGGAGGTGAGCCGTCCGGTGGTATAGAAGACCTTGTCGGAGCCGTCGATGCCCTGGAGCCACATGAAGCCCGCGATGGCGTCGACCGCGTTGTGGCGGCCGACATCCTCGACGAACATCAGAATCTCGCCGCGGGTATCGGCGAGGGCGCAGCCGTGCACCGCGCCCGCCTGCTTGTAGATCGTTTCGTGGCGGCGCACCTTGTCGAGCAGCACGAAGAGGTTCTCGTCGGTCAGCGTGACGTCGTCGCGCAGCTCGATCTGCTCGATCTCTTCCATGAGATCGCCGAACACCGTGCCCTGGCCGCAGCCCGACGTGACGGTGCGCTTGCCCAGCCGCAGCGGCCGCGCGTGCGTGGTCGTCACCGCGACCGATTCCGTCTCCCAGTCGACCTGCACCGAGCGGATCTCCTCGAGCGACTTCACCAGCCGCTGGTTGCGCAGGTAGCCGATGACGAGCGCCTCGGGTGCGTGGCCGAGCGTCATGAGGGTCACGATCTCGCGCTTGTCGACGTAGATGGTGAGCGGATGCTCGCCGGCGATCGACGTCGGCACCATCTCGTCGCGCTCGTTGTAAGCCTCGACGCTGAACGTGGCGGGCTTCGCCGCGTTCGTGAGCTGCGGGCCGCGTTTTTTCTTCCTGCTAGCCGCCAATGTAGGACATCTCCACTTTCCGCTGCTTCGCCGTCTCCGCGGTGCGGATCTCGGAATACCGGTCGGCGCGACGCTGCCACACGGCAGCGATTTCGTTCCGCAGCTGCTCGTCGGTCGCACCGCTGCGCAGCAGCGCCTTCAGATCGTGGCCGGACTCGGCAAAGAGGCAGGTGAAGAGCGAGCCCTCCGTCGAAAGACGCATGCGCGTGCACGAGGAGCAGAACGCCTGCGTCACCGACGAGATGACGCCGATCTCGCCCGCGCCGTCGACATAGCGCCAGCGCTCGGCCACTTCGCCGGCATAGTTCGCATCGATCGGCTCGAGCGGCCAGCGCGCGGAGATGCGCTTCACCACCTCGGCGGACGGCACCACGTCGTCCATGCGCCAGCCGTTAGTGCTGCCGACATCCATGTACTCGATGAAGCGGACGATGTGACCTGTTCCGCGCCAGCGCTCCGCCATGCGCACGAGGTCTTGGTCGTTCACGCCGCGCTTCACCACCGTGTTGATCTTGATCGGCGCGAAGCCTTCGGCGGCCGCCGCTTCGATCGCCTCGATCACCTTGGCCACCGGGAAGTCCGCGTCGTTCATCGCACGGAAGGTGGCATCGTCGAGCGAATCGAGGCTGACCGTCACGCGGTTGAGTCCGGCCTTCTTCAGTGCATGAGCGTGCTTGGCGAGGAGCGAGCCATTCGTCGTCAGCGTCACCTCCACCGGCAACTCGGCGAGCATCGCGACCAGCCGATAGACGTCGCGCCGCACGAGCGGCTCGCCGCCGGTGAGACGGATCTTCTTCACGCCGAGATCGATAAAGGTGCGTGCAAGGCGCGTGATCTCCTCGAACGAGAGGATCGCGCTGTGCGGCAGGAACGGATGGTCGGCCCCGAACATCTCGCGCGGCATGCAGTACACGCAGCGAAAGTTGCAGCGGTCGGTGACCGAGATGCGAAGGTCGTGCATCGAGCGCGCACGCGTGTCGACGAGCTTTTCGCCGGTGAAAGCAGGCGCCGGAATGCGATCCGAATTACTCCTGTTTGCGAGGGGAATGACCTTCTTCATCGTGCTGTTTCTCTGGGGGAAATCATAACAGACGGGGTATAGTGCCGGGCTGTGCAAAAACCGAAGTTTTCGCTCGCGGTCGTGATGCAGCGCCGGCCGGCAAAGAGCCGGTGGGCCGACGTGATCTGGGAACCGCATGGCGTCGTGCCCGGACACAACGGCGGCGCCAAGAAGCTTCTCGTCGAGCACGACGGCGCCGTGCAATGGTTGCATCCCGGATTTGAATTGGAGCTGCATCGCGATGAAGCCGAGGGCTATTACCTGAACGTTTCCTCGACGAGGCCGAGCGTGTTCGTGCTCTGGCGCATGGAGGGCGACGAGGCATTGCCGGTCCAGCTCACCGCGAGCTCCGAAGAGGCCGGGCGCTGGCTCGACGGTGGCCATGCGGTCGACCGCGTGCCGATGCCTGCCGAGATCTATGCCTTTGTGGGCGACTACGTCGAGAAGAACTACCGGCCGAAATTCGAGAAGCGCGTCAAGCCGCGCTCGTTCGTGCATCCCAAAGACCGCGCCTGATGGCCGAGGACAAGGAAGCCTTCCTTTCGCGCTGGTCGCGGTTGAAGCGCGAGCAGCCCGCCGAGCAGAAGGCCGAGCCCGAAGTGCCTGCGACGGTGCCGGCGCCGGTGCTGCCACCCGTGGAGACCTTGACGCCCGATTCCGATTTCGCCGGCTTCATGAACCCGAAGGTGAAGGACGAGCTGCGGCGCCTCGCGCTGAAGAAGCTCTTCGTCGATCCGCATTTCAACGTCCCCGATCCTTTCGAGCCTTTTTCCGGCGACTGGACGGGCGGAGAGTCAATTACGCCTGAGCTGCTGGCGACGCTGAATCAGGCGCGCACCGTGCTCATGAGCGAGCAAGACCGGAAAGACGAAGAGAAACCGCAGGCGGAGGGGGAAGCCAAGCAAGATGAGCCTGGAAGGCAAGACACTTAAGGTCTGCAGCTGCAACCGCACGATCGGGATCGACGCCAAGGCACTCGCTGCGGCGTTGAAATCCGGCACGCCGCTCGCCGTGCACGATCAGCTCTGCCGCAGGGATGCAGCCGCGTTCCAGGCGGCGCTGGGCGATACGGACGTCATCGTCGCCTGCACGCAGGAGGCGGCGCTTTTTGGAGAGCTCGCGGAGCAGGCGCACGCCAGCGCAAGCCTTAAGTTCGTGAACGTGCGCGAGCACGGCGGCTGGGGCGCAAAACCCGCCGAGACTACGCCCAAGATCGCCGCGCTGGTGGCGATGGCCGCGCTGCCCGACCCCGATCCCACGCCCGTGGTGGAATACAAGTCTGCAGGCGAGGTCCTCATCATCGGCCCGGCGGAGGCGGCGCTCGATTGGGCCGAGCGGCTCGCGTCGCAGTTGGCCGTGAACGTGCTCATCACCGGGGGAGGCGGCGAGCTGCCGCTCGAGCGCGGTTATCCCGTCTGGTCGGGCCGCGTCACCAAGCTCGAGGGCTGGCTCGGCGCCTTCGAGGTGCAATGGCGGCAGGAGAATCCGATCGATCTCGATCTTTGCACGCGCTGCAACGGCTGCGTGCGGGCCTGCCCGGAAGGCGCGATCGGCTACGACTACCAGGTCGACCTCGGGAAGTGCAAGGCGCACCGCAAATGCGTCGCCGCCTGCGGCGCGATTGGCGCAATCGATTTCTCTCGCACCGACAGCGCGCGGAGCGAGAAGTTTGATCTCGTGCTCGACCTCTCGCGTGAGCCGATCCTCCGGCTGCACCAGCTGCCGCAGGGTTACCTCGCGCCCGGAGACGACCCGCTCGAGCAGGCGCTCGCCGCGCGCGAGCTCGCCACCCTGGTCGGCGAGTTCGAGAAGCCGCGCTTTTTCCGCTATCGGGAGAAGATCTGCGCGCACAGCCGCTCGGGCAAGGAGGGCTGCAACCAATGCATCGA
>DASQGW010000126.1:0-11569 GCA_035632415.1 Burkholderiales bacterium | reverse complement strand
GCTGTTTGGCACCGCGCTACTGGGCGTGTAGCTGGACTGTGCATGCGCTACGCCGGCCAGTCCGGCGATAAGCACTGCAAGAATTTGCTTCTCCATCCTCGTCTCCTTGTAGGCAGGTCTGAACGTTGCCGTGCCAGGCGGTCGAGCTCGGCATGGTCCAGATGGATCAGCAATTCATGTGCCGCAAAACAAAAACCCCGCCGAAGCGGGGTTCTGGAAATCCGGAAAGGCTATTGACGGCTAGAGGCGGCGCGTGCCGATCACTTCGATTTCTACGCGGCGGTTCTTGGCGCGGCCTTCGCGCGTGCGGTTGTCTGCGACGGGCTGCTTCTCGCCCTTGCCTTCCGTATAGATGCGGTTCGCTTCGATGCCCTTCGAGACAAGGTAGGCCTTCACCGACTCGGCCCGGCGCACCGAAAGCTTCTGGTTGTAAGCGTCGCTGCCGATGGAGTCGGCATGTCCGATGGCGATCACGACCTCGAGGCTCATGCCGCGTACGCGACCGGACAGGTCGTCGAGCTTCGTCTTGCCTTCGGGCTTCACCACCGACTTGTCGAAGTCGAACAGAACTTCGGCTGCAAAGGTGACTTTCTCCGCCACGGGCTTCGGCTTCGGCGCTTCCACCGGCTTCACTTCTTGCCGCGGTTGCGGCGCCGGCGCGGGCGCAGGGGCAGGCGCAGCCGGTGTCGGCGCAGTGGTGGCCGCCGGCTTCGCGGCTTCTTCGGTCGCGCATCCGGCCGCAAAAGCGGCGGCAATCAGCAGCACGACGATATTCTTGATCATGCGTCCCCCGTTCTTGTCGAAAAGTCCATTTGTATCAATGCTCTGCGAGAGAGCCGAGCGCATTCTGCCACAAGCGCCCCCGGTTTTCCAAGCGAGAAAGCGCTCCGCTGAGCAATTTTCCCTCGGTAACACGCGCTTCTCCCGCCACCCAGACATGGGTGACGTGCTCCCGCCCGGCCGCATAGACGAGCTGCGAGACCGGATCGAAGCACGGCGCGAGCTCCAAGCCGCGCAGCGCTATGGCGGCGAGGTCCGCCGCCTTGCCGACCGCAATGGAGCCGATGCGATCGGCGAGGCCGAGCGCCTGGGCCCCGCCAAGGGTCGCAGCGCGGAGCGCTGCGTGCGCGGGCATCGCCTGCGCATCGCCCGCGACCGCCTTCGCAAGGAGCGCCGCGAGGCGCGTTTCCTCCAGAAGATCGAGCCGGTTGTTGCTCGCGGCCCCGTCGGTGCCGAGGGCGATGTTGACGCCTGCTGCCGCAAGCCGCGCGACAGGCGCGAAGCCGCTCGCGAGCTTCATGTTCGAAGAGGGGCAGTGGGCGACGCTGCAGCCGTGCCGCGCGAGGAGCGCGATCTCTTCCGCTGTCAGGTGGACCGCATGCACCGCGATCAGGTTGGGCGCCACGAGGTTCAGGCGTCGCAGTCGCTCCAGCGGGCGCACGCCATGCTCGGCAAGCGACGCCTGGATCTCATGGTCGGTCTCGTGCACATGCACGTGCACGGGCAGGTCGAGCTCCGCGGCGAGCGTCGCGATCTGGCGGAAGCTCGCGTCCGACACCGTGTACGGCGCGTGCGGCGCGAGGCAAAAAGAGGCGAGGGGCTCGTCGCGATAGCGATCGCGTAGCTCCAGCCCCTTGCGCAGATAGTCGGCCGCGTCGGCTGCGTACGCGGATGGGAACTCGATCACGATGATGCCGTGCGACGAGCGCATGCCGGCTTCGAGCGCCGCCTCGAGCGCGGCATCCGGGAAGAAATACATGTCGTTGAAGCAGGTGATGCCGCCCCGCAGCATCTCGGCACAGGCGAGGAGCGTGCCGTCGCGCACGAACTCGGCCGAGACATGTCGCTTTTCCGCCGGCCAGATATGCTCTTCGAGCCAGCGCATCAGCGGCAGATCGTCCGCCAGGCCGCGCATCAGCGTCATTGCGGCGTGCGTATGGGCGTTGACCAGCCCGGGAATGAGGACGTGTTCTCCGAGCTCGATGACCGGGTAATCCGCAAAGCGCGCGCGCGCCTCGGCGGCGGGCAGTAGCGCTTCGATCTGGCCGTCGCGGACCGCGACGGCGTGGTCTGTGAGAACAACGCCCGCCGGCTCGATCGGGACGAGCCAGCGGGGGAATGCGATGAAGCGGCTTATCTCGGCGTGCCCTGGATTTCGACCACGACGCGACGGTTGGGCGCCAGGCATTCAATCAACGCCTTGCGGTTCTTCTGGTCGGGGCAGGACTTGACCGGCTGGGTCTTGCCGAACCCGAACGTCTCGATCACGCCGGCATCGGCACCCTTGGAGACGAGATAGGCGCGCACGCTGTTGGCGCGCCTTTCCGAAAGGCGCTGGTTGTATTGCGCGCTGCCCAGCCGATCGGCGTGGCCGTTCACGTTGATATAGCGGAGATGGGCGAATTCTCTTAGTTTCGGCGCGACTTCCGTGTCGAGTATGTTCTTCGCGGCGCTCGTCAGCGTCGCCTTGTCGAACTCGAAGAGTTGCGTCGACGAAAGGTTGATTACCGCGGGCTTCTTCGGCTCGGGCTTCGCCGCGGTGCCTTGGCCGATCTGGATGTCCTGCGTGGCGCGCGGTACCGGCGCGGGCGCGGGTGCGGGTGTTGCCGGAGCGGCCGCTGGCGCGTTCGCTGCAGGCTTCTGCGCTTCCTGCGTCGCGCAGGCTGCGAGCACGGCCGAAACGGCCAGGATGAGCGTCGTCTTTTTCATTACTCCCCCTCTTTTTTGGCCTCGAAAGCCCGCGCCATTTAAGCACAGGCGCAACTTCGCTTACAAGGCGATTTTACGAGGGAAAACCGCCGCTTGCGAGGGATTTTTGCAATGCGGCGCATGATAAAATCCGGGCCTCTCCCGCATGGAATCCTTCGCCAAAGAAACCCTCCCGATTTCGCTCGAGGAGGAGATGCGGCGTTCGTACCTCGATTATGCGATGAGCGTGATCGTGGGACGCGCGCTGCCCGACGTCCGCGACGGTTTGAAGCCGGTACACCGCCGTGTGCTCTTCGCCATGCACGAGGCGAACAACGTCTGGAACCGACCCTACGTGAAGTGCGCCCGCATCGTCGGCGATGTGCTCGGCAAGTACCACCCGCATGGAGATGCGGCCACCTACGAGGCCCTCGTTCGGATGGCGCAGGATTTCTCCATGCGCTACGCGCTGATCGACGGCCAGGGCAATTTCGGCTCGGTCGACGGCGATTCTGCGGCCGCCTACCGGTATACCGAGTGCCGGCTGGAGAAGCTCGCCTCCGAGCTCCTCGCCGACATCGAGGCGGAAACGGTGGATTTCGTGCCGAACTACGACGGCAAGGAACGCGAGCCCGTGGTCCTGCCGACGCGGGTGCCGAACTTGCTCGTGAACGGGTCTTCGGGCATCGCAGTCGGCATGGCAACCAACATTCCGCCGCACAATCTCGGTGAAGTCGTCGATGCGACCCTGCACGTGCTCGAGTACCCGAGCTGCCCCGTGGAAGACATCATCAAGCGCATGCCGGCGCCCGACTTCCCCACCGCCGGCATCGTCTACGGCATCGCCGGCGCCCACGAGGGCTACCGCACCGGCCGCGGCCGTGTAGTGGTGCGCGCGCGCACGCATTTCGAGGAGATCGGCAAGGGCGACCGCCAGGCCATCATCGTCGACGAGCTGCCCTACCAGGTGAACAAGAAGGCGCTGCTCGAGAAGCTCGCCGAGCTGGTCACGGACAAGCGCCTCGAAGGGATCTCGGACCTGCGCGACGAGTCCGACAAGTCCGGCATGCGCATGGTGATTGAACTCAAGCGCGGCGAGATTCCCGAGGTCGTCCTCAACAACCTCTACAAGACGACCCAGCTGCAGGACGCGTTCCATATGAACATGGTGGCGCTGGTCGACGGCCAGCCGCGCCTGCTCAACCTCAAGGAACTGATCGAGGCGTTCATCTCTCACCGGCGCGAAGTCGTCACGCGGCGCACGGTTTTTCAGCTGCGCCAGGCGCGCGCGAGAGGCCATGTGCTCGAGGGCCTCGCCGTCGCGCTCTCGAACGTCGACGAGGTGATCGATCTCATCAAGAAAGCGCCGGCGCCCGCCGAGGCGAAGCGCGGCCTCATGGGGCGTACATGGCCTTCGGAGCTCGTGCGGACGATGATCGGCGAGAAGCCGGCGACCCAATTCAAGCCCGAGGGCCTGAATGAGGCCTATGGCCTGAAGGCCGACGGCTATCACCTGAGCGAAGAGCAGGCCCAGGCGATCCTCGAGCTGCGCCTGCAGCGCCTGACGGGGCTCGAGCGCGACAAGATCCGCGACGAGTATAAGGAAGTGATCGCGATCATCGCCGACCTTCTCGACATCCTCGCCAAGCCCGCGCGCATCACGAAGATGATCGGCGACGAGCTGAAGGCGCTGAAGGAAGCGTTCGGCGACAAGCGCAAGAGCGAGATCGTCACCGTCGCCGAGGACATCTCGATCGAGGACCTGATCGCGCCGCAGGACATGGTGGTCACCTTCTCGCACGGCGGCTACGTCAAGGGCCAGCCGCTCACGGAATACAAGGCGCAGCGCCGCGGCGGCCGCGGCCGCATGGCGACGACGATGAAGGAAGACGACTTCATCGAGCGGCTGTTCGTCGCGCACTCCCACGACTACCTGCTGTGTTTCTCGAACCGGGGCAAGCTCTACTGGCTCAAGGTGTTCGAGGTGCCGGCGGGCAGCCGCACGAGCCGCGGCAAGCCGATCGTCAACATGTTTCCGCTCGAAGAAGGCGAGAAGGTCACCGCCGTCGTACCGGTGAAAGAGTTCGACCAGGAGCACTTCGTGTTCATGGCGACCGCTCACGGCACGGTGAAGAAGACCCCGCTCGACGAGTTCTCGCGCCCGCGGCCGAGCGGCATCATCGCGGTCGGGCTGGACGAGGGCGACTACCTCGTCGGTGCGGCGCTGACCGACGGCAAGTACGACGTCATGCTCTTCTCGTCCGAAGGCAAGGCGGTCCGCTTCGAGGAAGGCGACGTCCGTCCCATGGGCCGCCAGGCGACCGGCGTGCGCGGCATGAAGCTAGGCGAGGGCGGCCGCGTCGTTTGCATGCTCGCGGCCAACAATGAATCGAAGGGTGTGCTCACGGCCACCGAGCACGGCTACGGCAAGCGCACGCCGATCGGCGAGTACCCGCGCCACGGCCGCGGCGGCCAGGGCGTGATCTCCATCCAGACTTCCGAGCGAAATGGCGCCGTGGTCGGGGCGGTGCTCGTCGAGGAGCACGACGAGGTGATGCTGATCTCTACGGGTGGAGTGCTCATCCGCACGAGCGTCGCGCAGATCCGCGAGCAGGGCCGCTCGACGCAGGGCGTGACGCTCATCGCGCTCTCCGAGGGCGAGAAGCTTGCCGGCCTGGAGCGCATCGAGGAACGCGATCTCGGCGCAAATGGGAATGGAAACGGCGGCAATGGCAACGGCGGCAACGGCGACGCGCCGCACGAAGAGCCGCCCAGCGCTGAAGCACCCGGCCCCACGGTCCATTGATGTCCCGCATCTTCAATTTCAGCGCGGGGCCCGCGATGCTTCCCGCGGAAGTCCTTTCCCGGGCCGGGGACGAGATGCTCGACTGGCACGGCAGCGGGATGTCGGTGATGGAGATGAGCCATCGCGGCAAGGAGTTCATCGGCATCGCCGCCGAGGCCGAGAAAGACCTGCGCGAGCTCCTCGCGATTCCGGCGAGCTACAAAGTGCTTTTCCTGGCGGGCGGCGCGACGCTCCAGTTCGCCCAGGTGCCGCTGAACCTGCTCGCCGGCAAAGGCAAGGCCGACTACATCGCGACCGGTGAATGGTCGAACAAGGCCATCAAGGAAGCGAAGAGCTTCTGCGACGTGCATGTCGCCGCTTCGTCGGAGGACAGGAAATTCACCTACGCGCCGAAGAAGTGGGACGTGCGCAAGGACGCGGCGTACGTCCACTTCTGCTCGAACGAGACCATCGGCGGCGTCGAATACCACAGCGTGCCGCCATCGCCGGTGCCGGTCGTGGCCGACGCCTCGTCGCATTTCCTCTCCCGGCCGATCGATGTCGCCAAGTACGGGCTGATCTACGCCGGCGCGCAGAAGAACGTCGGTCCGGCAGGCCTCACGATCGTCATTGTCCGCGAGGAGCTCATCGGACGCGCGGAGAAGCACACGCCGAGCGTGATGGACTACAAGAAGCAGGCGGAAGCGGAGTCGATGCTGAATACGCCGCCCACGTATTCCATCTACATCGCCGGACTGGTGTTCAAGTGGCTCAAGGCCCTGGGGGGCGTCGCGGAAATCGAGCGACGCAACATCGCCAAGGCGAAGCTCATCTACGATTTCCTGGACGCGACGAAGTTCTACGGCAATCCCGTGGCGAAAGAGGATCGCTCGCGCATGAACGTTCCGTTCACGCTGCGTGACGCGAAGCTCGATGAAGAATTCCTGAAGGGCGCGGCGAAGGCGGGCATGGTGCAGCTGAAGGGCCACCGTTCCGTGGGCGGCATGCGCGCCTCGATCTATAACGCGATGCCGATCGAAGGCGTGCAGCGCCTGGTCGAATACATGCGCGATTTCGAAAGCAAACATGGCTAAGAAGAAGTGCGAAATCCTGGTGATCAACCAGATCGCGCAGGTCGGCCTCAAGCGCTTCCCGGCCGAGCGCTACGCCGTGGTGAAGGAGTCGAAGGACCCCTGGGGGATCCTCGTTCGCTCGCAGGACCTGCACAAGTTCGAATTCGGGCCGTCGCTCCGCGCGGTCGGAAGAGCGGGCGCCGGCGTGAACAATATCCCCGTGGCGGCGCTTTCGAAGCGCGGCATCCCGGTGTTCAACGCGCCGGGAGCGAATGCCAACGCGGTAAAGGAGCTCGTGCTCGCCGGCATGCTCATCGCGGCCCGCAATCTCGGCCCGGCCCTCGAGTTCGTGAAGAACCTGGAAGGCAACGCCGATCTCGACAAGACGGTGGAGGGCGGCAAGAAGCAGTTCGCCGGCGTCGAGCTCCCCGGCCACACCCTCGGCGTCATCGGCCTCGGCAAGATCGGCAGCCTCGTCGCCGGCGCTTCCATCCGCCTCGGCATGAACGTGCAGGGGTACGACCCCCACATCACGGTGGAAGCCGCGTGGAGCCTGCCTTCGCAGGTGAAGCGCGCCAACTCGATCGACGAGATCCTGAAGTCGAGCGACTTCGTGACGCTGCACGTGCCGCTCGTCGAGAAGACGCGCCACATGATCAACGCGAAGAACATCGACCACTTCCGCTCCGGTGCGGTGCTCCTCAACTTCTCGCGCGAAGGTGTCGTCTCGGACGAAGCGGTGCTCAAGGGGCTTTCGAGCGGGCGCCTCAAGTGGTACGTCACCGACTTCCCGAGCGCCGCGCTGCTGGGCAAGGCGGGCGTGATCGCGCTGCCGCATCTCGGCGCATCGACCGCCGAAGCGGAGGACAATTCCGCCGTCATGGTAGTGGACGAGCTGCGCGACTACCTCGAGCACGGCAACCTGCAGAACGCGGTGAATTTCCCCGATGCGCAGATGTCGCGCGAGGCGCCCTATCGCCTTGCCATTGCGAATGCCAATGTGCCCGACACACTCGGGCGCATCTCGCACACGCTGGGCAGGCGCAAGATCAACATCCATAACATGCTGAACAAATCCAAGGGAGAGATGGCGTACACGCTAGTCGACACCGACACCGCAGTGGGGAAAGAGGTGATCGACGAGCTCTGCCACACGCAAGGCGTGCTGGCGGTGCGCTATTTGCCGGCTGATGGCGGATGATCTCGAGAAGCTCCGCCGCCAGATCGACGCGCTCGACGACGAGCTCCTCGGCCTCGTCAACCGACGCGCCGGGCTTGCCGGCCGCATCGGCGCGCTGAAGAAGGGGGCTGCGGTCTATCGACCGGAGCGCGAGGCGCAGATCCTGCGCCGTATCGCCCAGGCGAATCCCGGGCCGCTCGCCACGGAGCGCGTGGCGGCCGTGTTCCGCGAGGTCATTTCCGCCTGCCGCGGGCTCGAGGAAGCGATCCGGGTGACGTATCTCGGGCCGGAAGGGACGTTCAGCGAGCAGGCCGTGCGCCAGCATTTCGGCGCCGCCGCCGAAGCCCTGCCGACTGCGTCCGTCGATGAGGCGTTCCGCGAATGCGAGGCGGGCGCCGTGCAGTTCACCGTCGTGCCGGTCGAGAACTCCACCGAAGGCGCGGTGGGCCGCACGCTCGACCTGCTGCTCACGACGCCGCTCAGGATTTGCGGCGAGATCGAGCTGCGGGTGCAGCAGAACCTGCTGGCGAAAGGGACCCTGAAACAGGTGCGACGCGTGTATTCGCATTCGCAGTCGCTCGCGCAGTGCAATGGATGGCTCGGCCAGCATCTGCCGAAGGCGGAGCGCCTGCCGGTCGCGTCGAATGCGGAGGCGGCGCGGCGAGCCGCCAGGGAGAAGGGCGCCGCCGCAATCGCCGGAGAGGCCGCGGCCGAGCGCTACGGACTCAGGGTGCTCGCGGCATCGATCGAGGACCAGGCCAACAACACCACGCGCTTCCTCGTCCTCGGCCAGCTCGACGCGGCGCCCAGCGGCAAGGACCGCACCTCACTCGTCATGTCCGCCGAGAACAAGCCGGGCGCGGTGCATGCGCTCCTCACGCCGCTCGCGGAAAATAAGGTCAGCATGACTCGCATCGAATCGCGTCCCTCCCGCAGCCGTTCGGCGCTCTGGGAATATGTCTTCTTCATCGACGTCGAAGGCCACCAGAAGGACGAGCGGGTGGCGAAGGCGCTCGCCGAGCTCAAGACCCAGGCTGCTTTCCTCAAGGTGCTTGGCTCCTATCCGGTGGCAAACCGCTAAATGCTCATCGATCCCTGCGAACTATCGCCTTCCTACGTGCGCTCGATTGCGCCCTACCAGCCGGGGAAACCGATCTCCGAGCTCGCGCGCGAGATGGGCATGGACGAGCGCGCGATCGTCAAGCTCGCCTCGAACGAGAACCCGCGAGGCATCGGGCCCCGCACGCGCGCGGCGATCGACGCGGCGCTCGCCGATATCGCCCGCTACCCCGACGGCAACGGCTTCGAGCTGAAGCAGGCGCTCGCCGCGCGCTACGGCGTCGACATGGGCTCGATCGTGCTCGGTAACGGCTCGAACGACGTGCTCGAGCTCGTCGCGCTTGCCTTTCTTGGGCCTGGCCGCGCCGCAGTCATGTCGCAGCACGCCTTTGCGGTCTATCCGCTCGCCACCCAGGCGCGGGGCGCGCGCTCGATCGTCGTGCCTGCAGTGAAGTACGCCCACGACCTCGACTCGATGGTGAAGGCGCTCGACGACGAGACCTACGTCGTCTGGGTGGCCAATCCGAACAATCCGACCGGCACTTTCGCCCCTGCCCAGGAGCTCGAGGCCTTCCTGCGCCGGGTTCCGGAGCGCGTGCTCGTCGTGGTGGACGAGGCCTATAACGAATATCTCGCGCCGGATCTGCGCATCGACAGCGTGAAGTGGCTGAAGCGCCATCCGAACCTGATCATCACGCGCACGTTCTCGAAGGCCTACGGCTTGGCCGGACTGCGCGTGGGCTATGCGCTTGCGCATCCTTCGGTCGCGGACATCATGAATCGCGTGCGCCAGCCCTTCAATGTGAACAGCATCGCCCTCGCGGCGGCCCGGGCGGCGCTCGATGACATGGAGTTCGTCGCGCGCAGCTACGCCGAGAACCTGCATGGCATGCGCCAGCTGGAAGACGGTGCGCGCAAGCTCCAGCTCGAATTCATCCCCTCCCACGGCAACTTCCTCACGATCCGGGTCGGAAAAGCCGCCGAGATATTCAAGCGCCTCCTGCGGCGCGGCGTGATCGTGCGGCCGGTGGGCGGCGGCTACCAGCTGCCCGAGCATCTGCGCGTCACCATCGGCACCGCCCAGGAAAACGAGAAGTTCCTCGCCGCGCTCGCGGCCAGCCTGAAGGACTAAATGCGGCTCGCCGTCATCGGCGTTGGCCTGATTGGCGGATCGTTCGCGCTCGCACTGAAACAGGCCGGCAAAGTCACCCATGTGGTCGGCGTGGGGCGCAATCACGCCAATCTCTATGCGGCACGTGAGCGAGGCATTATCGATTCGATCGCGCCCGACGCCGCGGTGGCTGCGGGCGAAGCAGACCTGGTCCTCGTCGCCGCGCCGGTCGGCCAATTTCCCGCGATCTTCTCCGCACTGAAGGACTGCAAGGCGCTCATCACGGATGCCGGCAGCACTAAGCGCGACGTAGTCACGGCCGCGCGGGCGGCACTTGGCAGGAAGATCGCGCAGTTCGTGCCCGGACATCCGGTCGCGGGCGCCGAGAAGAGCGGCGCCGCCGCAGCAAGCGCGGATCTCTTCAAGGGCCGGCGTGTGATCCTGACGCCGCTGAAGGAGAATCCGGCGGCGGCGGTCGCCAAGGTTCGATCCCTGTGGGAGGCCTGCGGTGCCCACGTGACGCGCCTTGAGCCCGAGGATCACGACGCCTTGCTCGCGGCGGTGAGCCACCTGCCTCATCTCCTCGCCTACGCCCTCGTGCACGACATCGCTGGGCGCGGCAATGCCGAGCAGCTTTTCTCCTACGCCGCGGGCGGCTTCCGCGACTTCACGCGCATCGCCTCGAGCCATCCGGAGATGTGGCGCGACATCTGCGTCGCGAACCGCGATGCGATCCTCGCCGAGCTTGCGCGCTATACCGCCCAGCTCGGCCTCGTGGAAAAGCTGCTGCAGGCCGGGGACGCGAATGCCCTCGAGAAGCTCTTCAGGCAGGCGCGCGAAGCGCGCGAACGATGGCTGAAGTCCTCGAGTTGAAAGGGGCACACGGCGTGCGCGGCACGGTGCGCCTGCCGGGCTCGAAGAGCATTTCCAACCGCGTGCTGCTGCTTGCCGCCCTCGCCGACGGCGAGACCGACGTCACCGGGCTGCTCGACGCGGAAGACACGCGCGTGATGCGCGAAGCGCTCGCACGCCTGGGCGTATCGCTCACCGAGCACGGCAGCGGGATCAAGGTGCGCGGCGTGGGCGGACCCTTCCCCGCGAAGAAGGCCGATCTTTTCCTCGGCAACGCCGGAACGGCGCTCCGACCGCTCGCCGCCGCGCTCGCATTCAGCACCGGCGAATACTCCGTGCGCGGCGTACCGCGCATGCACGAGCGACCGATTGCGGATCTCGTCGATGCGCTGCGCTCGGTCGGCGCACGCATCGACTACGGCGGCAAGGACGGATTTCCGCCGCTCATGATCCATGCGGCGCCGATCAACGCAAGAGAGCCGGTGCGGGTGCGCGGCGATGTCTCCTCCCAGTTCCTGACCGCGCTCCTGATGGCGCTGCCGCTCACCGGCAGGCCGGCGACGATCGAGGTGCAGGGCGAGCTCATCTCGAAACCCTACGTGGAGATCACGCTGAACGTGATGCGCCGCTTCGGCATCGATGTCCGGCGGCAGGACTGGCGCTCATTCGAAATTCCGGCCGGACGCTATCGATCGCCGGGCAGGATCTTCGTCGAGGGAGACGCCTCATCCGCTTCCTACTTCCTCGCGGCGGGCGCTCTCGGCGGCGGACCGGTCCGCGTCGAAGGCGTCGGCCGCGGCAGCATCCAGGGTGATGTGCGC
>DASQGW010000125.1:0-3794 GCA_035632415.1 Burkholderiales bacterium | reverse complement strand
TGCTCCTCGAAGAAGCGAGCGAGTCCCGCCGCGTCGAGCCCGATGAGGTTCACCTGCCGTACACCTCGCAGGCAGGAAAAAAGTACGCCACTTCGGTGCGCGCGTTTTCCGCGCTGTCCGAGCCGTGCACCGCGTTCGCATCGATCGACTGGGCGAAATCGGCGCGGATCGTACCCTTCGCCGCCTTCTTCGGATCGGTCGCACCCATGAGCTCGCGGTTCTTCGCGATGGCGTTCTCCCCTTCCAGCACCTGGATCAGCACCGGGCCGGAGATCATGAACTCGACGAGATCGCGAAAGAACGGCCGCTGGCGGTGCACCGCGTAGAAACCCTCGGCCTCGGCCCGCGAGAGGTGCTTCATTCGCGCGGCGACGATGCGCAGCCCCGCCTTTTCGAAGCGGGCGAGGATCTGGCCGATGACATTTTTCTTCACAGCGTCGGGCTTGATTATCGAAAGGGTGCGCTCCAGCGCCATCCAAATGCTCCGCTATAGGCAAAATTAACCTGTAATTTTAGCAGGTTACGCGCCATTCCGGCACCCATCCGGTGCGTTTTCTTCCGGCGGCATAGGCGCAGTCGGTGCCGAGCCCAGGCACCCATACGAGCTCATCGCCGCTGAAGATGAGTGGCATCCGCTCACGCTGCCACGGCGGCACACCCGCCTCCTGGAAGAGATTTTTCAACGTGCGGCGCGGCCGCTTTGCGTCCGGCTGCAGGCGCTCGCCGCCCGAGCGCAACTTCACGGCGAGATTTCCTCTCGCAACAAAACGCTCATCGATGCCCTCACCGCGCGTTCGGCGAAAGCGCAGCTCGCCGCCGAGCTCGGGCAGCGTGAGCTTTCGCTCGCCATGCCAGCGCACTGTACGGAAAGGCTTTTCCTCCCTTCGCTTTTCCATGGTCACCGCGCCGCGATACATGCGCAGACGCGCACCATCGTGCTCGATCGTCGTGCGCGCTCCCTTGCCGGTCAGCTGCTTCAGCATCTCGACAAGCTTTGCCTCGCTTGGCGCGCGCAGGCCTTGCGCGGCGAGGAATTCGCGCAGCGCCTTGTTCGCGTCAACTTCGGCCGCCGCAAAGTGGCGCGCCGCGCGCGCCAATGCCTCGCGCCAGCGCGGATAACGCTCGGCAAGCAGCGGCGCAATACGCAAGCGCAGGAAGTTGCGGGTGAACGCGTCCGACGCGTTGCTTTCGTCCTCGATCCAGGCGAGCTTGTGCTCGTGCGCGTAAGCAACGACCGCCTCGCGCGGCACATCGAGCAGCGGCCGCAAGAGGATTCGCCCGTCGAACCGCGCGACGGTCCGCATGCCGCGCGCGCCCCGGGGACCCGCGCCGCGCAATAGATTCATCAGGACGGTTTCTGCCTGGTCGTCGAGCTGGTGCGCCAGCGCGAGCACATCGAAGGGCAGCTGCTTCAGCGCCTCGTAGCGCGCCTTGCGGGCATCGGCTTCGTTGCGCTTCGGCACCTTCACCCGCCGGACGGCGAGCGGCACGCCGAGTCGCTTGCATAGACGACGGCAGAATGCCGCCCAGCGATCTGCGTTGGCGCTCAAGCCGTGGTGGATATGGGCAGCAGACACTTGGGTGCGAAGGGCAAGTGCGTGCAGCAGGACGACGGAATCGACGCCACCGGACAGCGCTACGACGATGCGTTTGCCTTCAAACCCTTCGAGCGAGCGCTCGACGGCCGCGGAGAGCTCAGCGCTCCTGCGCTTCCTTGAACTTGCCATAGCCCATGAGCCGTTCCAGCCGGGTCTCGACCAGCTCCTTCGGCTTCTTGTCCTGGACCTGCTTCAGCGCCTCGGCGAGCGCGCGCTTGAGCGCCTGAGCCGCGACCTGCGGATCGCGATGCGCGCCGCCGAGCGGCTCCGGCACGATCTTGTCGATCAAGCCGAGAGTCTTCAGGCGGTTGGAGGTGATGCCGAGCGCCTCGGCGGCGTCGGGCGCCATCTCGGCGCTGCGCCAGAGAATGGAGGCGCAACCTTCCGGCGAGATCACCGAGTAGGTCGCGTACTGCATCATCAGCACGATATCGCCCACGGCGATCGCCAGCGCGCCGCCCGAGCCGCCTTCGCCGATGATGGTCACGATGAGCGGCGTCTTGAGGCGCGCCATCTCGAAAAGATTGCGCCCGATCGCCTCGGACTGTCCGCGCTCTTCGGCGTCGATGCCCGGATACGCGCCCGGCGTGTCGACGAAAGTGAACACGGGCAGCGCATACTTCTCGGCGAGCTTCATGAGCCGCAGGGCCTTGCGATAGCCCTCGGGCTTCGGCATGCCGAAGTTGCGGGCGATCTTTTCCTTGGTATCGCGGCCCTTCTGGTGGCCGATCACCATGCATGCGGTGCCGTTGAAGCGCGCCAGCCCGCCAACGATCGACTGATCGTCGCCGAACGTGCGGTCGCCGTGCAGCTCTTCCCAATGCGTGAAGAGCGCCTGCACGTAGTCGAGCGTGTACGGCCGCTGCGGATGCCGCGCGACCTGCGCGACCTGCCAGGGGGTGAGCTTGCCGTAGATGTCCTTCGTGAGCGTCTGGCTGCGCTTCGTCAGCCGCTGGATCTCTTCCGAGATATCGACGGCCGAGTCGTCCTGGACGTAGCGCAGCTCCTCGATGCGGGTTTCGAGCTCCGCGATCGGCTGCTCGAACTCGAGGAAGGTGGTCTTCACGGGCTCAGTATTCTACTGGGACCGGATCGAGCGAGCGCCAGAGGTACCAGGTTGCCACCGAGCGCCACGGGCGCCAGAGCTCCCCGAGCCGAGTCATTGTGCGCGGCGATACCTTGCGCCCCTTGAAGTACGAGATGCGGATGCCCTTCTGCAGGCCGAGGTCGTCGAGCGGAAAGACATCCGGCCTGAGCAGGCTGAAGATGAGAAACATCTCCGCAGTCCAGCGCCCGATGCCGCGCACTTCGACCAGCTCGCGAATGATGTCTTCGTCCGACATCTCGGGCCAGCGATGCACGTGGATCTGCCCGCTTGCGAAGTGCTGCGCGAGATCGGCGATGTACTCGGTCTTGCGGTCCGAGAGCCCGCACGCCCGAAGCGCTTTTCTGTCTTTGGCCAGGACCCTGTCGGGCGTGACGGCCCCGACGCAGGTGACCAGGCGGTCCCAGACGCTCTGCGCCGCCTTGACCGAGATCTGCTGGCCGACGATCGCCCGCGCGAGCGTGAAGAAAGGGTCGCCGCGCGGCGCGAGGAACACCCTGGGATGCTCGCGCATGATGCGCGCCATCGTCGGATCGCGCCGGGCTAGAGCCCGCTTCGCGCGAATCCAGTACTCAGGCTTCATGCACGGGGAGATTGATGAGCAGGTTCTGCGGCTTCATGCGCACCGCCCCCTCTTCGGTCGCCGAGAGCGCGAGGTAAATCGTGCGGCCGGCGATGTCGCCGCGCATCGCAGCCGGGTCGTCAACGGTGAGCGCAAAGAGCGCGAGGATGCGCTGCATGCGCCCGTGCTCCACCTGCCCGCCCGACCAAAGCTCGTTCAGGATGTCGGTCGACTCCGCGTCGAGGCCGATGTGCCAGGCCCAGTGCGGCTCGTCGATGCGGCGGATCGGCTTCGCCGCCACCTTCAATTGCAGGAAGTGCGCGATCCAGGACTCGATGACACGCGCAAGGGCGTCGAGCGCCGGACGGCCGAACGTGACGCTGATCACCGTATCGTGGCGCGAGTCGCGCTCCCAATAGATCTCGGCGTTCGCGCGGTCCAGCACGTCGAGGTCGACTTTTCCTAGCGCTCCTTGAGCTTCGACGATGAGGCGCCCAATGCTGCCGTAGCGGCTGCCGGCGGCGTGCAT
>DASQGW010000124.1:0-62957 GCA_035632415.1 Burkholderiales bacterium | reverse complement strand
GTCGTTCGCGCCGATCACCATCGAGACGTCGGTGTCCGGGAAGTCGGCGTTGATCTCGTCCATTTCCAGCACGATGTCGTAGGGCACCTTCGCCTCGGCGAGGAGCACGTTCATGTGCCCGGGCATCCGCCCGGCCACCGGGTGGATGCCGAAGCGCACGTTCACGCCCTTGTCGCGCAGGAATTTCGTGATCTCGTAGACCGTGTGCTGCGCCTGCGCCACCGCCATGCCGTAGCCCGGCACGATGATGACGTTCTTCGCCTCGCGCAGCAGTCCCGCCGTCTCGACGGCGCTGATCGGGCTTACTTCGCCGGCCGGCTGGCCGCCCGCCGCGGCCGGCGCTCCGCCCTCGGTGCCGAACCCGCCCGCGATCACGGCGATGAAGTTGCGGTTCATCGCGCGGCACATGATGTAGGAGAGGATCGCGCCGCTCGAGCCGACGAGGGCGCCCGTGACGATGAGGAGGTCGTTATTCAGCATGAAGCCGGTCGCGGCCGCCGCCCACCCCGAGTAGCTGTTCAGCATCGAGACGACCACCGGCATGTCGGCGCCGCCGATCGCCATCACCATGTGGATGCCGAAAAGGAGCGCGATCACCGTCATCACGACGAGCGGCGTCATGCCTTCGGCCACCGAGTGCGTGTTGATGAAGGCGCCGGCGTAGTAGAGGACGACGAGGAGACCGGCCAGGTTGATCCAGTGGCGTCCGGGGATCAGCACCGGCTTGCCGGTGATCTTCGCGGAGAGCTTGCCGAAGGCGATGATCGAGCCGGAGAAGGTAATCGCGCCGATGAGGACGCCGATGTAGATCTCGAGCTCGTGGATCGTTTGCTCCGCGCCTTCGAAGTGCGCGGTCGCCGCCGGATCGATGTAGTTCGCGTAGCCGATGAGCACTGCGGCGAGGCCGACCAGGCTGTGCATCAGCGCGACGAGCTCCGGCATCTGCGTCATCTTCACGACGCGCGCCGCGTAGAGTCCGATCGTGGCGCCGACCAGCATGGCGCCGAGGATCCAGCCGTAGCCGCCGGCGGTGACGTTCGGGCCGAGGACCGTCGCGAGCACCGCGATGGTCATGCCGATCATGCCGTAGAGGTTGCCGCGGCGCGAGGTCTCGGGATTCGAAAGCCCGCCGAGGCTCAGGATGAAGAGGATCGTCGCGCCGACGTAGGAGGCGGTGGAAAGCGTGGCAGTCATGTCGCTCCCCTATTTCCTGAACATCTGCAGCATGCGCTGCGTCACGGCGAAGCCGCCGAACATGTTGATCGCGACGAGCGCGATGCTGACCACCGCGAGCCCCACGATCCAGGTCGCCGGCCTTTCTACCGAGCTCGCCAATGGAGGAGCCACCTGGACGAGCGCGCCGATGGCGATGATCGAGCTGATGGCGTTCGTCACGCTCATGAGCGGCGTGTGCAGGGCTGGCGTCACGTTCCAGATGACCATGTAGCCGACGAAGCAGGCGAGCACGAACACCGTGAAGTGCGCGAGGAACGCGGCCGGCGCGTTCGCGCCGATGAACCAGAAGATTACGGCCGCGACGAGGAACACGATCGCGGTGGACTTGGCCGATGCTGGCGCACTCGCTGCTCCATGGCCCTTCGGCGCAACAGGCATCGGCTTTGCGGCGGGCTTGGGAGGCGCGGCAGGGACTTTCGGCGCCGGCGGCGGCCAGGTGATGTTGCCTTCCTTGATCACCGTCAGGCCGCGGAGGGCGTCGTCTTCCATGTTGACGTTGATGACGCCGTCCTTCGTCTTGCACAGCTCCTCCGCGAGCCGGAAGAGATTGGTGCCGTACAGCGTGGAGGATTGCTTCGCCAGCCGGCTGGCGAGGTCGGTGTAGCCGATGATCGTGACGCCGTGCTTGACCACCGCCTTGCCCGGCTCGGTGAGCTCGCAGTTGCCGCCTTGCTCGCCCGCCATGTCGACGATCACGCTGCCGGGCTTCATGGACTTCACCATGTCGGCGGTGATGAGCTTCGGCGCGGGCTTGCCGGGGATCAGCGCGGTGGTGATGATGATGTCGACTTCCTTGGCCTGTTTTGCGTACATCTCGCGCTGCGCCTTCTGGAAGCCCTCGCTCATGACCTTGGCGTAGCCGCCGCCGCCCGAGCCTTCTTCCTCGTAATCGACTTTGACGAACTCGCCACCCATGGACTTGACCTGGTCGGCGACTTCCGCGCGGGTGTCGTTGGCGCGCACGATCGCGCCCAAGCCAACGGCGGTGCCGATGGCGGCGAGGCCGGCGACGCCCGCTCCGGCGACGAAGACCTTGGCCGGCGGGACCTTGCCCGCGGCGGTCACCTGGCCGCTGAAGAAGCGCCCGAACGCATTGGCCGCTTCGATGACGGCGCGGTAGCCGCTGATGCCGGCCATGGAGGTCAATGCGTCCATCTTCTGCGCGCGGGAGAGCGTGCGCGGCAGCGAATCGATGGCGAGCACCGTGACCTTGCGCGCCGCGAGTTGCTGCATCAATTCGGGGTTCTGCGCCGGCCAGATGAAGCTGATGAGCGTCTGCCCTTGGCGCAGCTTGCCGACCTCGGCCGCGCTCGGCGCGCGCACCTTGAAGATGATGTCGGCAACCGCCCAGGCATCCTGCACGACCTCTGCGCCGGCCGCGCGGTAGCTTTCGTCGCCGAAGTTGGCGGCATCGCCGGCGCCGGATTCCACCGCGACGCGGAAGCCGAGCTTCTTCAGCTTCTCCACCACCTCGGGCACCGTGGCGACGCGTTTCTCGAGCGCCGCGGTCTCGCGCGGCACGCCAATCATTTGCGACATGGACTTTTCCTTGTTCGTTTCAGCCGCGCGCACCTCGCCCGGCACCGCGATTTCCATGGACAAGCTCCCTCTAAGGTTCGGGGCATTCTAGGGAGGGGGCCTGCGGCGCTTTTGATGTGCATCAAAGTTCAGGGTGCGAAGGGGGCCGATTCTAGCGGGGCAGCTCCCGCTCCATCCAGCTAACGCCGCAGCCATCCGAATCGGCGCTCGCCAAGCTCGAACGCGCCTTGCACCAGGAGCGCTAGCGCGGCGGCGGGTATCGCGCCTGCGAGCAGCATGACGTTGTCGTTCAGCGCAAGACCGGAAGCAATCCGCTCGCCATACCCGCCGGCGCCGATGAAAGCCGCGATCGTCGCGGTGCCGACGTTGATCACCGCCGACGTCTTGATGCCGGCAAGGATGGCAGGCGCGGCAAGCGGCAGCTCGATCAGGCGCAACCGCTGTCCGGCCTCGAGGCCGAGCGCCATCGCCGCCTGCCGCATTCCGCCGCCGATGGCGAGAAGTCCCGCGTGCGTGTTGCGCACGATCGGCAGCAGCGCATAGAGGAAGAGCGCGATCAGCGCCGGCACCACGCCGATCGTGCCGACCGCGGCGATCAGGAAGGCGAAGAGCGCGAGCGACGGGATCGTCTGGATCACGCCGACCCCGCCGAGGATCGCCTGCGCGAGCCGCGGCCGCTTGGCTGCGGCGATGCCGAGCGGAATGCCGACCGCGACGCTTGCCGCAAGCGACGCCAGCACGAGCAGCAAATGCTCTCGGGTGAGGCGCCAGAAATCCGGACCGAACAGCGTGCCGAATAAGCCGCGCTTCGCGCCTTTTTGCTCGCCGAAGAACAACGCGGCCGCATCGGCGAAGCTCTTGCCTTCGAGCTCGGCCGCGGCGTTCATGCGGATCATCTGGCGCGGGTCGATGCGGCCTTCGAGCTTCTTCAGCGCTTCCCACTCCTTCGGAAAGCGCGCCGCGACGTCTGCGCGGTAGAGGAGCACGGCGTCGTAGCGGGGAAAGTATTGCCGGTCGTCTTCCAGCACGCGGAGCTTGAAACGCTCGATCTTCGCGTCGGTCGAATAGACGTCCATCACGTCGATGCGCCCTGCGGCAATCGCCTCGTAGGCGAGCCCGTGGTCGAGCCCCGAAGGTGACTGCGGCAAGCCGTAGGCGCGCTGGAGCCCGTCCCAGCCATCGTCACGGCCGAGGAATTCCTGCGACAAGCCGAGCTTGAGCTCGGGATGCCGGGCGAGCTCGGAGATCCGCGTAACGCCCCCGCCTTCGCGCATCGCGAGCGCATAGGTGTTGTTGAACCCGAGTGGGATTCCCGCTTGCAACCCCTGCCGCGCGAGCGCCGCGTTCAGTTCGGCGAGCGGCGGCTTTCCCGGCAGGTGCACGATCTCGGCGGCAATGGTGCCGGTGTACTCCGGGTAGACATCGATGGAGCCCGCCTTGAGCGCTGCGAGCACGATGCCGGTGTTGCCGAGTCCCGGCTTGTGCTCGCCGCCCGTGGCACGCGCGAGGATCTCGCCGAGGATGTAGGACTCGGTGAAGCGCTTGGAGCCGATCTCGAGGCGCTCTGCGGCGTGCGCCGTGCACGACAGCGCGAGAAGAACGAGGACTGCCTGCTTCAGACGCGCTCGACTTGCACGCGGCAATCGTAGAACGTGGCGCCGCCGCCGAGATCGGCAACCCGTTGCGACGTCAGATTGTTCGCGTTGCGCCCGTCGGGCGAGTACTTCTTCCACCACACCGATGGCGCCACCACCACGCCGGGACGAGGTCTTCCGTTGACGCGCGCCTTCAACGTGTACGAGCCGCGGTCGTTGAACACACGCACCGTGTCGCCGTCGCGGATGCCTCGCGCCTCGGCGTCGCCGGGATTAAGGTCGAGATGTGGCTCGCGCTCGAACTCGCGGAATCGCGCGAGGTTGGCGAAGGTCGAATTCAGGAAGTGGCGCGCCGGCGGCGACAAGAAGGCGAGCGGGAAGCGCTTGGCCAGCGATTGGTCCGCCACTTCGGCCGGTGGATTGTAGAAGGGCAGCGGGTCGATGCCCTGGTCCTCGAGCCATTTGCTATGGAACTCGCACTTGCCCGACGGCGTGGGAAAGCCACCGTCGGCAAAAGGAGCAAAGCGCGCCGGCACGGCAAGCTTCTGCCAGCCTTCGGCCTTGACCTTCTCCCACGTCACACCCGCCATCTTCGGCTTCGTGGAGGCCACCGCGGTCCGGCAGATGTCCTCGTCGGAGTCGCGGAAGCACTCGTCCGTGAATCCCATGCGTGCGGCGAGCCGCCGGAAGATTTCGGAGTTGGGCAGCGACTCCCCGACGGGGGCGATCGCGGGATTGTTCGCGAGCACGTACAGGTGCCCGTAGGACTTGTGCACGTCGAGGTGCTCGAGCTGCGTCGTCGCCGGCAGCACGATGTCGGCATAGTCGGCGGTGTCGGTCTGGAAGTGATCGATGACGACGGTGAAGAGATCCTCGCGCGAGAAACCCGCGATCACCTTGTCCGACTCCGGGCAGACCGCGACCGGATTGTTGTTGTAGACGATGGTGACGCGCACGGCCGGGTTCGCCGCCGTGAGCGCGTCGCCCGTCTGCGAGTGGTTCAGGACGCGCGGACGCCGGCCGCCGAGGAGGTCGGGCCGCTCGAGCGCGGCGTGATCGAATCCATAGAAGTCCGAGGTCGAGAGGACGATGCCGCCCGCGGCATCGCGCCAGGCGCCGATGAGCGCAGGCAGGCAGGCGATCGTGCGCGCCGCAATGCCGCCGCCCGCATGGCGCTGCATGCCGTAGTTGAGGCGGATCGCCGCCGGCTTGATCGTCGCGTAGTCGCGCCCGAGCTGCTCGATCATCGCCGGATCGAGGCCGCAGAGCCTCGCGACGCGCGCCGGGGAATACTCCGCGAGGACGCGCTTCGCGAGCGCTTCGTAGCCGATCGTGTGGCGAGCGACGTAGTCCTGGTCCACCCGCTTGTCGCGCACAAGGACATGCATCATGCCGAGCGCAAGGGCGCCATCGGTTCCCGGTAGCGGCGCGATGTGCTGCGTGCATTTCTCGGCCGAGAGGCTCTTGTAGGGATCGATGGCGATCACCTTGGCGCCGCGCCGCTTCGCCTCCTGCACGCGACCCCAGAGGTGCAGGTTCGACACGATCGGGTTCGCGCCCCACAGGATGATGAGCTTCGCTTCGTCGAAGCGCTCCGGGTCCATGCCCACCGAAGCGCCGAGCGTCGCCTTCAGACCGTACTTGCCCGCCGTGGAGCAGAGCGTGCGATCGAGCTGGGTCGCGCCGAGCTTGTGGAAGAAACGCCGGTCCATCGAGCTGTACTGCACCATGCCCATCGTGCCGGCGTAGCTGAGCGGCAGGATGGTTTCCGGGTCGTCGGCCGCCGCCGCCTTCAGGTTGGCCGCAATCTCATCGAGCGCCTCGTCCCAGGTGATGCGCTTGAACTTGCCCTCGCCTTTGGCTCCGATGCGCTTCATCGGGTGTTGCAGGCGCTCGGGCGAATAGGTGCGCTCCAGGTAGTGCGAAACCTTGGTGCAGATCGCGCCTTCGGTAAACGGCGCCTGCGGATCGCCCTGGATCCTGGTGGCCTTGCCGTCCTCGACGGTGACGAGCATGGCGCAGGTATCGGGGCAATCGTGCGGGCAGGCTACGTGAACCGTTTCGCTCATCACATCATTGTACGTCGAGCAATTCGATCCAATGCCGCACCGGCCGGTCGCTCTCGGCTTGTAGATGGTTCAAGCAGCCGATGTTCGCGGTCGCGATGACATCCGGCGTTCCCAGGGCCGCGAGCTTGCGGCTGCGCAGCTCGCGCGAAATCGCAGGCTGCAGGAGCGAGTAGGTGCCCGCCGAGCCGCAGCACAGATGCGCGTCCTGGACCGGCGTCAGCGCGTAGCCGGCCTTCGCGAGCAGCGCTTCCACCTGGCCACGCAGCTGCTGGCCGTGCTGCAGCGTGCACGGGGACTGGAATGCAACCGTGCCGCGGGGCGGGCCGGCCGGCACCATGTCCGGCGTGATGACTTCGCAGAGGTCGCGGGTCAGCGACGAGACGCGCGCCGCCTTTTCCTTGTACTCGGGATCCTGCGACAGATGATGCCCGTATTCCTTCACCGTGGCGCCGCAGCCGCTGGCAGTCATGACGATCGCTTCGACTTCGCCGCTCGCCACCTGCGGCCACCAGGCGTAGATCAGCGCGCGCATGTCGTCCCGACCGTCCTCCTGGTCATTGAGGTGGAAACGCAGGGCGCCGCAGCAGCCTGCGCCCGAAGCCTCGATGAGCGACACCCCGGCGCCATCGAGCACCCGGGCTGCCGCCGCGTTGATGGAGGGCGCGAGCGCAGGCTGCACGCAACCGGCAAGCACGAGCATCTTGCGGCGGTGGCGTGGCGCGGGCCACGCCTTTGCCGCACGCGTCGCGGGCGCGACTCCGAAGAGCTGGCCAGCGCGCAGCGCCGCGCCGAAGAGCCGCGTCCTCGGCAGTGCCCACGCGAGCAATGCGCGCTTCGCGCGCTCGAGCGGACTGCGGCGCGTCTTCGCTTCGACGAGGGCCCGGCCGATGTCGACGAGGCGCCCGTAGCGAACCCCGGAAGGGCAGGTCGTCTCGCACGCACGGCAGGTCAGGCATCGATCGAGATGCAGGCGCGTCTTGTCGGTGACCGCGGCGCCCTCGAGCGCACGCTTCATGAGATAGATGCGGCCGCGCGGGCTGTCCAGGTCGTCGCCGAGGACCTGGTAGGTCGGGCAGGTCGCCGTGCAAAAGCCGCAATGCACGCATTTGCGCAGGATCGCCTCGGCCTCGCGGCCCTCGGGCGTATGGCGGATAAAGTCGGCGAGCTCAGTCTGCATGGTCGCTATACTTTTCCCATGCGCAGCCTGGCGTGGTTCATCGCTCTCGGCGCCATCGGCGTCATCGTGTGGTACCTCGCCCGCCTGCGCCGGCAATTTGCCGAGCGCCAGGAAGCGGCGGAGGCACGCATGGCGACGCTCATCGCAGAGGCGCGGCCCGCCGCCCCGCCCGGGCTCGCGCCGACGCCGCCCGTGCTCGAGGCACCGCAGGAGCGGCTGCTCTTCGATGCCGCGAGCAAGGCGGGCGAAGCGGGCGAGCCGGCGTTGGCCATCCAGCTGTACGCGAAGCTGCTTTCACGGTTCCCAAAAACGATCTTCACCACGCAGGCCCGCAGCGCGGTCGAAGAGCAGAAGAAGAAGCTCGCCAAGCCTCAGAGCTCCGGGTAAAGCCGCCCGGGATTCAAGATCCCCGCAGGGTCGAACGCGCGCTTGAGCTCGCGATGCAGGCGCATGAGCACGGGATCGAGCGGCGCAAAGACCCCCGCCGACTTGTCCGGGCCGCGAAAGAGCGTCGCGTGCCCGCCCGCGCGTTTGGCGATCTCACGCAACCCGTCTCCACCTCGCGTCCAGCGCAGCGCGCCGCCCCACTCGATTAACTGGGACAGTCCCAGCGGTGGCGTGATGGACGGCAGCGAGAGGCGCCAGAGCGGCGCCTCGCCCGCAAAGAAGGGATGCGTCTGCTCGCGGATGGCGGCCCAGTCGCCAGGCACTTCCGAGCCGCCGATGCGCTTCGCCGCGCCGCGTACCGCCGGTTCCGAGCCCGAAAGCCGTACGTCGAGCGCGCCGGCGTGCCAGGCTGTCGCCGAGATCGGCAGCGGCTCACCGGCCCAGCGATTCATCGCCTCCAGGGCGCGCGCCTCGTGCATCTCGAGGCGCAGGGTGATCTCAGCCGGCGGGCGCGGCAGGACCTTGAGCGAGGCTTCCGCGATAAGGCCGAGCGTGCCCAGCGAGCCCGCAAGGAGCCGCGAGACATCGTAGCCGGCGACGTTCTTCATCACCTGGCCGCCGAACTGCATCACGCGCCCGCGGCCGTCGACCAGCTTCACGCCGAGCACGAAGTCGCGCACTGCGCCGGCCGAAGCGCGCCGCGGACCGGAAAGGCCGGAGGCAATGCAGCCGCCGAGCGTGGCGGCGCCGAAATGCGGCGGCTCGAATGGCAGGCATTGGCCGCGCTCGGCGAGCGAGCGTTCCACCTCGGCGAGCGGCGTGCCGCAGCGCGCGCTGATCACGAGCTCGCTCGGCTCGTAGTCGACGATGCCCGAGTAGACGCGAGTGTCTAGCAGTTCGCCGCGCGCCGGGTTGCCGTAGAAGTCCTTGCTGCCGGCGCCGCGCAGCCGCAGGGCCGCTTTCCGATCGGCGGCATCTCGGATCCGATCGCTGAGGGCGGGCAGCGTCAAAAGCGCGGCAGCTCGGGGTGCCGCAGCGCGCCACCGTGCACGTGCATGCGGCCGTATTCGGCGCAGCGCGCGAGGGTCGGCACCGCCTTGCCGGGATTGAGCAGCTCGCGCGCGTCGAAGGCGTGCTTCACTGCGTGGAAGAGCTCGAGCTCCGCGGTGCCGAACTGCGCGCACATCTGGTTGATCTTCTCCACGCCCACGCCGTGCTCGCCGGTGATCGTGCCGCCGACGGCAACGCATTTCTCCAGCACCTCGCCGGCGAACTGCTCCGTGCGATGCAGCTCGTCGGCGCTGTTGGCATCGAAGAGGATGAGCGGATGCAGGTTGCCGTCGCCCGCGTGGAACACGTTCGGGCAGCGCAGGCCGTACTTCTTCTCCATCTCGGCGATGAAGTTGAGCACCTCGCCGAGGCGGCGGCGCGGAATGGTGCCGTCCATGCAGTAGTAGTCAGGCGAGATGCGCCCGACTGCCGGAAAGGCCGCCTTCCGGCCTGACCAGAAGCGAAGGCGCTCGGCTTCGTTGCGCGACACCGTGCAGCGCACGGCTCCGGCCGCCAGCAGCACCGATTCCATGCGCGCGATCTCGTGCTCCACCTCGCTCTCGGTGCCGTCGGACTCGCAAAGGAGGATCGCGGCCGCCTCGAGGTCATAGCCCGCGCCGACGAATTGCTCCACCGCGCGGGTGGCGGGCCGGTCCATCATCTCGAGGCCCGCCGGGATGATGCCTGCGGCGATGACGGCCGCAACGGCGTTGCCCGCCTTCTCGACGTCGTCGAACGAGGCCATGATGACCCGCGCGCATTGCGGCTTCGGCAGCAGCTTCACCGCCACCTCGGTCACCACGAAGAGCATGCCTTCGGAGCCGATCGCGAGCGCAAGGAGATCCAGCCCAGGCGCATCGAGCGCCTCGCTTCCGACTTCGAGCGGCTCGCCGTCGATCGTGAAGCCGCGCAGCCGCAGCACGTTGTGCACCGTGAGCCCGTATTTCAGGCAGTGCACGCCGCCCGAGTTCTCGGCGACGTTGCCGCCGATCGTGCAGGCGATCTGGCTCGACGGATCGGGCGCGTAGTACAGGCCATGCGGGCCCGCGACTTCCGAGATCACCGCATTGCGCACGCCCGGCTGCACCACCGCCACGCGCGCGCGGGGATCGACACGCAGCACGCGCATGAATTTCGCCATCGAAAGCAGCACACCGTCGCCCGGCGGCAGCGCGCCGCCGGAGAGCCCCGTGCCAGCACCGCGCGGAACGACCGGAACCTGCAGGGCAGAGCAGGTCTTGAGGATGCGCTGCACCTGCGCCTCGGTTTCCGGCAGCGCGACCACCATCGGCAGCTGACGATAGGCCGTGAGGCCGTCGCACTCGTAGGGCCGGGTGTCTTCTTCCTCGAAAAGTACGGCGCGCTGCGGCAAAAACGCGCGCAGGGCGCGCGCGACTTCGTGTTGCCGGCTCAGAGATAAGGCTTCGCCCACTTCAGGCCTTCGAGCGTGTCACCGCGCGGATTGTATTCGCATCCCACCCAGCCCGAATATCCGATGGCGTCGAGGTGCGCGAGCAGGAAATCGAAGTTGATCTCGCCCGTGCCCGGCTCGTGGCGATCGGGCACGTCGGCGATCTGGATATGCCCGATGCGGGGAAGCAGGCGCTCGAGCGTGCGCGCGAGATCGCCTTCCATGACCTGCATGTGGAACACGTCGTATTGCAGGAATGCGTTCGCCTCGCCGGCCGCGTTCAGCACTTCGATCGCCTGCGCGCTGTGCGTGAGGAAGAACCCCGGTACGGCTCGCGTGTTGATCGCCTCGATGACGAGCTGCACGCCCACTTCGTCCAGGCGGCGGGCGGCATGGCGCACGTTGGCGACGAAGGTGTCGAAATGGTGCCGATCCTGCGGCGCAAGCCCCGCCAGGCAGTTCAGCCGCGGGCACCGGGCCGCGGTTGCGTACTCGATCGCACGCTCCACCGCCTCGCGGAACTCGCGCTCGCGCCCGGGCAGCGCCGCGATGCCGCGCTCGCCCTTCGCCGTGTCGCCGGGCGGCAGGTTGTGCAGCACGACTTCGAGGCCGGCGTCGCGCGCGCAGCGTGCCACCTCGTCGGCGGAGTGAGCGTAGGGAAGCTGGTATTCCACCCCGCGGAAGCCGGCCGCGCGCGCCGCGGCGAAACGGTCGAGGAATTCCCGTTCGGTGAAAAGCGTCGACAGGTTGGCCGCGAGCCTCGGCATAACGAACAGGATAGCTCGAACGGTGCTAGACTTTTTTCGCCTGATAACGAAAAGGAGAAAAGCATGGCCGCGTTCTTCCAATCCCTGGGCAAGACGATCACCGCCGGTGTCGTCCTGCTTATCGTCCTGCTACTTATCCTGGTCAGCCTCGGGGGTCAGGTAAACATCGGAGACAAAGCATGGTGGGCATTTGCCATGCGCTGGCTGCACGTCGCCTCGGGTGTAATGTGGATCGGCCTGCTGTGGTACTTCAACTTCGTGCAGACGCCGTCGATGCCGAAGATCCCCGATAGCGAGAAGCCGGCGATCACCAAGGTGATCGCGCCGACGGCGCTCTTCTGGTTCCGCTGGGCGGCAATGGCCACAATCATCCTCGGCCTAATCCTGTCAATGCACAACGGCTACTTTGCCGATGCGGTAATCCTCAAGAAACCCTATACGGGCATCGGGCTGGGCATGTGGCTAGGCACGATCATGTGGTTCAACGTCTGGTTCATCATCTGGCCGAACCAGAAGAAAGTGCTCGGAATCGTGACGGTCGAAGCGGCCGAGAAGGCAGCCGCGGCAAAGCGCGCGGGCATGGCCTCGCGGATCAACACCATGCTATCGATTCCGATGCTCTATTTCATGGTGGCTCAACAGCACTTCGGGATCGTCTTCCCGACGTAGTTCGCCTTATTTCACGCCGGGGATGCCGCCGATGCGGCTCCCCGGCTTGATGCCGCGCGCGGCGAACCAGCCGCGATTCATCTCGAGGGCATAGCGCGAAGCTCGCAAGGCGCAGTGCGAGTCCTCGGTCTGCGGCGCCATGTCCTCGATGTTGATCACTGTTCCATGCTCGTCGATGAAGGCGACGGAGAGCGGGATCAGCGTGTTCTTCATCCACATGCACTCGCGCTGGTTGTCGTCGAAGATGAAGAGCATGCCGGCGTTGGACTGCATCGACGGCCGGTGCATGAGCCCGGTCATGCGCGAGCCGTAGTCGGCCGCCACCTCGGCGCGGATCAGGTACATGCCGGCGTTCAGCTGCACGACCGGCAGCCCCACCTGCTGCGCGAGCGCCGGCGCAGCGGCGAAACAGAGCAATGCAAGTAGGCGCATGAATGAAAAAGGCAGGGACATAGCCCTGCCTTTTATCAGATCGAGGCGACTTACTTCTTCTCCATGCCGCCTTTCTTCGCCATGCTGCCCTTTTTGTCGGCGCTCTTCTTCTTGCCGCCCGACTTCTTCTCGGCTTTCTTCTTGCCGCCGTCCTTCTTGGCCATCGACTTCTGGGCTTTCTCCTTCTTGTCCATCCCGCCTTTGTCCTGTGCGACAGCGGCGACGCTCATGGCCGCAAACATCGCCGCGACGAGGACTGCTACGAGCTGCTTCATCGTCATCCCCTTCTCTGGTTGTGTAAGGAAAGACCGGCCTTGGGCGCAGTCCGCTCCCAATAACGCGCGTGGCTTTATTTTGGTTGACTGCGTAATCGACGGCTCGGCGGAATTGATTGTAAATCAATAGTCTAGGCCGCTCAAAGGCGGCTATAATCGCCCCTCTCCCAGGTCCTCCAGAAGCAACTTCCAACAGTGCCCACGGCAAAACCCCGTATCGTCTATACGCTCACCGACGAGGCGCCTCGCCTCGCGACCTATTCCCTGCTGCCCATCCTGCGCGCCTTCGCAAAGCCCGCCGGAATCGAGATCGCGGAAAGCGACATTTCGGTCGCGGCGCGCATCCTGGGACAGTTTCCCGAGTGCCTGCCGCCGGGAGAGCGCATTCCCGACAACCTGGCCGAGCTTGCCAAGCTCACCCTCCAGCCCGAAGCCAACATCATCAAGCTGCCGAACATCAGCGCCCCGGTCGGCCAGCTGACGGCCGCGATCAAGGAGTTGCAGTCCAAGGGCTACAAGGTTCCCGACTACCCCGAGAATCCGAAGAACGACGCCGAAAAAGCGATCCGCGCGAAATATTCGAAGGTGCTCGGCAGTGCGGTCAATCCGGTCCTGCGCGAAGGCAATTCAGACCGGCGCGCGCCGGCCTCGGTCAAGAACTACGCGCGCAAGAACCCGCATTCGATGGCGCAATGGGATCCCGCCTCGCGCACCCATGTCGCGCACATGCGCGACCACGACTTCTACCACGGCGAGAAGTCGATGACGCTCACGCACGCGTGCGAGGTGCGCATGGACCTCGTCACGAAGAGCGGCAAGACGATCGTGCTGAAGCCCTCGCTGCCGCTGCTCGAGGGCGAGGTCATCGACAGCATGTACATGAGCAAGAAGCACCTGTGCGCGTTCTTCGAGAAGGAGATGGAGCACGCCAAGAAGCACGATCTCCTCTTCTCGCTTCACGTCAAGGCGACGATGATGAAGGTGTCGCACCCCATCGTGTTCGGGCACGCCGTGCGGGTGTTCTACAAGGAGCTCTTCGACAAGCACGGCAAGCTCTTCGCCGAGCTCGGCGTCAACGTCAACAACGGCTTCGCCAGCGTGCTGGAGAAGATCAAGACGCTGCCGGAGTCGAAGCGCAAGGAAATCGAAGCCGACATCAGGGCCTGCGAGGCGAAGCGCCCGCGCCTGTCGATGGTCGATTCGGCGAAGGGCATCAGCAACCTCTACAACCCCAATGACGTGATCGTAGACGCCTCGATGCCGGCGATGATCCGCGCCGGCGGGGTGATGTGGGGACCGGACGGCAAGATGTACGAGACGAAGGCGGTGCTGCCGGAGTCGACCTTCGCGCGCATCTACCAGGAAGTCATCAACTTCTGCAAGACCAACGGCGCCTTCGACCCGAAGACCATGGGCACGGTGCCCAACGTCGGCCTCATGGCGCAGCAGGCCGAGGAGTACGGCTCGCACGACAAGACCTTCGAGATTCCAGAGGACGGCGTGGCGCGCGTCGTCGATAACCAGGACGGCCACGTGCTGATGGAGCAGAGCGTCGAGGCGGGCGACATCTGGCGGCTGTGCCAGACCAAGGACGCCGCGATCCGCGACTGGGTCAAGCTCGCCGTGACGCGCGCGCGGCAGTCCAACACGCCGGCGGTCTTCTGGCTCGACGAATACCGCCCGCACGAGAACGAGCTCATCAAGAAGGTGCGCCGCTACCTCAAGGACCACGACACCACGGGGCTCGATATCCAGATCATGTCGCAGGTGCGCGGCATGCGGTTTACGCTCGAGCGCATCATCCGCGGCAAGGACACCATCTCGGTGACCGGCAACATCCTGCGCGACTACCTGACCGACCTCTTCCCGATCATGGAGCTCGGCACGAGCGCGAAGATGCTGTCGATCGTGCCGCTGATGGCGGGCGGCGCGATGTTCGAGACCGGCGCCGGCGGCTCGGCGCCGAAGCACGTGCAGCAGCTCGTCGAGGAGAATCACCTGCGCTGGGATTCGCTCGGCGAATACATGGCGATCGCCGCGTCTCTCGAGGACGTCGGCTTCAAGCACAACAACAGAAGGGCCATGCTGCTCGCAAGAACGCTGGACGAGGCGACCAGTAGGCTGCTCGACAACAACAAGTCGCCCTCACCCAAGACCGGCCAGCTCGACAACCGCGGCGGGCATTTCTACCTCGCGCTCTACTGGGCGCAGGCGCTCGCCGCGCAGGACGAGGATGCCGAGCTAAAAGCCTACTTCACGCCGCTCGCCGGGAAGCTCGCGGACCACGAGAAGAAGATCGTCGAGGAGCTGAACGCGGTGCAGGGCAAGCCCGCCGATATCGGCGGCTATTACCTGTCCAACCCGGCGAAGGCCGGCGCGGTGATGCGTCCCAGCGCGACGTTCAACGCCACCATCGACCCGCTCCAGTAATCGGTTCTTATGGCCTACCAACACATCAAAGTTCCGACCAGCGGCGACAAGATCCGCGTGCGCAAGGACTTCTCGCTCGAGGTGCCCGACCGGCCGGTCATTCCCTACATCGAGGGCGATGGCACCGGGGTGGACATCACCCCCGTCATGCTCAAGGTGGTCGACGCCGCCGTGAGGAAAGCCTATGGCGGAAAGAAGAAGATCGTCTGGATGGAGATGTTCGCCGGCGAGAAGTCCTGCCGCATCTACGGCGAGAACGTCTGGCTGCCGGACGAGACGCTGGAAGCATCGAAGGAGTACGTCGTGTCGATCAAAGGGCCGCTCACCACGCCCGTGGGCGGCGGCATCCGCTCGATCAACGTGGCGCTGCGCCAGGAGCTCGACCTCTACGTCTGCCTGCGCCCCGTGCGCTGGTTCAAGGGCGTGCCCTCGCCCCTCAAGAAGCCGGACGATGTCGACATGGTCATCTTCCGCGAAAACGCGGAGGACATCTACGCCGGCATCGAGTGGCCCGCGCACTCCGCGGAAGCGAACAAGGTGATCGAGTTCCTCATCAAGGAGATGAAGGTCAAGAAGATTCGCTTCCCAGGGTCCTCGGCGATCGGCATCAAGCCGGTGTCGATCGAGGGCTCCGAGCGCCTCATCCGCAGGGCGTACCAATACGCCATCGACAACAAGCGCAAGTCGGTGACGCTCGTCCACAAGGGCAACATCCAGAAGTTCACCGAGGGCGGCTTCCGCGACTGGGGCTACAAGCTCGCGCAACGCGAGTTCGGCGCCGAGCTCCTCGACGGCGGCCCGTGGATGAAGTTCAGGAATCCGAAGGGCGGACCCGACATCATCGTGAAGGACGTGATCACCGACGCGATGCTGCAGCAGATCCTGCTGCGGCCGGCGGAATACGACGTGCTCGCGACGACCAACCTGAACGGCGACTACATCTCGGATGCGCTTGCCGCAGAGGTCGGCGGCATCGGCATCGCGCCCGGCGCGAACCTGTCCGACACCGTCGCGATGTTCGAGGCGACGCACGGCACGGCGCCGAAATACGCCGGCAAGGACTACGTGAATCCGGGCTCCGAGATCCTGTCCGCCGAGATGATGCTGCGGCACATGGGCTGGGTGGAAGCGGCGGACGCGATCGTCCGTTCGATGGAGCGTGCTATACAGGACAAGATCGTGACTTACGACTTCGCCCGCCAAATGGAAGGCGCCAAGCAGGTGCCCTGCTCCGGCTTCGGTCAGGCGATGATCGAACGCATGTAATGCGTTCGATCGCCGGCGCCGCGCTGCTCCTCGTGAGCGCCGGCGCACACGCCGCCTGGTCGGTGAGTGCCGACCTCGAGGCGTTCAAATGGAAGGAAGACGGCACCCCCGCTGTCGAGGAGACCGGGCCGCGCTGGGGCGCGAGCTGGGGCTACCTGCACGAGCGTGACCAAGGCTGGCAATGGGCCTACCGCGGCCAGTTCCGCCGCGGCACGATCAACTACGAAGGGGCATTCCTCTTCAGCGGCCAGCCGACCGCCGCCCGCACGCGCTACACGGGCCTGCTCAACGAGCTTCAAGGCATCTATCGCTTGGGTGGCTCGCAAGGCATCGAGCTCCTCGGCGGGCTCGGCCTGGATTACTGGGAGCGCAACATCCTGCCCGACCAGAAGGAAGACTACGGCGTCGTCTTCGCACGACTGGGCCTCAACGTCGATCCGCGCTCATCGCGCGGGCTGTTCGCCGGCTTCGGTCTGAAGCTCCCGTTCTACGTGGCGGAGAACGCGCACCTCGACGAGCTCGGCTTCGACCGGAACGAGACGCTGCACCCGAAGGGAAACTTGAGCGCCTATGGCCAGGTCGGCTACCGCTTCCAGCGGCGCTGGAGCCTGATCGGCTACTACGACGGCTACCGGTTCGGCGAGTCCAAGACCGTGACCACCACTTCAGCCGCCTTTCCGGGAACCCAGTTCCTCATCTTCCAGCCGGCGAGCAAGGTGGACAGCTTCGGCATCAAGCTGCAATACGACTTCAAATAAAAAAGGCCGCCTGGCAGGCGGCCTTTCGAGCGGATTCTTTCCCCTTAGACCTTCTGGATGTTGGAAGCCTGCTTGCCTTTGGGTCCCTGCACGACGTCGAAGCTGACTTTCTGGCCTTCCTTGAGCGTCTTGAAGCCAGACATGTTGATCGCCGAGAAATGCGCGAACAAGTCCTCGCTGCCGTCGTCGGGCGTGATGAAGCCATAGCCCTTCGCGTCGTTGAACCACTTCACGGTGCCTGTTGCCATGCTCTCTCCCTGGTCGTTACTTGGTGTTGGTTGAGCTCCGGGGTCTTGCCCGGGGCCGTGCCTGAACTCCCCGACCCCGCCCCCCTATGGCAAACAACCATGGCGAAACAGACAGCCTGAATCCAAACACAGCCGCCTTTTACGCGCCGCTCCGAGTGTCGTCAAGACCCGCCGGCCGCGCTGTTGCTCGCGCGCAAGGCCGTGAAAAATGAGGCTAATCCGCGTGGCTCGTGCTTTCCGTCGCATTGCACCGCCCCCCCACATTGCGTACCATCGCCGGAGGAACTGGGCTTGAGCCCGATTTGTCAGATTTTCGGGGGGCACGGGGCGCGTAAGCGGCGGCATGGCGCAGCAAAAGGACGACACCCTACTGGAGGCTCAGCGGGCGAAGCTCAAGCCTCCGCCGATGTTCAAGGTCATGCTGCTGAACGACGACTACACGCCGATGGAATTCGTGGTCGTCGTGCTGCAGAAGTTCTTCGGGATGACCCGCGAGCGAGCCACCCAGGTGATGCTCAAGGTGCACCGGGAGGGTATCGGCATCTGCGGCGTGTATCCGCGGGACGTTGCCACCACCAAAGTGCAGCAAGTCGCGGCATACTCCCGAAAGCATCAACATCCATTGCAATGCGTGATGGAGGAAACGTAGTAGAAAGGAACTAAGGAAAGTAAATGATCGCCCAGGAACTCGAAGTCAGCCTGCACATGGCGTTCGTGGAGGCCCGCCAGAAACGCCACGAGTTCATCACCGTGGAGCACCTGCTGCTCGCGCTGCTCGATAACCCGACCGCCGCCGAGGTGCTGCGCGCCTGCGGTGCGAACATGGACGAGCTGCGCAAGAACCTGACGCAGCACATCGCCGAGCAGACCCCGCGCATCGCGGCCGACCGCGAGGTCGACACGCAGCCGACCCTCGGCTTCCAGCGGGTGATCCAGCGCGCCATCCTGCACGTGCAATCGTCCGGCAAGAAAGAGGTGACCGGCGCCAACGTGCTGGTGGCCATCTTCGGCGAGAAGGACTCCCACGCCGTCTATTTCCTCCAGCAGCAGGGCATCGCGCGCCTCGACGTCGTCAACTACATCTCGCACGGCATCACCAAGACGCCGCAGGCGGCTCAGGGCAAGGGCGAGCAGGAGGCCGACCAGGACGGCCAGGCCGAGACCTCGAACAGCCCGCTCGACAACTACACGCAGAATCTCAATGCGCTCGCGCTCGCCGGCAAGATCGATCCGCTCATCGGCCGGGACAAGGAGCTCGAGCGCGTGGTGCAGACGCTCTGCCGCCGCCGCAAGAACAACCCGCTGCTGGTGGGCGAAGCGGGCGTGGGCAAGACCGCGATCGCCGAAGGGCTTGCGCGCCGCATCGTCGAAGGCAACGTGCCCGATCTTCTCGCGAAGTGCACGGTCTATGCGCTCGACATGGGCGCCCTCCTCGCCGGCACCAAGTACCGCGGCGACTTCGAGCAGCGCCTGAAGGCGGTGCTGAAGCAGCTGGTCGACAACCCGAACGCGATCCTCTTCATCGACGAGATCCACACGGTGATCGGCGCCGGCGCGGCCTCCGGCGGCACGCTGGACGCCTCCAACCTGCTGAAGCCGGTGCTCTCCACCGGGCAACTCAAGTGCATCGGCGCCACGACGTACAACGAATACCGCGGCGTGTTCGAGAAGGACCACGCGCTCTCGCGTCGTTTCCAGAAGATCGACGTGGTGGAGCCCTCGGTCGACGAGACGGTCGAGATCCTGAAAGGCCTGAAGTCCCGCTTCGAGGCGCACCACAGCGTCAAGTACACCGCGAACGCGCTCACCACCGCGGCCGAGCTTTCCGCACGCTATATCAACGACCGGCACCTGCCCGATAAGGCGATCGACGTGATCGACGAGGCCGGCGCCGCACAGAGGATCGCACCCAAGGCCAAGCAGAAGAAGGTCATCGGCAAGCCGGAGATCGAGGAGATCATCGCCAAGATCGCGCGCATCCCGCCGCGCAGCGTCTCGACCGACGACCGCAGCGCGCTCGCCAACCTGGACCGCGATCTCAAGGCGGTGGTATTCGGGCAGGACAAGGCGATCGACGCGCTCTCCTCGGCGATCAAGATGGCGCGCTCCGGGCTCGGCAATCCGCAGAAGCCGATCGGCAACTTCCTCTTCTCGGGTCCCACCGGCGTCGGCAAGACCGAAGTCGCCCGCCAGCTCGCCTACTGCATGGGCATCGAGCTGATCCGCTTCGACATGTCGGAGTACATGGAGCGCCACGCGGTATCGCGCCTGATCGGCGCGCCGCCGGGATACGTGGGCTTCGAGCAGGGCGGGCTCCTCACCGAGCAGATCACGAAGAAGCCCTACTCGGTGCTCTTGCTGGACGAGATCGAGAAGGCGCACCCGGACATCTTCAACGTGCTGCTCCAGGTCATGGACCATGGCACGCTGACCGACAACAACGGGCGCAAGGCGGACTTCAGGAACGTCTGCATCGTCATGACGACCAACGCCGGCGCCGAGTCGCTCGCCAAGACCGCCATGGGCTTCACGCCCTCGGTGAAGGCGGGCGACGAGATGGAGGCGATCAAGAAGATGTTCACGCCGGAGTTCAGGAACCGGCTCGACGCCATCATCTCGTTCGGCGCGCTCGACGAGACGACCATCATGCTGGTGGTCGAGAAGTTCCTGATGCAGCTCGACGAGCAGCTCGCGGAGAAGAAGGTGGAGGCAAGCTTCACGCAGCCCCTGAAGGAATACCTGGCCAAGAAGGGCTTCGATCCCCTGATGGGCGCGCGCCCGATGGCACGGCTCATCCAGGACACGATCCGGCGCGGCCTCGCGGACGAGCTGCTCTTCGGCCGCCTGCAGCATGGCGGCAAGGTGACCATCGACATCGGCGAGGACGAGAAAATCAAGCTCGCCTTCGAGGAAGAGCCGGCGCCCGTCGCCTAGAAGCACCCAGGGTATGGTCGGCCGGCGACAATTCCTCGGCGTCGGCGCAGCGACGCTGGCAGGGTGCGCCTCGTTCGGCGACAGCGCTACGCCCCGCGTGCTCGTCATCGGCGCCGGCTTCGGCGGCGCCACCTGCGCCAAATACCTGGCGATGAGCGATGCGGAGCTGCAGGTCGTGCTCGTCGACCGCGTGCAGGAATTCGTCTCGTGCCCGATGTCGAACCTGGTGCTCGGCGGCAGCCGCTCGATGCCGGAGCTGACGCTGCGCTTCGACGGCCTGAAGAAATACGGCGTCGACGTGCTGTGGGGCGAGGCGATCGCCGTCGACCCGTCGAGGAAGGTCGTCCGCTTCGGCCGCGGCAGCGAGCTCGTCTACGACCGCCTCGTGCTCTCGCCGGGCGTCGACTTCGTCTTCGAGGAGATCGCCGGCTATGAAGCCGCGCAGCCACGCGTGCTGCACGCGTGGAAAGCTGGCGCGCAGACCGTCGAGCTGCGCCGGCAGCTCGAGGAGATGGATGACGGCGGCGTCTGCATCATCGGCGTGCCGCCGGCGCCTTATCGCAGTCCCTCGGCGCCTTACGAGCGCGCCTGCCAGATCGCCGCCTATCTGCGCCAGGCGAAAGCGCGCTCGAAAGTGCTGATCCTCGATGCCAACGCCGCCATCGCGGCGGAAGGATCGCAGTTCAGGCAGGCGTGGCAAGAGCTCTATCCCGGCATGGTCGAATACCGCCCGAATTCCAGGGTCCTCGCGGTCGATGCCGAGAAGATGACGGTGCGCACGGGGCTCGAGACGATCCGCGGCGACGTGCTCAACATCATCCCGCCGCAGCGCGCCGGCGACATCGCCTACCGCGCAGGCCTCGTTGCGCGGGGCGATCGCTGGTGCGACATCGACTGGCGCACGATGGAATCGAAGGCGATCCGGGAGATCCACGTGCTCGGCGACGCGACGCTGCCGGCGGCCGGCATGCCGAAGTCGGGCCAGATGGCGAACTCCCAGGCCAAGGTTTGCGCCGCGGCGGTGGACGCACTGATCCGCGAGCGCACACCCGCCTCCACCTTCGTCCTGGAAGACACCGGCTACAGCTTCGTCTCGGATCGGGAAGCGATCCATGCGGCTTCCACGCATCGCTACGACGCGCGGCGGCGCACGATGGTAGAGGAGTCGAGCATGGTCTCCCCCGGGCGGAGCGAGCTGGAAGCGAGGAACGGGTGGAACTGGGCCCGGAATATCTGGGCCGATAGCTTCAGCTAGCGGCCGGTCGAGCCGAAACCGCCCGCGCCTCTTGCGCTGGCGGCGAACTCCTCCACGATCTCGAACTCGACCTGCACCACCGGAACGACCACGAGCTGGGCGATGCGCTCGAGCGGCTGGACGGTGAACGATGCCGAAGCGCGATTCCAGAGCGACACCATGAGCGGCCCCTGGTAATCGGAGTCGATCAGCCCGACGAGGTTGCCGAGCACGATGCCGTTCTTCGAGCCGAGGCCCGAGCGCGGCAGGATCACTGCGGCATAGCCGGGATCGCCAACGTGGATGGCGATGCCTGAGGAGACGAGCTCGCTTTGGCCCGGCGCCAGGGTGAGCGGGGCCTCGACGCAGGCGCGCAGATCGAGGCCGGCGGCGCCCGGCGTAGCGTAGTGCGGCAGCATGCCGCGGATCCTCTCGTCGAGGATCTTGACTTCCAGCTTCCTCATTTATTGCGCGGCAGCGATGCTGCGACGTGCGCGATCAGCTTTCGCGCGAGCTCGATCTTCGGCCCGTGCCCGAGGTCGTGCTCGCCGCGGCGGTCGTAGAGCTTGATGGCATTGTCGTCCCCGCCGAGCGCCTGGTGCGCGAGATTCGCGGCGATCAGCGGAATCTTCTTCTTGCGCAGCTTTTCGGCGGCGTTCTTCGCCAGGTCCTCGCTCTCGGCGGCGAAGCCGACGCAAAACGGCGCGTTCTTCATCGCGGCGACGTGCGCCAGGATGTCCGGGTTCTCGAGCAACTCGAGCGTCACGGCCCGGCCGTTTACTTTCTTCAGCTTGCGCGGCGAGCGCTCCTTCGGTCGGTAGTCCGCCACCGCGGCGACGGAGATGAAGACATCGCTCTTCACGGCCGCCTTCTTCACCGCCGCGAACATGTCTTCGGCAGTGCGCACGTCGACCCGCTCGACGCCAGCGGGCGTCGCGAGCGACACCGGCCCGCTGATCAGCGTGACCTTCGCACCGGCCTCCTGCGCGGCACGCGCGACCGCATAGCCCATCTTCCCCGAGCTCGTATTCGTGAGGACCCGCACCGGATCGACCGGCTCCTCGGTCGGGCCGGCCGTGACGAGGACGCGCTTGCCCGAGAGCGCCTTCGGCGCGAACTGCGCTTCGATTTCGGCGGCGATCTCTGCCGGCTCGAGCATGCGACCGAGGCCCACTTCGCCGCAGGCCTGGTCGCCCGCCGCCGGCCCGGCGAACAGGATGCCGTCCTGGCGCAGCCGGGCGACGTTTCGCTGCGTGGCGGCGTTCTGCCACATCTCGACATTCATGGCCGGCGCGATCATCAGCGGACAGCGCCGCGCGAGGCAGAGGCTCGAGAGCAGATCATCCGCCAGCCCGTAGGCGAGCTTGTTGATGAAATTCGCCGTGGCCGGTGCGACCACGATCAGCTCTCGATCGCGCGAGAGCTCAATGTGTCCCATTGCGTCGCTGACGCGCGGGTCCCAGAGGTCGGTCCACACCGGCTGGCCTGTCAGGGCCTGCAGGGTCGTCGGCGTGATGAACCGCATCGCCGCCTCGGTCATGACGACCCTCACGTCCGCGCCGCGCTTGACGAGCAGGCGCGCGAGCTCGGCGGCCTTGTAGGCCGCAATGCCGCCCGTCAGCCCAAGAAGAATTCGCTTGCCCTTCAACGTCATCTGGACAGCCATTGGCGCGTTAAGGGGAAGGAGCATTTTAAGGGAAATAGACCTTGGCCATTTCCGAGTGGCAGGCAGCCGATCGCCCGCGGGAGCGCCTGCTGTCGCAAGGCTCCGCGGCGTTGAGTGATGCCGAACTGATCGCAGTCCTGCTGCGCACGGGGGTGCGTGGCAAGAGTGCCGTCGATTTGGCGCACGACCTTCTCAAGAAGTACGAAGGCATCACGCACATGCTGGAAGCGGGCGCCGAGCTCGAGCGCTTCAAGGGGCTGGGACCGGCCAAGCGTGCGCAATTCGCTGCGGCTATGGAACTGGCGAGACGGGCCTTGCGCGAGAAGCTCAAGGAGACGCCCGCGCTCACCTCCCCTGGCGCCGTACGCGACTACCTGCGCCTCAAGCTCGCGGCTCGCAAGGAAGAGGCCTTCGTCTGCATGTGGCTCGACGCCCAGCACAAGGTGATCGACATCGAGGAGGCGTTTACCGGCTCGCTCACGCAGACCAGCGTCTACCCGCGCGAAGTCGTCAAGGCGGCGCTGCGCTACAACGCGGCCGCGGTGATCTTCGCGCACAACCATCCGTCGGGCGTTGCCCAGCCCAGCCAGTCCGACGAGCTCCTGACGCGCAACCTGAAGGAGGCGCTCGCGCTCATCGAGGTCAAGGTGCTCGACCATTTCATCGTCGCGGGCCACCACGCGATTTCCTTCGCCGAGCGTGGATTGCTCTAGATTTCCCTGTATAATCCGCGCCTTTCGCGAATTCCGGAGTACCTGCCATGTCCCGCGTCTGCCAAGTCACCGGCAAAAAGCCGATGAAGGGCCATCACGTCTCGCACGCCAACAACAAGACGATCCGCACGTTCGAGCCCAACCTGCACTACCGTCGCTTCTGGCTCGAGAGCCAGAATCGCTGGGTGCGCTTGCGCGTCTCGACGGCGGGGCTGCGCCGCATCGACAAGCTGGGCGTGGAAGCGGTGCTTGCTGAAATCAAAGCCAGGAAAGCGAAAGGCTAATCATGCGCGAGAAGATCAAGCTCGAATCCTCGGCCGGCACCGGCCACTTCTATACGACGACGAAAAACAAGCGGACGACGCCCGACAAGCTGGAGATCAAGAAATACGATCCCAAGGCGCGCAAGCACGTCATCTACAAGGAAACGAAGCTGAAGTAGGACCCGCCAAAAACCAAAAAGCCCGCCTAGGCGGGCTTTCTCATTCAGGCGGTCGCGTAAGACCTGAGTCGCTCGGAGAACGCCACGAGCGGCGCTACGCCGCTCGCTTCGGCGCGCCGGCACCAGTCCTGCAGGTGGCGCAGCAGCTGTTCTTTCGATGCCGTCGAGCGTTCCCACAGGGCCGTGAGCTCTTGGCGCATCGACAGGGCGGTATGGAGCGCGCGCGACTTGCCGAGTGCTTCCGCGACGCGCGGGTGTTCCTTCGACTGGCCGCGCAGGACAGCACGGCGCAGCGACTTCAGCACCTCGGCGTCGCGCGGCGACCAGCGGCGCAGGCGCTCGAGCTCGTGGGCATAAGTCTGCTTGAGCGACTTGGCGTAGCGCGAGAGCACATCGTAGCGGTTGGCAATCACGGCGTGCAGCGTGTCGAAATCGACCGCGCGCGGCTCGGCGAAGCGCGGCTTCGGCGCCACCTTCTTCACCGTGGCGAGGCCGAGCGTCGCGAGGATTCGGATATAGAGCCAGCCGATGTCGAACTCGTACCACTTGCTGGAAAGCTTGGCCGAGGAGGCGTAGGCGTGGTGGTTGTTGTGCAGCTCCTCGCCGCCAATCAGGATGCCCCACGGCACGATGTTCTTGCTCGCGTCCGGCACGTCCTCGAAGTTGCGGTAGCCGAACCAGTGGCCGACGCCGTTGATCACGCCCGCGGCCCAGAACGGGATCCAGACGATCTGCGTCAGCAGGATCAGCATGCCGGGGACTATGCCGAACAGGGCGATGTTGACCGCGCCCATCAGGAACAGGCCGTGGACCGCGTGGCGCGAGTAAACGTTGTGTTCGACCCAGTCGTCGGGCGTGCCGTGACCGTAGCGCTCCATCGTTTCCTTGTTGAACGACTCCTTCACGTAAAGGAACACGCCCAACCAGAGCACGCGGTTGATGCCATATATCTGCGGGCTGTGCGGGTCGTCGACGGTCTCGCACTTTGCGTGGTGCTTGCGGTGAATGGCGGCCCATTCCTTGGTCACCATGCCGGTGGTGAGCCAGAGCCAGAATCGGAAGAAGTGCGAGACGAGCGGGTGCAGCTCGAGTGCGCGGTGCGCCTGGCAGCGATGCAGGAAGATCGTCACCGCGGCGATGGTCACGTGTGTGAGCGCCAGGGCTACGACAATCAGGCCCCACCAGGGCAGGTCAAACCAGCCGGAAAACATCATGAAGTAGGTGTGCCTTTGGGTCTATTTATGGGTGGCGGCGGCATTGTACGCGAAGGCCTGTGACGGAGGTAAGAACCGGAGGGGAAAGGCAATTTTTTGCATGGACTACACTCGCCGGGGCAATTCCGTCGGCACTTCACGACGCGCGCTCGAAAGCCGCGGCGAAAAACGCGTCGGTGCCCTGCAGGTGCGGCCGCAGGCGCAGCCGCTCGCCGGTGTCGAGCGGAATCTTTTGCGCTGCGAGCAGCGCACCGCATGGCAAAGCCTTGAATTGCGGCGCGCCGGCCGCAAACGCTTCCACGATCGCCTCGTTCTCTTCCTGCAGGATGCTGCACGTGGCATAGACGAGCCGGCCGCCTGGCTTCACCAGCCGCGCGGCCGCGTGGAGAATGCGCGCCTGCTTCTCCGCGAGCTCGTCGATGGCCGTCGCTCCATGGCGCCACTTCAGGTCGGGATTTCGGCGCAAGGTGCCAAACCCGCTGCACGGCGCATCCACGAGCACGCGCTCGAGCTTGCCCGCAAGACGCTTGGCGCGTGCATCGTTGTCCCCGGAAAGCGCGATCGAGTGGATGTTGTTCACCTGCGCCCGCGCCGCGCGCGGGCCAAGCGCCGCAAGGCGTTTTGCCGAGACATCCAGGGCATACACGCGGCCCGAGCCGCGCATCAGCATGGCAAGCGCGAGCGTCTTGCCGCCCGCGCCCGCGCAATAGTCCGCGATCATCTCGCCACGCCGTGGCGCCACGAGCCATGCGAGGAGCTGGCTGCCCTCGTCCTGCACCTCGATCAGCCCGTCGCGGAAGAGCGCGTGGTTATTGATGGCGGGCTTGCCGGCGAGGCGCACCCCGGCCGGCGAATAACGGGTCTCGGCCGCCTCTATTCCGTCTTGCTTCAGCCGGGCGAGGACCTGCTCCCTCGTCATGCGAGCGAGATTCACCCGCAGGTCGAGGGGCGCAGGGTTGAGCAGCCCCTGCGCAATGCGCAGCGCCTCGTCCCGGCCGTTCTCGGCTTCGATGCGCTGCCAGAGCCAGTCGGGCAGATCGACGCGCACCGCGTCCGGCAGCGCTTTGCTCGCTCCGCGCAGCTTCGCGAGCAGGTCCGAATCGGCAAGACCGTCGAGCGCTCGGCCCGAGAACCCCAGCACGCGAACCAGGGCCGCTGTGACGAGTGCCGCGGGCTCGGAGCTGCCGGCGGCGGCTTCGAGCGAGCGCTTGCGCCGCAGCACGGCGAATGCAGCCTCGGCGACAAAGGCGCGGTCCTTCTGGCCAAGATCGCGGTGCTGGCGAAAGTAGGCGGAAAGGGCCTGGTCGGCCGGCGCCGCGAAGCGCAGCAACTCGGCGAGCGCGGACACGGCGTGCCGCACCAGCCCGGCGCTCGCCTTCATTGCGAAATGCGGATCGGGAGCTGCTCCAGGCGCGTGCCGTCCTTTTCGACGACGAGCAGGCGCACCGGGATATAGCCGTACTGCGGGGCGAGCCACACCTCGGCGGTTTCGCGGTCGTCGCCCTGCCGAACCACCTTCACGGCGTCGAATTCGGCGACCGGCGTCTTCACGCGCTCGCGCCCGGCGAGCTTGTAAGTGTGGCGCGAGAGGCCCTTGCCGTCGGCGATGGAATAGCTCACCGAGTCCGACTTGCTGCCGGGAAGGAGCGAAAGCGCGAAGAGGAACGAGAGGCGGTCCTGCGCGTTAGGCGGCAGCGGCTCGACGCCCTTGTGTCCCTGGTACTGCATGGTGAGCGTCTGCGCCTTCCAGTCGAACCAGGCGCGCGCCGTGTCGCGCCCCGAGCGCTCGTCGAAGAACTCGCGCGGGCGCAGCATGCCGTTGTCGATCGTGCCGACGCTCTGGCGGCGCGCGCTGCCGAGAAGCGCATAGAAACCCTTGCCCTTCCAGGTCTCGGTGAGCTGGTAGTTGCCGGCCGAATACTGCAAGCGCTCGGTGACCTCGGCCATCGTCGAGCCGTTGCGCGTCAGCATGAACGTGAGCTCGATGCGCGGCGGCGGTTCTGCCGCCGCACATATCGGAGCAACGACGGCCGCTGCGCTAATCAGCAGCCATAACCAGTTGCGCATCGTCTCCCTTAACCCGCACGACGCCGTTCTGGATGACGAGCTTGCCCTCCAGGAACCAGCGCGCGGCACGAGGATAAATCACATGTTCCTGCCTGAGTACGCGCGCCGCGAGCTCGTCGGCGCTGTCGCCCGAGCGCACGCGGACCACCGCCTGGATCACGATCGGCCCGCTATCGAGCTCGGCGGTGACGAAATGCACCGTGCAGCCATGGAGCTTCACCCCCGCGGCGAGCGCGCGCGCATGCGTATCGAGGCCCGTGAACGCCGGGAGGAGCGACGGGTGGATGTTGAGCAGGCGCCCCTCATAGTGGGTGACGAAGCGCGGCGTCAGCACGCGCATGAACCCGGCGAGCGCCACGAGGCGCGGCCGGTGGCGATCGATCTCCGTGGCGAGCGCTTCGTCGAACGCCTCGCGGCTCGAAAACTTCCGGTGATCGACGACCGCGGTGGCGATCTTGCGCAAGCGCGCGAACTCGAGGCCGCCGGCATCCGCGCGGTTCGCAATCACCGCCGAGACCGGCAAGCCCGCCTCGACGAGCGCCCGCATGTTGCTGCCCCGGCCGGAGATCAGGATGACCAGCATCAGTAGACGGGCGTCGCCCGATAGCCGTCTTCCTGCAGGAGCGCGAGCACGCCTTTCTCGCCGTAGAGGTGCAGCGCGCCCACGGCGACGAAGGTGTCGCCGCGGCGCAGCTCCCGCTGCATGCGATAGGCCATCACCACGCTCCGATCGTAGAGCAGGCGCTTGGTCATCACCGCCTGGTGCGTCGCGACCTCGGGATAGCGGGCGATGAACTGCTCGCGCAGCCGCCAGATCTTCGCGAGGTCGCGCGCGAGATACGCGCGAATCGTCTCGTCCTCGAGCGCCACCAACTCGTCGCGGTGGGCGAGGCTGTGCTTCAAGAGCGCGACCTGCGTGTCCATGGGGCATTCGTCGAAGGCGAAGATCTGCTCCTCGACGCCTTCCATCTGCAGGACCATCAGCCGGCGTGCCCGCGCCTGTCCGACGAGGCGCATGTCCAGGCTCTCGGGCGCGTCCGCCGCCGCATGGCGCAGGTTGATGAGCGCGCCCCACGGCTTGAGCTTCTCGATGACCGGGCGCTCGAGCCCGGTCGGCGCGAGCTCTTCCACGACGCGCGCAAAGTCGTCGCCGCCGATTTTCTCTTCCAGCGTCTGCTGATCGGTGAAGAGCGCGGCTTCGGTGAATCGCCCGCGCGCATAGGCATCGGGCAGGAATTCGACCATCAACGTCCGCGAGCTCGCGAAGGCCTTCGCCGCCGCAGCGGGCAGCTCGACGACGCGCGGATCGGCATCGTGGATCGTGCCGAAGAGGTAATTCGTCGCCTTGCCGCGAGCCACGCGCCAGAGCACGCCGCGCGCATAGCGCTCGGCATGAGCCGGCAGGGCGATAAGGGCTGCCGCGAGCATGAACGAGCGCCGGTTCAAGCTTTTGGCCCGATCATGTCTTCGGGCTTCACCCAGCGATCGAAGTCCGCTGCGCTCACGTAGCCGAGCTTGAGCGCCGCCTCGCGCAGCGTGCTGCCCTCCTTGTGCGCCTTCTTCGCGATCTCCGCGGCCTTGTCGTAGCCGATGTGCGGCGAGAGCGCCGTGACGAGCATGAGCGAGCGCTCCATCAGCTCGGCAATGCGCCCCTTGTCGGCCTCGATGCCGCGCGCGCAATGCTCTTCGAACGAACGCTGGCCGTCGGCGAGGAGCCGCGCGCTCTGCATGAACGCGTTGATGATGAGCGGCTTGTAGACATTCAGCTCGAGATGGCCCGAGGCGCCGCCGATATTCACGGCGACGTCGTTCGCCATCACCTGCGCGCAAAGCATGGTGAGCGCCTCCGCCTGCGTCGGATTGACCTTGCCGGGCATGATCGAGCTGCCGGGCTCGTTCTCGGGGATGCGGATCTCCGCTATCCCGGAGCGCGGTCCGGAGGCGATCAGGCGCACGTCGTTTGCGATCTTGAAGAGGCTCGCTGCAAGCGTCTTCATCGCGCCATGCGCGAAGACGATCGCCTCGTGGCCGGCCAGCGCGGCAAACTTGTTGGGCGCCTCGGCGAAGGGCAGCCCGAGCTCCTTCGCGAGGACCTCGCAGACCCGACGCGCAAATTCCGGATGGGCATTGAGTCCGGTGCCGACCGCCGTGCCGCCGATGGCGAGCTTGCAGAGGCCCGGCAGCGCTGCCTTGAGCGCGCCCTGCGCCTGCTCGAGCTGGTCGACGTATCCGGAGAACTCCTGTCCGAGCGAAAGCGGCGTCGCATCCTGCAAATGCGTGCGCCCGATCTTGATGACATCCATGAAGGCGTCGCGCTTCTTTGCCAGCGTCGCCTGAAGCTCGCGTGTCGCCGGCACGAGGTCGCTATGGATGGCCCGTGCCGCGGCGATGTGCATCGCGGTAGGGAATACGTCGTTCGACGACTGGCCCATGTTGACGTCGTCGTTCGGATGGACGAGCCGCTTCTGGCCGCGCTCGCCGCCGAGGAGCTCGGAAGCGCGGTTGGCGAGCACCTCGTTCACGTTCATGTTGCTTTGGGTGCCGGAGCCGGTCTGCCACACCCGCAGCGGAAACTCGGCGTCGTGCCGGCCCGCGAGCACCTCGTCCGCCGCTTGCTCGATCGCTTCCGCCTTCTTCGGGTCGAGCAGGGCGAGCGCCTGATTTGTCGCGGCGGCCGCCTTTTTCACGGCGGCGAGCGCATAGACGACCGCGAGCGGCATGCGCTCGCTCGAGATGCGGAAGAAGCGGCGGCTGCGCTCGGTCTGGGCGCCCCAGAGGTGATCCGCGGGCACCTCGATCGGCCCGAAGCTGTCCTTCTCGGTGCGAGTGCCGGCCATCCTGGCCTAGATACTAAAGGTGAACTGCGGGCAGGTCGAAGAGAAGGACCTCGGCGGCTTCGCCCGCGGAGAATTCCAGCGTGGGCGCGTCCGTCTTCAGCGCGTCGCCCGCGGCAAGGCGCTCGCCGTTTACCGTGATCGCACCGCGCGCCACGTGGATGTACGTCTTCCGGGAACCGCCTGCTTCATGGCGTGCACGCTCGGCACCGTCGAACAAGCCGGCGTACACGCGGGCGTCCTGGTGGATGCGCACCGAGCCATCGGCGGCGTCGGGCGAGGCGACGAGTCGAAGCTTGCCGCGCTTTTCTGCGGCGGCGAAGTGCTTCTGCTCGTATTCGGGCGCGATGCCGCGCACCTGCGGCTCGATCCAGATCTGCAGGAAATGCGTGACGCCCCGCTTGTCGTGGTTGAACTCGCTGTGCTGGACGCCCCGGCCGGCGCTCATGCGCTGCACGTCGCCCGGCACGATGGTCGAGCCGTTGCCCATCGAGTCCTGGTGCGCGAGCTCGCCTTCGAGCACGTAGCTCAAGATCTCCATGTCGCGATGGCCGTGCGTGCCGAAGCCGGCGCCCGGCTGCACGCGGTCCTCGTTGATCACGCGCAGAGGGCCGAAGCCCATGTGCCGTGGATCGTGATAGTCGGCGAAGGAGAAGCTGTGGAACGAGCGCAGCCAGCCGTGATCGGCATAGCCGCGCTCGCCTGCGCGGCGGATTTGGTTCACGGAGCGCCTATTTCCCCTGCGGGCTGGCTTGTTGCGCGGCGACCTCGGCGTGGACCTTGGCCATGTCGAGGGCCTTTGCCTGCGTGATCACCTGCTCTAGCGCCTGGCCCGGCAGCGCGCCGGCTTGCTGGAAGAGGATGACCTTCTCGCGGAAAACGACCAGCGTGGGAATCGAGCGGATGTTGAACGAGCCGGCGAGCTCCTGCTGCTCATCGGTGTTCACCTTGGCGAAGACCACGTCGGGATGGGTCTCGGCGGCCTTCTCGTAGACCGGCGCGAAGCCCTTGCACGGCCCGCACCACGGTGCCCAGAAATCGATGATCACCATCGGGTTCTTGTTTACGGTTTCCTCGAAGTTTTCCTGGGTCAGCTCTACGGTCGCCACGTCCAACCTTTCCGAAAAAAGGGCAGTGTACTCTTTGAACCGCTATGTATATCGGGCGGTTCGCCCCATCGCCCACAGGGCCTTTGCACTTCGGCTCGCTCGTTGCCGCGCTCGCGAGCTGGCTCGATGCGCGCGCCGCCGGCGGACGGTGGCTCGTGCGCATCGAGGACCTCGACCGGCCGCGCTGCGTGCCTGGCGCCACCGAGGAAATCCTGCGAACGCTGCGCGAGCTCGGCCTCCATTGGGACGGCGAAGTCGCTTACCAGAGCAAGCGATATACCTCATATGCGGACGCGCGGCGCCGGTTGCAAGAACAAACCTACTGGTGCAATTGCTCCCGCCGCGAGATTGCCGATTCATCGCTCGGCCTGGCAGTCGACGGCGCGCATATCTATCCCGGCACTTGCCGCGCTGCAGGCCTGAAGACCGGCCGGTCGCTGCGCGTCCGGGCTGCGGGCGAAATTCGATTCCACGACCGGGTTCAGGGCGAGCAACGCCAGGCGCTCGAGCACGACGTCGGCGACTTCGTGCTCCATCGGGCGGACGGCATGTACGCCTATCAGCTCGCCGTCGTCGTGGACGATGCCGCCCAGGGCATCACCGATGTCGTGCGCGGCGCGGATCTCCTCGACTCGACGCCGCGCCAGATCTACCTGCAGCGGCTGCTCGGCCTGCCCACGCCGCGCTATCTGCATGTGCCTGCCGCGGTCAATGCCGCGGGCGAGAAGCTTTCCAAGCAGACGGGGGCCCTCCCGGTCGTGCCCACCTGGACAGTCGTGCGGCGGGCGCTCGATTTCCTCGGTCAGCCGAGGGCCGAGAGCCTGGACGAAGCGGTGCGGAATTGGGACCCGGCGCTCATCTCCGCGCGCATCGCCGCTGCGGGCCCGAGTAGGGGGTAAAAGGCCCGCTCGCCACGAGATCGAGCGCGCGAAGATAGACCAAGGTGGGCGGCTCGCTACGACCTTCGAGCCATTCCTGCAAGAGCGATTCGCTGACGCCTAGGTATTCGGCGAGGCGCGTTCCGCCGCCGATGGTGCGCAGAGCGAGCGCGAGGGTGCGGGTAATAGAGTTCTCGGCCACGGCTGCCTTGCATCGGGTGCAGGGCACCATTGGATAGCGTCATGCGCGCAAACGCAGTGACCGATTCACTTCGTGGTCAGTAGCCGATTCACCGCAGTCACGGAACGCCGCTTGCCAGCGGCCAGGCGGGACTAGTCCTACAGGACTATGACGAAAAGGCGAGAAAAACGAGGAGCCGGTCGTACGATGGCGACCGTGCTGTAGCGAATGACTTACAGCACCGGATCAGCGGCCAGCACGTAGTTAGCAGCGTCAGTCCGAGAGACCGACTCGATGGAGGAGCCGGTCCACGGCAGCGCCAAACTGAAGTGTAGTCGTCGTCCGATCGCCAGGCAGTGATGAGTACCGGAGGGCACGTCTAGCGGGCGTGCCCTTCTTTTTTTCACCGCACGATCGCAGTGTGCCGCGCAAGCGGCGCCTCGGCTATCGCCGCAGACAGTTGTTTGATGTCGTCAGACCGCGGTGAGATGCGGTGGCGGGGCGTCGACGTCGCGGGGCGGCGTCACGACAGGGAAACACTACCCCTTCGTCGTCTTGCGGATCTCTTTCTCGTCCGACCACTCGAGCAGCCCGCTCCTGATGTTCCAGAGCTGCAGGTTGAACTTGTAGTAGACGTCGCGCGTGTCCTTGTTCTGCTTCACGATGGAGGTGATGTTGCCCTCCATGCGGTACTGGGCGCCGATCATCCGGCCCTTCTCGACCGCCGACTCTTTCGCGTAGTACTCGCCCTGCTGGCGCTTGATCTCGTCGATCTGCGGGTTCATGCCGGGCGCGTCGACCGCGAAGCGCACCTTGCCGCCCTTCTGCAGCTCGGCGCGGATCGAGTCGGTGATGGCGCGCGTGTCGATGTATTCGCTCGTCTTGTTCTTCACTTCCTGCACCGTGACGATCGGCAGGTTGCCCGATGCGATCGCCGAAGTCTGCTGCATCGAGCGTGCCATGGACTCCGCGATCATCTGCAGGTCGGTCGAGCCGAACTGGTTGGTGACGGTCTCGACGCCGCGCGCGTCGCCGTAGGTGGTTTTCTCCTGCGCACAGCCGGCCGCCAGGGCGGCGACTGCGACCCATGCAAGCGTTGCTCTCATGACGCTACTCCTGGCTCATCAGGATCAGGCGGAAGTCGACCGCCTTCGGGTTCGGCGCCACCGTGCTGATCATCATGTTGGAGTTCTCGTAGAGCATGACCGGCTTCCAGGACTCCTCTTCGGCCGCGCGCATGCCTTCGCGGTCGATCCAGCGGAACTTGTAGGCGATGCGCTTCACGCTCTTGCTGTCGTTGTTCAGGTTGGCGTCGACCTTGATGAGATCGCCCGCCTTGGAGCAGCGCATCTCCGTCGGCTGGATCGTCGTGCGCCGGCCTTCCGTCGCCACCTTGGCCCTGACGAGATCGTCCATCGAGCCGATCTTGTCTTCGCCGATCGGGCAGCCGAAGGCGAAGCCGGGCTGCTCGAAACCCTTTTTCGTCGCGCAGCCGCTCATTGCTACCAACGCTGCAGCGGCCACCGGTGCTACCCGCATCCACTTCGTTTTCATTGGGAGACCTCCCTAATGCGTTTTTCGTCGCTTCCGGTATTCGCTCCGGGAGCATGCACAAATAACTGCCGTGCCAGTACGCGAAAGTCTATCACCGCGTAGCGGCCCGAAACGTTGATCCGCACCCGCTGCTCGCCCGCGAATGCGCTGCTCAGCGTGACCTCGTGCACGCCGGGCGGCAGGCGCACGCGTGCGATGGACACCTCGGCGGGAAGGCTGCGCCAGGTGCGGTCGTCAGCGCTCTGCAAGAGGGCGCCAGCTGCGATCGCGGCGATGCCCACGGCGGCCGCGGCCTGCGAATCCCTGTGCTGGCGCTGCGCCTGGTATTGCAGCATCGCGCTCGTCGTCGCGCGCACCGTGGCGCGCAGCATGATGGCGGGCATGTCGTCCTTCAGGCTGCGCCGCGCCATGAGGTCGATGCTGGTGAGCGGCGTGAGCGCCACGCGCTGCGCGCCGCCGATCGTGATCTCGTTCGGCGAATCTTGAAACCCGCCGGGCAGAAGCACCGGAAACGAATAGCTGATGAGCACCATCGCATCGTTGACCGGCACCGGCAGGCGGAACTGCTGCGCGCGCAGCGCCGGCGCCGAGCCGGACGAAACGATGAAGAGCACGTCGACCATGCCGTCGGGAGCCGCGCTCACGCGCTGGTCGAGGCCGCGCAGGGCCTCTTCGAGCGCAGGCTTGTCCGGCTGCAGCTCGTTGGCGAGGCGGTAGCCCGGCGCCGCGAGGCTCGGCTCGCCGAGCGCCTCGTAGACGAATCCGGCGAGGTAATGCGAAAGCGCGCTCTGATAGCTGTTCTTGAGCCCGTTCACCTCCGGGTTGTCGATCGTCTCGACCGGGTAGCCGTTCAGCTCCTTGAAGCTCGTGCGGGCGCCGCGCTTCTTCGCTTCGGCTTCGGTATCGGCCAGCGCCCGCGCGCGCGCAAGCCCGATCGATGCCTCGAGCTCGTGCGTCTGCTTGATGGCGACGCGCGCCTGCTCATACTCGCCCTTGGCCAGCTGGTCGAGCGCCATGTAGGTGAGGAGCATCACCTTCTCGTAGTCGTGCGCCTCGTACGCGCGCAGCTTGTCGCTCACCACGAAGCTCGAGGCGTTGCGCAGGAGATCGGCTGCCGTCCTCTTGTCCGCCGATTCGACGTACTGCTGCGCCGCCGCCCAGGCTTTCAGGCTGTCGTCATAGCGGTAGCGCAGCCGCTCGAGCATGCCCCGCTCGAAGAAATACAGGAGATCCTTCTGCGCCTGCGGGTTGTTCGCGTCCAGGCGCTTGAGCGCGCCATCGACGTCGCCGAGCGCGGCGGCGTTCAGCGTGCCGGAGAGCTCGAAGTCGTAGTTGCGCACCGCCGCGCAACCTGCGACCAGCAACACCACGGAAATCCACCCCTTCGACCGCATTGCTTCCCCTAGGGAACCATCTTACGCGCGCAGGGGATTCGCGCGTGCGTCCTAATTCACTTCAGGTAGTGCTGTGACGGCGGAGGTGCGTTTCTCGCCGCGAGATAGTACGGCCGCACCTTGGCGCCGAGCTCCTTCAGCCGCTCGGCGCGATGCTCCGGCGACGGGTGCGTCGACATCCACTCGGGCGGCTGCCCGCCCAGCTTTCCCATCTTGTCCCACAGCGACACCGCGGCCGCCGGGTCGTAGCCGGCGCGCGCGGCGAGCTCGATGCCGATCTGGTCGGCCTCCGATTCGCTCTCGCGGCTGTTCGGCAGCGTAATGGCGAGCGCCGCCGCGGCGGCGGCGCCGGTCATGGCGAGGCCCGTGCGGTCGCGCGGCGAGACGAGCACGTCCACCACCGCGAGCCCGACCATCGATGACATCGCGACCGACATGCGCTCCTGCGTGTGGTTGGCGAGCGCGTGGCTGATCTCGTGTCCCATCACTTCCGCGATTTCATCGTCGGTGGCGTGCACCTGCTCCCACATGCCGGTATAGATCGCCATCTTGCCGCCGGCCATGCAGAACGCGTTCACCGTCTTCGGATCGTTGATGACCTGCACTTCCCAGTTCCAGTTGGCGGAGTCGGGCCGAAAGCGCACCGCCTGCACGATAAGGCGGTCGGTGATCTCGCGTACTTTCGCGGCTCGCGCCGTCCCGGTCTCGACCTGCTTCTTCTTCGAGAAGTCGCCCATCATCTGGCTGTAGGCGTTCGCCGACTCGCTGATCGCCATCGACTCGGGCACGACCATGAGCTGGCTGCGGCCGGTGATCTGGTTGGTCTGGCAACCCGCCAGCGCGACAGCCGCGACGACTGAACTCACGATCTTCTTCACGGCGCGCATTGTAGGGCTCGCAGCGACACGAAGATGTAACTGATTGTTTTCGGTTTTTCGTCGCCTTGGTCGCATGCGGCGGCGCTAGATGATCCGGTCACAAACGCCCGCTAGACTGGTCGCGCTGTGTTTGACGCAATACCCGGCCGGCGCAAGAAAGGCGAGCCTCACGAGCCCGGTTTCGCCCATCCCCCGCTCTGGATCCACGAGTCGCTGGCCGCGATTCTCGGAAAGGAAAGTCCGTTGCTGATCTCCCGTCGTCGTGAAGCGAAGCGGCGAGCGCTGCTTCAGATGCTCGATCGTCTGCCCATCCGAAGCGAGCGCGCTCATCCCATCTCCAAGCCGGTTGCCCAGCAAAGCGACCTGCCAATGCCGAGGACTGCCCCCGGCATTGCGCCGCGCGTCCAGAAGTAGCTTCTAGGCGGCTTTCTTTTCCCGCTTCGGCAGCTCGCCGATCGCGGTCCGGATCGCGTCCTCGACGCGCTCGAGGAACACGAACTCGAGCTTCGCCTTCGCCTCGGCCGGCACGTCCTCGAGGTCCTTCTCGTTCCTCTTGGGCAGCATCACCGTCTTGATGCCGGCGCGCAGCGCGGCGAGCGTCTTCTCCTTCACGCCGCCGATCGGCAGCACGAGCCCGCGCAGCGAGATCTCGCCAGTCATGGCGACATCCGAGCGCACCGGAACCTCCATCAAGAGCGAGACGATGGCGAGGAACATGGCCACGCCGGCGCTCGGGCCGTCCTTCGGCGTCGCGCCCGCGGGCACGTGGACATGGATGTCCACCTTGTCGAACGCCTCGCCAAGGTGCGTGCGCGCAAGCGTGAGCGCCGCCTGCGCCGATTCCTTCATCACGTCGCCGAGCTGGCCGGTGAGGATCAGCTTGCCGCTGCCGGGAATCTTGGAGGCTTCGATGAAGAGGATGTCGCCGCCCACCGGCGTCCACGCGAGCCCGGTCGCCACGCCCGGAACGGAGGTGCGCTCGGCCACCTCGTTCTCGAAGCGCGCCGCACCCAGGATGCCGTGCAGATCCGGCACGTCGATCACGACCTTGCGTTCCGCGCCCTCGGCGATCTTCATCGCTGCATGGCGCAGCGCTGCGCCGATGTTGCGCTCGAGATTGCGCACGCCCGCCTCGCGCGTGTAGTCGCCGATGATGCCGCGGACCGCCGCTTCCGTCAGTTCCGCCTTTTCCGCCGTCAAGCCATTGGCCTCGAGCTGGCGCTTGACGAGGTAGCGCTTCGCGATCTGCAGCTTTTCTTCCTCGGTGTAGCCGGGGAGCTGGATGATCTCCATGCGGTCGCGCAGCGGCCCCGGGATCGTGTCGAGCATGTTCGCGGTAGTGATGAACATCACCTTCGAGAGGTCGAAGTCCACCGCCAGGTAGTTATCCCTGAAGTGGGCGTTCTGCTCCGGATCGAGGACCTCCAGGAGCGCGCTCGACGGGTCGCCATGGAAGCCGCCCTGCCCGAGCTTGTCGATCTCGTCGAACATCAGCACCGCGTTCTTCGACTCGGCGCGGCGCAGCGCCTGGATCACGTTGCCCGGCAGCGCGCCGATATAGGTGCGCCGGTGGCCGCGGATCTCGGCTTCATCGTGCACGCCGCCAAGCGCGATGCGCTGGAACTTGCGTCCCGTGGCACGCGCGATCGACTGGCCGAGCGAGGTCTTGCCCACGCCCGGCGGCCCGACGAAGCACAGGATCGGGCTCTTGCCGGTCGGGTTGAGCTTGCGCACGGCGAGGTGCTCCAGTATCCGGCGCTTGATCTTGTCGAGGCCGTAGTGATCCTCGTCGAGGATGCGGCGCGCCTCGGCAATATCAATGGGTCTTGACTCCGCATCTTTCCAAGGCAGCTCGGCGAGCCACTCGAGGTAGGTGCGCAGCATGGAGCCTTCGGCCGAGCCTTCGCCCATGCGCTGCAGGCGCTTCAATTCCTTCGTCGCGTGCTTCAGCACGTCCTCGGGCATGCCGGCATCGTCGATTTGCTTCTTCAGCTCCTGGAGCTCGGCGCCCGTGTCTTCGCCCTCGCCGAGCTCCTTCTGGATCTGGCGCATCTGCTCGCGCAGCACGTGCTCGCGCTGGCGCTCGTCGAACTCCTTCTTCGTCTTGTCGCCGATCTCCTTCGAGATGCGCAGCACGCCGACGCGCTCGGAGAGCATCTGGATCACTCGGTCCAGGCGCGTGCCGAGGTCGAAGGTCTCGAGGAGCCCTTGCTTGTCTTCCAGCTTGACGTCGAGGAGGTTGCCGACCATGTCGGCGAGCATCGAGGGCGAGGTGAGCCCCTGCACGACGACCGCAAGCTCCTCCGGCGCGTTCGGCAGGAGCTGGATCGCTTCCACGGCCTGCGCCTTCAATTGCAGGAAGCGCGCCTCGATCTGGGGATTCATCTCCTCCGGCGCATCGACATACTGCACGCGCGCGACGAGGAACGGCCAGCCCTCGAGGAACTCGAGCGCGCGGAAACGGCTTTGCCCCTGCACCACCATGTGGTGCGCGCCCTCGCCGCCGGTGATGTAGCGCACGACCTGCCCGGCCGTGCCGACCCAATGCAGGTCGTTCGGGCCGACGTCGGTCTTCTGCGCATCGCGCTGCAGGAGGAAGCCGACCTTGCGCTCGGAGCGCACGGCTTCCTGCGCGGCGGCGACGGAGCCCGGCCGGCCGATGGTGATGGGCGAGATCACGCCCGGGAAGAGGACCGTGTTCCTCATCGGAATGAGGATCAGCGCGTCTTCGGGCAGGGGCTTCAGCGCGCCGGCGCGCGGCTTGTCTGCCGCGGCGGCGGAGTTCTTTTCCTGCTCCTGCGCGAGCACTTTGTTCATGCGGTTTCCTTCTTCTTGAACGCGAGCGTCAGCACGCCGTCGGCGAACTTCTTGCCGACGAGCTCGAGGGGCGGAAGATCGACCCGGCGCTCGAAGCGGCCGTAAGGAATCTCGATACGGTGGATGTTGGTCGTGTCGCCCGCGCAGGGAAACGGACGCGACGCGGAAACCGTGAGCCCGCCGGGATCGAGCGCCACGGTGATCGAATCGGCCCTCACGCCGGGCAGCGCGACCTGCACCTGCACTTCGTCCGCGGTTTCCGTGATGTCGGCGGGCGGCTCCCAAGCGGCCGCGGCGTGATGGAAGAACTGGCGCTGCAGCCGCTCGGCCCGGTCGATCATCGACAGGGCTTCGCTCCACATCCAGGTCGAGATATCGCGCGATCTCACGGCGGTTAAATGGCGGCGAAACCGCCCGAATCAAGCCCGCTGCAAGAATTGACCCCGGTTTAGCGAGGTTATTTGGCGTGCTTGTCTTGCGCCTGCTGCAACAACCACTTGCGGAACGCGACGACGGCCGGCCGCTCGGCAATGACCTCAGGGCATACAAGGTAATAGGACGACAGCGGCGTGAGCGCCAGCTTGAACGGCGCGCACAGGCGCCCGGAGGCGAGGTCTGCATCGACCAGCGGCCGCAGCGCGAGCGCGACGCCGAGCTTCTGCGACGCCGCCTCGAGCGAAAGGATGTTGGTGGAAAAATGCGGCCCGCGCGTGCCGTCCACCTTGTCGGCGACTCCGGCCATGTCGAGCCACTTCGCCCAGGCGTGGCCCTGCGCCACAAGATCCATGGCGTCGTCGTGCAGGAGCGTGTGCTGCGCCAGGTCCGCCGGCTCCCGCAGGCCGGGCTTGCCTTGCACGAGCTCGGGGTTCGCCACCACGATCGTCGAGACATTGAAGAGCTTGTCGGCGCGGTAGCCGGGATAGTCGCCCGCACCGAGATGGATCTCGACGCCCGAGCTCTCGCTGCGCAGGTCGAAGTTGCCGACGAGCGTCGCCGAATCGAGCGCGCCCGCGTCGACCATCTTGCTCGAAGAGACCACGCGCACGTCGATCTTCGGCTCGCGCCTCGCGAAATCGGCGAGCCGCGGCATCAGCCAGCGCGCGGTGAAGACCGGCGGCGCGGTGATCTGCAGGTCGGTCTCATCGGCGCGCAGGTGGATCATCTCCACCGCCGCGGCGAGCGAGTCGAATCCCTCGCGCAGCTTCGGCAGGCAGGCCCGCGCCGCCTCGGTGAGCTGCACGCCGCGCCCGGCGCGCTTGAAGAGCTGCACGCCGAGATAGTCCTCGAGGCTCTTCACCTGGTGGCTGACGGCCGCCTGCGTGATCGAGAGCTCGTTCGCCGCGTCCTTGAACGAGAGATGGCGCGCCGCGGCTTCGAATACCCGCAGGGCGTTCAGGGGCGGCAGGCGATAGATCATTTTTTCTTATGCGTGGAGTGAGATTTCATCGTTTGTAGTCGCGGCCTTGCGGCCCTACATTCGACGCATGAAAAACCGCGAACTCCGATTGATGTCCTACCCGACGACCGCGGAATTGTACGCGCTCGAGCGCGCCGCCCGGGCCGAGCGCACGGCGCAAATGGCGCGGCTCCTGCGCGCTGCGGTGAGCGACGTGAGGAAGCTCTTCTCCGCCCCCAAAGGATTGCGACATGCTTAAGACGAAATTCTGGAGAAATGCCCACGCCTCGCTGCCCGAGAGCGTGCGTGCGCGCTACCTCGCCGACATCGAGCAGGTCGAGCGAATTGAACTTGCGCTCGGCGCCGCGATCGAAGCCGCGCGGCGCGCACTAAAGAATGACCGGCTTGCCTCGTCGTCCGAGCTAAATCCGACGCCTACCTCCTCCTCCTCTGGCTAGGGCCGCTCGGGCGGCGAGCATCTAGGAAGATCGGGGCCAGCACCGCAGGGTGACTGGCCCCGATTTATTTCAGTAGCATCCGACCGATGAAAACCAAGGCGCCGCCGCGCGCGGCGGGCGTGGTCGTCTTCCGTCGCACCGGGCGCGGCATCTACTACCTGGTGCTGCGCGCCTACAACAACTGGGATTTCCCCAAGGGCTTGGTCGAGGCCGGCGAAGACCAGCTGACCTGCGCGAAGCGCGAGCTGAAGGAAGAAACCGGCCTCGCCGCCGTCGACTTTCCGTTCGGCGAGGAATACCGGGAGACGTTGCCTTACTCCGGCAACAAGATCGCTCGCTACTACCTCGGCGAGACCGAGGAGGTGGAGATCGAGCTGCCTGTCTCGAAGGAGCTCGGCCGACCCGAGCACCACGAATACCGCTGGGTCACCTACGAAGAAGCCGAGCAGCTCCTGCCGCCGCGCCTCGCCGTCGTGCTCGACTGGGCGAAGCGCACCCTCTCCGGCAGTTAATTCCGGACAACGTCCTTAATTATTCTTCTTAAGCAGTTTGTCGAGCCCCGCGAGCGGCCGATGCTTCGCGGGTGCGGGATCCGCCTGCTCCACGCTACCGCCCGCCTGTGAATCAACGACGCGCGCATGCTCGTTCTCGTGGCAGTAGATGCAAAGCAGCTCCCAGTTCGAGCCGTCCGCCGGATTGTTGTCGTGGTTGCCGTCCTTGTGATGCACCGTCAGCTCGCGCAGTCGCTTCCCCGAGAACTCCCGCGCACATCGGACGCAGATGTGCGGAAGGATCTTGAGCGCCCGGGTGCGGTAGTCCACGAATAATTAAGGACGTTGTCCGGAATTAGCCGCTGTTGCGCAGGCCGGCGGCGACGCCGTTGATGGTGAGGTGGATCGCGGTCAGCAGCCGCTCGTTGCCGCCGTCGGCGCGATGGCGGCGCAGGAGCTCGACCTGGAGATGGTTCAGCGGATCGAGGTAGGGGAAGCGGTTGCGGATCGAGCGAGCGAGGGTCGGGTTGTCGGCGAGGAGCTCGGTGCGCTCGGTGATCGCGGCGAGCCAGCGGCGCGCGCGTTGCCACTCGGCCTGGATGCGTCCGAAGATCTCCTTGCGCAGCGGCGCGTCGGGCACGAGCTCGGCATAGCGCGAGGCGATCGCGAGGTCGGTCTTGGCGAGCACCATGTCGAGGTTCGACAGCACCGACTGGAAGAAGGGCCAGCTGCGATACATGTCGCGCAGCTCCTCGATGTTCCCTTGCCACGCTTCGGCGGCCGTGCCGAAGCCATACCACCCGGGGAGCATCAGCCGCGACTGGCTCCAGCTGAACACCCATGGAATGGCGCGGATGTCCTCGACGGTCTGCGTGGCGTGGCGCGAGGCGGGGCGGCTGCCGATGTTCAACTGCGAGAGCTCGGCGATCGGGGTGGATTGCCGCCAGTAGTCGAGGAAGCCCGGCGCGCGAACGAGCGCCCGGTAGGCGTCGAACGCCGCCGCCGAGAGCTCTTCCATGACCTGGACGTGCCGCGCGTGGCGCTCGCTCGGCGCACGCTGCGCGAGGCTCGCTTCGAGCGTCGCGGCGGCGAGCGTCTCGAGGTTGCGCCGCCCGCCCGCCGGATCGGCGTACTTGCTCGCGATCACCTCGCCCTGCTCCGTGAGCCTCAGCGCGCCATCGACCGTTCCCGGCGGCTGCGCGAGCACCGCGTCGTAGCTCGGCCCGCCGCCGCGCCCGATGGTGCCGCCGCGGCCGTGGAAGAGCCGCAGGCGCACGCCGCGCGGCTTGCACACACCGAGGAGCGCTTCGGCCGCCTTGTAGAGCGCCCAGTTCGACGTCACGTAGCCGCCGTCCTTGTTGCTGTCCGAGTAGCCGAGCATCACCTCGTGCTCCGAGCCGCGGCCGCAGACCCAGGACTTGTACATCGGCAGGTCGAGCGCGGCCGCCATGACGTTGCCGCAATTCGCGAGGTCGGCGATCGACTCGAAGAGCGGCACGATGTCCATCTCGAGCGGCGCCTGGGCCCCGGGCTTGAGAAGTCCCGCCTCGCGCAGCAGCAGCCCGACTTCGAGGAGATCGGACACCGCATCGCAATGCGAGATCACGTAGCGCGGGATCGCGCGCGCACCGAAGCGCGTCCGGCCCTCGGCGGCCGCCTCGAGGATGGCGAGCTCCTTCTGCAGCAGCGGCGAGTACTCGACGTAATGCGATCGCAGCGGCCGCGGGCTCGCCAGCTCTTTCACGAGGAGCGCGATGCGCCCGGCTTCGTCGAGGTGCGTGTAGCCGGCGATGCCGGCGCGCGCGAAAAGCTCGTCGACCGCCGCTTCATGCACATCGGAGCTCTGGCGGAGGTCGAGCGGCGCCAGGTGAAAGCCGAACACCGACACCTTCCTCTGCAAGGCGCGCAGCCGGCCGATGGCGAGCAAGCCGGCGCCCTGTTTGTTCAGCGCGGTGGCAATGGTGGCGAGCTCGGTGGCGAACTCTTCGGCGTCACTGTATGCGGCGCCTTTGGCGACGGGCGCCGGCGCCGCCGTGTGCTGCGCCAGCGTCTGCGCCGTCGTCGCAAGCCGCGCGTAGATGCCGCTGATCGCGCGGCGGTAAGGCTCGTCCTCGCGGTGCGGAGAAGCGTCGGCCGAGCGCTCGGCGAGCGCATGCACCTGCGCGGGAATGTTCGAAAGGCGCGCCGAAAGGCCGAGCTCGCGGCCGAGCCGGTTCACTTCATCCAGGTAATGCTCGAAGAGCAGCCTTGCGTGCAGCTCCTGCGCGGTGCGCAGGACCTCCGCAGTCACGTTCGGATTGCCGTCGCGGTCGCCGCCGATCCAGCTGCCGATGGTGAGGAAGGGCGGCAGCCACGGAAGCTCCGGCAGCGCGAAGCGCTCCTTCAAGGCGTGCTCGAACTCCGCGTACAGGCGCGGCAGCTCCTCGAGAAAAGTGAGCCGGAAGTAATTGATGCCGTTCGTGACCTCGTCGGCGACGTGGAGCTTCGTCACGCGCAGCATCGACGTGAGCCACAGGCGCAGCACCTCGGCGCGCATCGATTCGTCGCGCTCCCTCGCCTGCGGCTCGGCGATCAGGCGCGCGATCTCGCGCTCGCATTCGAGGATGCTCTGGCGCTGCACCTCGGTAGGATGCGCGGTCAGCACGGGGCTCACGTGCGCGCGCCAGAACCACTGCATGAGGCCTTCGAAGCGGATGTGCTTCGCCTCGTCGAGCGCGTGCGACAGGCTCCCCGGCCGCCGCGGCGCGCCGGCCTGCGCGTGGGCGCGGCGGCGCCGATGCTGCTGCTCGTCTTCGGCGATGTTGAGGAGGTGCGAGAAGAAGCTGAACGCGCGCACCACCTCCATCGTCTGGTCGAGGTCGAGCGCGTTGAGGAGGCGATCGAGCTCGGCCTCGTCCTTGTTCTCCTTGCGGAACGCCACCGCCGCCTGCCGGATGCGCTCGATGCGCTCGAGCGCGTCGGCCCCTGCCTGGTCCTTGATGACCTCGCCGAGGAGCCGGCCGAGAAGACGCCGGTCCTCGCGGAGGAGGTTTTCCTTATCGTCGACCGGGGATGGGACTGCCGCCACGAGGCATAGGATAGCCCCGCCCCTGCAGCAAGCGCTTTTCGGCCAGGGCGACGAGCTCAGGGAATTCCGGCACCTGCGCGCTCCAGCGCCCGTCCGCGCACTGCTCGTGGACGATCGAGAAATGCACTGCTACTTGGTGCCGCCGCCCTGCCCGGCGATGCTTTCCTTCCAGATCACCTCGTCGTCCACGGCGTAGAGCTTGCAGCCGCCCTTCGCGACGTTGCCGCACTGCTTCATCGCGACGTCCTTCGCGTCCTGCAGGCCGCCGGCGAAGCCGCAGCGCCCGTCGTCGCTGACCGCATAGGCGCGCGGCCCGGGCGACTCGAGGAAGGCGCGGTAGAGGCCTTTGCACGCGTCGCTCTTGATGTTCGGCACGCGGTCGAATGCGAGGAGCGGCGCGCGCTCCGGATCCGCCTGGTCGAGGCGGGCGAAGGCGACGCCGTGCCGCGCGAGGAAGCTCTCGACGGTCGGCAGCCAGTAGCGCACGCCGAGCGTGTCGCCGAAGAGATAGTGGCCGTCCTTGCCGAAGGCGGGCTGCAGCGCATATTCGGCGTTCGCGCCGTTCGCGTTGAAGCGATCGAACCAGCCGCGCGACACCTTGGGGCTGAAGAAGAGATCGTTCTCGGCGTAGTGGAAGAGCACCGGCACGTGGATGTTCTTGCCCAGCATGCCGAACACGCGCGCCACCGGCTCGATCGCGCACGGCACGCCCGGGTTGATGTCGGGATCGCCGCCGCGGCCTGCCGCGAAGGCGAGCACCGCGACGAGGCCCTGCGGGTTGCGCGTGCCGGCGGTGAACACCGACACCATGCCGCCCGCCGACTGGCCGGCGAGGATCATGCGGTTGCCGTCGACGTAAGGCAGCGTGCGCGCATAGTCGTAAGCGACCATGACGTCTTGCGCGGCGTTCTTCTCGGCGTCCTTGTAGTCGGGATTGCTGCACGAGCCCGGATCCTCGGCCATCTCGCCGCCCGTATCGCCGAAGCCCCGGCGCAGCGGCATCACGACGACATAGCCGCGCCGCGCGAACACCGCGGCCGCGTTGATCAGCAGGTCGGAGGATTCCCTCGCGCGCTCGCGCGCGGAAGCGGACACGCCGTGGTTGAGGACCACCACGCCGAAGGGTCCCGGCGCGTCGGGGCGCAGGATCGTGGCGGCGATCGTGTAGCCCTCGGGCGCGGGGATGCGGACTTTTTCTTCGATGAGCCGCGGGCCGTAGTAGTTATGGTCTTCCTGTGCCCGGGCCGCGGTCGCGACGAGTCCGGTCAGTAGTGCGCACAAGAGCACAGCAAGGCGCGCAATCCTCCCTTGTCCTGCCATCGTCGGTGTCCTCCCTCGCTCGGATAACTACGAAACGCTACGAACTGTAGCGAGGATTACGACAGCCGGGAAGACTGGAAATTCGCTACGTTGTAGTGGTCGCGCTTGTCGGCATCGCCCGACAGTCCACCCGCGCTGCTTGCGGATCAATGGGATAGAAACTCTTGTGCTCGCCGCGAATGAACCGGCCACTGCAACCGCTCGTCGGCACGACGCGCGGCGCGAAAAATTCTGTCGGGCCGCATCCACTGGCCGTTTGCACGACCCCGCGCGCCGTCCGCGCCGCGCTAGTTGCAGATGGTCCCGGAAGCCGTTCCCGCCGGGTTGGGCGGCTCGGTCGCGGCCCACTGCTGCACGGGCGCGATCGTCACCGAGCAATCCGTCGCTACGGTGAACTGGAACACGCGCCAGTAGGGGTTCGTGCCCTCGCCCGCGGGCGGCGTGAAGATGCGCGTCTGGCTGCCGACGCGGACTTCGACGCGCGCCGGCGAGCCGGTCATTCCCGGCGCGAAGGTGCCGCTGAAGTTGTGCACGAAATATTCGTTCACGCCCTGGGTGAGGCGCAGGACCGTGATCACCTCCGGACCGAAGCTCGTCACGTCGTCGACGTCGAGGGCGGCGTACGGGGGCGAGCCCAGGGAGCCGCGGCTGAAGTAGGCGATGTGGACGCTGTTCGGCTCCTTCAGGTGCGAGTCGAGGTCCAACGGCAGCGCCCCCCACGTGAGGCGCATCGTCATGCCGCGCGTCGGCATGATGAGGCACGGCGTCAGCGTGAAGTTGCTCGCGCTTTGCGCGTTGCTGATCGTGGCGGAGCTCGAGCTGCGCGGCGAAGTCGCCGTGATGATCGCCGAGCCGCCCTGCTTCATGGGCACGCTCGCCACGCCCGAGGAATTGGTCCAGCCCGTGCCGCCGCCGCTGTAGTCGATGCCGTCGGACTGCACGCGGGCGCCGACCACCGGGGCGCCGGACGGGTCCTGGACGCACACGCTGATGGTAGACGCCGTATACACCTGCCCTGCGGCCCACGCCGCGACGCGCGAGATCGCGCCGCCGTAGAACTGGTTGGGCGCCGCGCCCTGCAGCGTGGCCGTGCCGTCCTGGACCCACAGGCCGGTCGTCGGATCGAAGCGGAAGAGCGAGACGCTCGCCGGCGGCGCGGCCGCGCGCGAGCTGACCGGAATCTGGATCGCTCCCGGCCCGGCAAGCGCGCCCGTCATCTGGTTGAGGAGGTTATCGTCCACTCTCAGGTCCACGCCGCCGAACGTCTCGAACGCGCTCGTCGGGGAGACGACGTACTCGCCCGGAAGCAGGTACGGGTCCAGGGAGCTCGCCAGGGGAGTCACCACGTCGTTCACGAGCGCCGCGGCCGGCGGATTGCCGCTCGCGTCGCGCAGCGACCCGCCGCTGATCACCGCCTGGGCCGTCGAGCCGGTGACGGTGAGCGTGGCGCCCACGGTCGGGTCGAATGTCGCCGGCGACGTGGTGCCGTTCGGCGTCATCTGCACGATGACCGAGGTCTCGATCGTCGGGATGATCTGCACCGTGCGCGACTGCGGCGCATAAGGGGCGAGCGAGCCCGAGACCGGTGCGGTGAACGACACCACGCTCGTGCCGTTCGGAATCGTGGGCATGGCGAAATTGCCCTGGCTATCGGTCGTCGTGGTGAGCGTGCCGGCAGCGACGGTCACCCCTTGGATCGGGTTGCCGGTGGTTGCGTCCACCACGAGGCCGATCAGGCCGGTCACGCCGCTCCCGCTGCCCCCCGGGCCGGAAGGGGTACCGAAGGGTTTGGGACTGATGGGCGCGTCGCTTTGGCCGCCACCGCACGAAAGAAGCGCCGCGGCAAAGCACGCGGCCAGCACGCCGGATAGTCGTTTCAGCTGATCCCCCCTTTTGGCATCAGACCCGAGCAACCTCGAGCAACCTATCAGCAAGCCGGCTGCAGTACAAGCGGAGCACCGCACGTTTTCGCTTCATTACCACATGGCTTTGAGCCTCGCGCCCACGTCGAGCGCGGGAATTTCATCCCATACGCGTTCGTCGAGACAGGCCATTACCGGCTTCGTGAGAAAGCGGCTCTTCGCGCCGTAGACATGCCGATCGCCCATGCGCGACTGCTGCGTCACGTAGTACTTGAGCGGCGCGATGAGATCGAGCTCGCGCTTCGCGCGGGTCATCGCCACATAGAGGAGCCGCTTCTCCTCCTCGATCAGCCCTGCGCTCCCGGTGGAAAACTCCGACGGGAAGCTCCCATCGTTCACGTTCAGCACGTACACCGCGTCCCATTCCTGCCCCTTGGCCGAATGGACCGTCGAGAGGATCAGGAAGTCCTCGTCCAGGTGCGGATCGCCGGACAGATCGCCCGTCGCCGCCGGGGGATCGAGCGCGAGCTCGCTCAGGAATTTCTCCCGCGACTGGAAATTCGGCGCCAAGCGCTCCAGTTGCGCGAGGTCCGCGCTTCTGACCTGCGCCTGCTCGTACAGGCGCTCGAGCTGCGGCTCGTACCACTCCCGCACTCGCGCCACCTGCCCGGCCCACGGCGCTTCGGGCCCGGCGATCGACGCGAGCAGCTCGGCGAGGGGCCGATCGGTGGCGACGAGCGCGGGCCAGCCGCCAACCTCGAAGCGCATGAACACCGCCTGCGCCGTCGCCGGGCCGACCCCCGGAACGAGCTGCAGCGCGCGGAACGCCGCGATGCGGTTCTTCGGGTTGTCCGCCCAGCGCAGGATGGCGAGCAGATCCTTGACGTGCGCAGCTTCCAGGAACTTGAGGCCGCCGTACTTTACATAGGGGATGTTCCGCCGCACGAGCTCGAGCTCCAGCATGTCGCTGTGGTGCGAGCTGCGGAAGAGCACCGCCTGGCGCTTCAGCGCCATCGCCTTCTCGCGGTTTTGCAGCACCTGCGTCACGACATAGTTCGCTTGCGCCGCATCGTCGGCCACGGTGACGTAGCGCGGCTTCGCGCCCGCGCCCCTGACCGAACGCAGGCGCTTGCCGATGAGCGCATTGGCGGCGTCCAGGATCGGTTGCGTCGACCGATAGTTGTCTTCCAGGTCGATCGTCGCGGCGCGATATTGGCCGGCGAAGCGGCGGATGTTGTCGACGCTCGCCGCGCGGAAGGAGTAGATCGCCTGCGCGTCGTCGCCGACCACGGTGAGGCCGCGGCCGTCGGGACGCAGCCGGCCGAGGATCTCGGCCTGCAGGGTGTTCGTGTCCTGGTACTCGTCGACCAGGATGTGGTCGAAGTCGGCGCCGATGTCGCGCGCGAGGCGCTCGTCACCCAGCATCGCGTGCCAATAAAGCAGCAGGTCGTCGTAGTCGAGCGCCTGGTTGGCGAGCTTGCGCTCGACATAGGTGCGATAGAGGCGCGCGAGCTCCTCTTCCCATTCCGCGCACCACGGGAAATGGTGCTCGAGCGTGTCGCGCAGCGCGCCCTGCGTGTTCACCCGGTGGGAATAGATGGCGAGGCAGGTGTCCTTGCGCGGGAAGCGGCGCTCGGCCTTCGAATATCCCAGCTCGTGCCGCACGACGTCCATCAGGTCGGCGGCATCGCCGCGATCGAGCACGCTGAAGTTGGGCTGCAGGCCGAGGCGCGTGCAGTGGCGGCGGATAAGGCGGTTGGCCATCGAATGGAAAGTGCCGGACCAGGGCAACCGGACCTGCGCATTTCCTCCCATGGCCAGCTCACCGACGATGCGCTGCGCGCGGCGCGTCATCTCGATGGCCGCGCGGCGCGAGAACGTGAGGAGCAGGATGCGCTGCGGGTTCGCGCCCTCGGCGATGAGATGCGCCACGCGGTGCGCGAGCGTGTTCGTCTTGCCGGTTCCCGCGCCGGCGAGGATGAGGAGCGGCCCGGCGCCATGGCAGGCCGCCGCGCGCTGCGCGCAATTCAGCTTCTTGTGTTTGTCCGCCACTTCCACGGCGGCGGATCATACTGTATATCCGTCCAGTTAGGGGACGGAGCCCTAACCGGTTTGGGGACGGAGCCCTAAGTCTGCATCGAAATCGCGCTCGCCGGACGTCCCTGCCGACCGGTTGGTGGTGGGTGCAGGGCCCCGCTTGCGGCGCTCGAGGTGGCGACCCGTGCGCGCTTCGAGTGTCGACTTGAGCTCCTCACCCACGAGTGCGAAGCCTCCATTCGTCGCATCTCGCACCGCAGCGAGAAACCCGGGGTCATCCGCCTCGCCAAACAGTTCCTGATAGCGGCGGCGGTCGTCGGCGCCTTCCCCTAGCGCGAGAAACGTCGCATGTGGGGTGAGAAATCGATCTGCAATGCGGCCGCAATTGCCGTTGTGACTCGACCAGCGATAGTCCGATGCCGACGCCACCATCCCTGCGCGCACAGGGTTGAGCTCGATGTACCGCTGGCAGGCGAGCACATATCGAGGGGAGTCGACCAGGCACGATCGGAAGCGGCCTTCCCACAGCGAGCCCCTGCGCTCGTAACGCCGGTTGAAGTACTGCGCATAGCGTTGCCCGAGATTTCGCATCAGCGTCGCACACGAGCCTTCGGAAGACGGCGTGATGAGGAGATGCACGTGATTCGTCATCAGACAATACGCGTGCAGAACACAACCGCTGACGCCAACGAGATTGCCCAGCCACTTGAGGTAGAGGAGGTAATCGAGATCCTGCTGGAAGCAGGCTTGCCGATTGTGACCGCGTTGCACAACGTGAAGGGACATCTCTGGGACGATGAGGCGCGCCTGTCTCGGCATATGGGCAAAACGATCGGCGCGGGCGGGCGGTTGACGCAGTTAGGGCGCCGTCCCCAAATTAGTTAGGGCTCCGTCCCCTAATTGCCGTCTGCTAACCTTCGCATTCCCCATGAGGCTCCTCCCGGAAAGGCTGCGCGGCATACGCCGCGGCATTGAGAAGGAGAGCCTGCGCGTGCGGCCGGACGGCACGCTCGCGCAGACGCTGCATCCGGCGGCGCTCGGGGCGGCCCTGACGCATCCGCACATCACGACGGATTTTTCCGAATCGCAGCTCGAGCTCATCACCGCGGCGCACACGAGCGTCGAGCGCTGCCTCGAGGAGCTCAGGCACATCCACCAGGCGGTCTACCGCGCGATCGGCGACGAGGTGCTGTGGTGCGCGAGCATGCCGTGCAACCTGCCCGCGGACAACCTGATCCCGATCGGCCGCTACGGCACCTCGAACGTCGGCCGCGCGAAGACGGTCTATCGCCTCGGCCTCGCGCAGCGCTACGGCCGGCGCATGCAGGCGATCTCGGGCATCCACTACAACTTCTCGCTGCCCGATGTCACCGATGAGCAGTACTTCGGCCTGATCCGCAATTTCCGCCGCGCCTCGTGGCTGCTGCTTTATCTCTTCGGCGCCTCGCCTACGGTGTGCGCGAGCTTCATCGCCGGACGCAGCCACGAGCTCACGGAGCTCGCGCCGGGCACGTTCTACGCGCCGCACGCGACGTCGCTGCGCATGGGGCGGCTCGGATACCAGAGCGACGCGCAGGCTTCGCTTTCCGTGAGCTGCAACAGCCTCGAGGCCTACACGGCCTCGCTCTACCAGGCGCTGACCGAGCCGTATCCGGAATACGAAAAAATCGGACTGCGCGACGGCGACGATTACCGGCAGCTCAGCACGACGCTCCTGCAGATCGAGAACGAGTTCTACAGCTCGATCCGCCCGAAGCGGCGCATCAAGCGCGGCGAGCGCCCGCTGCACGCGCTGCGCAGCCGCGGCGTCGAATACGTCGAGGTGCGCCTGATGGACCTCGATCCGTTCTCGCCGATCGGCATCACGCCGCAGACCTGCAGGTTCCTGGATATCTTTCTCCTGCACTGCCTGCTCGCCGACAGCCCCGCCGATACGCCGCAGGAAGTCGGCGAAGTCCGGCGCAACCAGCAGACGGTCGCGGTGCGCGGCCGCGAGCCGGGGCTCGCGCTCGAGCGCCGCGGCGAGCGCAAGCCCCTTGCCGATTGGGCGCGCGAGATCCTTTCGATGTGCGAGGCGATTCCAGGGCAGCTCGATGCCGTGTTCGGCGGCGCGGCGTACCAGGATGCCTACGATGCCGCGCGCAAGCTCGTCGCCGATGCCGAGACCACACCTTCGGCGCGCGTGCTGCAGGCGATGGCGCGCGACCACGGCAACTCGTTCCTGCGCTTCGCGCTGATCGAGTCGACGCTGCACAAGGCGACGCTGCAGAAGCTCGAATTCCCGAAGCCGGTGCGCGAGCACTTCACGCGGCTCGCCGCAGAATCGCTCGTCACCCAGCGCGATCTCGAAGCCGCCGACGAGACGGACTTCGAGACCTTCCGGCAACGCTACCTCGCGGCCGACCAGCTGCGCGTCTAGCGCGAGAGGGGGGAAGCCGGCGTCGCCGGCGCCTTGCGGACGCGCAGTTCCTGTGCGACGCCTGCGCGCGAGAGCACCACGCGGTCTTTCTTTACTTCCTGGAGCACCACGCCGGGCGCCACGGTGTCGCCGGTGCGATACGGCTTCGCGGGCTTGTCGCCGATGCCGAGGACAGCGATGCCGCGGCCGCCGTCGCCGCCCTCGGCCATCACGCCGAGCGCGCGGATGCCGCCGGACTCCGTGGCGCCGCTCGCGCCGAAAAGCCGCGCAACGGGCATCACGTCGGTGACCTGAGCCTGGGGATCGGTGCTGGACGCATCGAGTACCCTCACCGGCTCCGCGGGGGTGCGCCGGGCGCCGAATGTGAGCGCCCATTCCGTAACGCTCGCTACCAGCACGACAGCGAGGACGAGCGTTACAACGCGCGGGACGATAGGTGCCATTCGGCTCATTGTGCGGCGGATGAAGTTTCGCCGCTAGGCGCATAATCCTAAAGGAAGAAACGTCGGGGAGACAGGCAGGTGCCGAGAATGCGCCGGAGCACGGGCTTTACGCTCGTCGAGATCATGGTCGTGGTGGTGATCCTCGGGATCCTTGCGGTCCTGATCGTGCCGCGCGTGCTCGGTCGCAGCGACGAGGCCCGGCAGGCGGCGGCCAAGCACGACATCGCGACCCTCATGCAGTCGCTCAAGCTCTACCGGCTCGACAACGGCCGCTATCCGACGAACGAGCAGGGGCTGCAGGCGCTCGTCACGAAGCCGACGACCGCGCCCGTGCCCTCGAACTGGAAGCCTTACCTCGACAAGCTGCCGAAGGATCCCTGGGGAAACGTCTACCAATATCTTTCCCCCGGGGTCCACGGCGAGATCGACGTCTTCTCCCTCGGCGCCGACGCGCAGCCGGGCGGCACCGGCGCCGACCTCGACATCGGTTCCTGGCAGCTCTAAGCGGCCATGAATCCCCGCGGCTTTACGCTGATCGAGCTTCTATTGACCGTCGCGATCATCGGCGTTGCCGCGGGCGTCGTCAGCCTCTCGGTGCGCGGCTCCGAATCGCGCAAGCTCGCCGAAGAAGGCGACCGGCTCGCCGCGCTCTTCCGCATGGCGTCGAGCGAGGCGCGCGTCGGCGGCCGCTCGCTCGTGTGGCAAGCCGATCTCTCCGGCTACCGGTTCCGGCCGCTCGTCGCCGATAACACGTACGAGCTGCGCGAGGACCTCGCGCGCGAGCGGCCCTGGAGGATCGAGCTGCGCGATGTCGAGCCGCGCGAGCTCGTCTTCACGCGCGAGCCGCTGCGCGAGGCGGCGAGCGTCGAGCTCGCGAGCGCCGAGCACCGCCTGCGCCTCGGGCTGGATGCGCTCGGCAACCTGCGGGCCGAATGCACGGATGCCTCATGCGCGGCTTCACGCTGATCGAGGTGCTGGTCGCGCTCGCCATCGTCGGCGTGGCGCTGCTCGCCGCCGTGCGCGCCTCCGGGACGATGGCGCAAACCAATGCGGAGCTGCGGCTGCGCCTGCTCGCCGAGCTCGCCGCCGATAACCGCATCGCGGAGCTGCGCGCCGCGGCTGCCTTTCCGCCGATCGGCGTACGCAGCGCCCCCTGCCCCCAGAGCAAGGCGAGCCTGCAGTGCGTCGAAGAGGTGAAGAGCACGCCGAATCCGCTCTTCCGCCGTGTCGAAGTGCGCGTGTACGCCAGCACCGATGCAAGCGATCACCAGCTCGCCGAGCTGATCGGCATCCTCCCAAGGCGGCAATGACCCATTTGCCAGGTGCGAAGGGATTTACGCTGATCGAGATGCTCGTGGCGATCACGCTGGTCGCGCTGCTCGGCGTGATCAGCTGGCGCGGCCTCTCGTTCGTCGCCGACCAGCGCAGCTCCATCGAGCAGCAAACCACCGAGCTCGCTCAGCTCGTGCGCGCGTTCGCGCAGATGGAGATGGATGTCGCCGAGCGCCTGCCGGATATCGCCGTGCCGGCGCGCGCCACCACGCCGGAGCTGCCGCTTGCCGTCTCCATCGCAGTCGATGGCAACGGCAGCGCAGTGCTCGAGGTGCTGCGCACCGTCACGACCGGTGCCCTGGAGTTGCGGCCCGCGCACGTGCTCTATCGCGTCGAGCCGCGCGGCCTCGTGCGCAGCACCGGGACGGGCGACGTGCTGGTGCTGCCGGGCGTGTCGCGCATGCAGGTGCGCGTCAATGCCGGCGGCTTCTGGCTCGACCCTTCGGCTCCAGCCGTGCGCCCCTTCGCCCGCGCCGGCGCGCTCGAGATCGTCGTGAATGACCGGGACGGCGCGCGCTACGTGAAGGTGATCGCGTTATGAGGCAGAGGGGCAGCGCCGTCCTCCTCGCGATGCTGGTGCTCGCCGCGGCGTCGGCGCTCGTCGCCGGCACGCTGTGGCAGCAAAACGCGCTCATCCGCGAGACCGAGAACGAGCGCGCCTACGCGCAGGCGCGCTGGCTCCTGCGCGGCGCGATCGACTGGGCGGGCGTGATCCTGCGCGAGGACGCACGCACCTCGAGCGTCGATCATCTGGGCGAGCCGTGGGCGGTGCCGCTCGCCGACACGCGCCTGAACGAGAACGACGGCCGCCCGCCCGCCTATCTCGCCGGCACGATCGACGACGAGCAGGCGAAGTTCAACCTGCGCAACCTCCTTTCCGGAGCCGAGCTCAACGTCGACGAGGTGCAGTCGCTGCGCCGGCTCCTCGCGGCGCTGCGCATCGACGAGCGCCTCGCCGATCGCATCGCCGAGCGCGTGCTCGCCGCGCAGCAGGCGCGAGCGAGCGAGCCTGCGATCGGCCTCGCCTACGTCGACGACCTCCTGCAGGTCGGGCTCGGGCCCGAGCAGCTCCAGCGGTTGCGCGGCTTCGTCACCATCCTTCCGGAGCCGACGCCGCTCAACGTCAACACCGCATCCGCCGAAGTGCTCAGCGCGCGCATCCGCGGCCTCGAGCTCACCGATGCGCGGCGCATCGTCGCGGCGCGCGACCGGGCCTACTTCAAGGACCTGGGCGACGCGCTCGCGCGCCTGCGCGAGGTCGCGCCGCGCGTCACGGACAGCGGGCTCGCCGTATCGACGCGCTACTTCGGCGTGAACGGCGTCGTGAGCTATGGCCCGGCACGCCTTGCCGCCCGCGCGCTCGTCAGGCGAGACGGCGCCGCGCAGACCGAGGTCCTGTGGATGAAGGAGGCGGCGTGAAGACGCTGCGCCTGCGCCTGTGCCCGTTCGCCGAGCTCGGCGCCGAGAGCGCGATGGATTTCGAGGTCCTGGACGAGAGCCGCACCATCGTGCAGCGCGGGCGCGGCGTGCTGGGCGATGTTCCGAGGCCCGGGCGGGTCGAGCTCGTGATTGCAGCGCCCGACGTGCTGCTCGTCGAGGCTGCGCTGCCGGCGCTCTCCGGAGCGCGCCTGCGCGCGGCGCTGCCTGCGGTTGCCGAGCCCCACATGCTGGCGGACATCGCGTCCGCCTTCGTGGTCGCAGCGCGCAACGGCCCGCGCGCGACGCTCGCGGTGCTCGACCGTGCACTCTTTGGCCGCGCGCTCGAGCTCCTGCGCCGCGCGAAGCTCGAGCCGGCGAGCGCCACGCCGGAGCAGCTCGCGTTGCCGCTCGAGAGCGCGCGCTGGCGGCTGCGCCTGGGCGCCGCTTACAGCGTATTGCGCACCGGCGCTCTTAGCGGGATGGCTTGCTCCGCCGGAAATCCTCCCGTGGAGGCGCAGCTCGCCCTGCAGCAGGCCGGCGAGGGCAATCGTCCGCAGGCGATCGTGGTCGAGGGCGAGTTCCCGTCGCGCGACTGGACGGACGCGCTCGGCGTTCCGGTCGTTGCTCCCGACGCTCCCGAGGGGAGCGCCGAACCGGTTGCGCTCGAGCTCCTGCAGTACGAATTCGCGCCGCGCCTCGCTTCATGGCGCGGATGGCGCGTGCCGGCGGCCATCGCCGCTCTCCTCGCCCTCACCTGGCTCATCGGCCTGAATGTCGATGCATGGCTCATGCGCCGCGAGGAGCGCTCGCTGCGAGCGCACATGGAAGCGGCGCTGCGCAGCGCCTTCCCCTCGACCACCGTGATCCTCGATCCGGTCGCGCAGATGCGCCGCGGCGTCGCCGACCTGCGCGCCGGCGCCGGCGCCTCGGATCCGCGCGATTTCCTGCCGCTCGCCGTGACGCTCGCCCGCGCGCTGCCCGCGGACGATTCGGTGCGCGCGCTGGAATTCCGCGACCAGGTGCTGCGGGTCGACTTCGATCCGCGCGCGCTCGATGCGCCCAGGCGGCGCGACCTCGTGCTCGAGCAGATCTCGGGCGCCGGCCTCACCGGCCGGTTTTCCGATGCGACGCTGAGCGTACGAGCGAAAGGGGACGGCCCATGAAGCAATGGTGGATCGGCCTCTCGCAACGCGAGCGCATCGCCACCGCCCTGGCCGCGGCGCTGGTGGCGCTCACGCTCCTCTACCTCGCGGGCATCGAGCCCGCGTGGCGCTCGCGCGTGCGGCTCGCCGCCGACCTGCCGCGCCTGCGCGCCGAAGCGGCGGAGCTCGACCAGCTCGCCGCCGAAGCGAAGAAGCTCAAGCTGCGCACGCGCACGCTCGAGTCGCCCGAGCAGACGCGCTCCGCCCTGACTCGCCTCCTCGCGGAGAAGAACGTGATCGGCGCACAGATCCGCGACGACGGCGAGCGCTTCATCGTCTCGGCCAAGCGCACCGATGCCGCGGGCTGGCTCGTCTGGCTGAAGGACACGACGAGCGAGCTGCCGCTGCGCATCACGGCGGCAAGGATGGCGCGCGTCGGCGCGGGCCTCGTCGACGCCGAAGTGACGCTCGCCCCGGCGGGGCAGAAATGAAACGCGCCTTCAACGCGCTTGCGATCGGTTTGCTTCTAGTCGCCACAGCAATGCTGACCATGGCGGTGCGCGCCCCCGCGGCGTGGCTCGGCGACTGGCTGCAGGAGCACGGCAAGTTCCGCCTGCTCGATGCGCGCGGCACGGTCTGGCACGGCTCGGCGCTCCTCGGCATCAGCGACGGGCGCGAGACGACGCTGGTCCCCGGCCGCGTCGAATGGACCGTCGATTCGCTTCGTCCGACGAGCATCGCCGCACGCGTGTCACACCCGTGGCTCACGATGCCGCTCGCGGTCTCGGTGGATGCGAGCGGCATGCGCATCACGAAAGGCAACGCGCGGCTTCCGGCGGGCGTTCTCGCCGGCGTCGGCGCCCCCTTCAACACCCTGCGGCCCGGCGGCGTGCTCGAGCTCGCATGGACCGACACGCAAATCCGCGGGACGGCGCTCACGGGCGAGCTGCAGGTCGATTGGCGCGATGCACAATCGGCGCTCTCCACCGTGGTGCCGCTCGGCACCTACCGCCTCCGGGTGAGGGGGTCCGGTGGCAATGCTTTACTTGATCTGGCTACCCTGGCTGGCCCGCTTCAAATGCAGGGAAAGGGTACATTGGAAGGTTCCCGCATTCGGTTCAACGGGATAGCGACGGCTGAACCGTCGATGCTGGGAGCGCTCAACGGGTTGCTCGGGCTCCTCGGCATGCGGTCGGGAGACAAGGTGTTGCTGGCGATTAACACCTGACGGGAAAGAAGAGGTAAGCAATGACTAACAACACGGCAGGACCGGCGCGCTGGCTGGCGGCGCTCCTGGCGGCCTTCGTGATCAGCGCCGCGGCGCAGGCGCCGCAGCGGCTGACGCTCAACTTCGCCAACACCGAAATCGAGGCGGTGGCGCGCGCCATGGCCGACTTCACTGGCCGCACGTTCATCGTCGATCCGCGGGTGAAAGGCACCGTCACGCTCAACATCGACCAGCCCCTGACGCCCGACGAGGCGCTCGCCGCGCTGACGACGGCGCTGCGCCTGCAGAACATCGCGCTCGTCGATGCGGGCGGCGTGATCCGCGTGGTGCCGGAAGCCGATGCGAAGCTGCAGGGCGGGCCCGTGCAGATCGGGCCAATGAGCGGCGCCCCTGGCCGCGGGGAAGAGATCGTCACCCAGCTCTTCAAGCTGAACTACGAGTCGGCGGTCGCCGTCGCGCAGGTGCTGCGCCCGCTCGTCGCCTCGAATAACCCGATCAACGCCTACGCCGGCAACAACACGATCGTGGTTACCGACTACGCCGAGAACGTGCGGCGCATCGGCCGCATCATCGCCGCGATCGACACGCCCTCGTCGAGCGAGATCGACGTCATCCACCTCGATAACGCGATCGCCACCGACATGGCGGTGCTGCTCGCGCGGCTGCTGGAAGGGCCGGGCGGGACGCCGGGCGACATCAGCACGCGCGTCAGCATCCTCGCCGACCCGACGACGAATTCGCTCCTCGTGCGCGCGCCGACGCGGGCGCGCGCGAACCTGGTGCGTACGCTCGCGAAGCAGCTCGACCAGCCCTCCGCCGCACCCGGCAACATCCACGTCGTCTATCTCAAGAACGCGAACGCGACCAACCTCGCGCGCACGCTCCTCGGCATCGCGGCGCCGCCGGAATCGGGCGGGCTGCCGAGCACGCCCGGCGGCCAGCAGCAGCAGCTCGGCTCGCGCCCCGTCGGCACCGCGCCTTCGCGGCCGCTCACCGGCGCACCGGCCACGCCGCAGCCCGTTTCGGGCCAGATCGCCGGCGCGCAGATCCAGGCCGACCCGGCGACCAACACGCTGATCGTCATCGCGCCCGAGGCGGTCTACCGCAACCTGCGCGCGGTGATCGACAAGCTCGACATGCGCCGCGCGCAGGTCTTCATCGAGAGCCTGATCATCGAGGTGACGAGCGACCAGGCCGCCGAGTGGGGCATCCAGTGGCAGGCGGGCCTCGGCAACCTGCAGGGCAGCGGAGGCACGGGCGGCCTCGCCGGCACCAACTTCGGCACCGCCGGGCAGAACATCCTCGGCGTGGCGCAGAACCCGGCGAGCGTCGGCCACGGCCTCTCGATCGGCGTGGCGAAGGGCAGCATCACGCTGCCCGGCGTCGGCACGGTCACGAACCTGCAGTTCCTCGCGCGCGCGCTCGAATCGATGTCGAAGGTGAACATCCTGTCGACGCCGAACATCATGACGCTCGACAACGAGGAGGCGCGCATCATCGTCGGCCAGAACGTGCCCTTCGTCACCGGCCAGTACGTGACCCCCGCTTCGGCGGGGGCCGCGACCGTCAACCCGTTCCAGACCGTCGAGCGGCGCGACGTGGGCCTCACGCTGCGCGTGCGGCCGCAGATCAGCGAGAGCGGCACGATCAAGCTCGTCATCTACCAGGAAGTGTCGACCGTGCAGGACACCACGAACCCCGCCGGCATCATCACCAACATGCGCGCCATCGAGACCAACGTCCTCGCCGACGACGGCGCCATCATCGTGCTCGGGGGGCTCGTGCAGGACAGCGTCACCGGCACGCAGGAGAGGGTGCCCGTGCTCGGCGACATCCCGCTCATCGGCGGCCTCTTCCGCTACGAGAGCCGCAAGCAATCGAAGACGAACCTCATGGTGTTCCTGCGGCCCTTCATCGTGCGCGACGAGGACGCGGCGCGTACGCTGGCGGTCGACCGCTACGACGCGATGCGCAACCTCCAGCAGCAACAGGTGCTGCCGCCGAGCTCGATCCTGCCCGACATGCCTTCTCCGGTGGCTCCGCCGGCCCAGTGATTCCCTTCGCGTTCGCCAAGGCGCATTCGGTCCTGCCGGCGGCCGAGCGCGAGGGCCGCGTGGTGCTGTGGGTGACCTCGAGCACGCCGCCCGCCGCGATCGGCGAAGTGCGCCGCTCGCTCGGCCGCGACATCGAGCCGACGCTCGTGCCGCAGCCGCAATTCGACGCCGCGCTGCAGGCCGCGTACGCCGAGCCGAGGAGCGCGGCCGCGAGCATCGTCGACGAGGTGCAGGGCGAGGCGGAGCTCTCCCGCCTGATGCAGGACCTGCCGGAAGTCGAAGACCTGCTGGAAGCGCGCCACGACGCGCCGATCATCCGCATGCTGAACGCCTTGCTCTCTCAAGCCGTGGGAGAAGGCGCATCGGACGTCCACGTGGAGCCGTTCGAGGCGAGCTCGGTCGTGCGCTATCGCGTCGACGGCGTGCTGCGCGACATCGTGCGGCCGCGCCGTGCGCTGCATGCGGCGCTCGTCTCGCGCATCAAGATCCTGGCGAACCTCGACATCGCCGAGAAGCGCCTGCCGCAGGATGGACGGATCCTCTTGCGCCTCGGCGGGCGGCCGATTGACGTGCGCGTCTCGACGCTGCCCACCGGGCACGGCGAGCGCGTCGTCATGCGCTTGCTCGACAAGGAGCGCAGCAAGCTCCAGCCCGAAAGCCTCGGCATGTCGCCGCAGGTGCTCGGCGCATTCGACCGGCTGGTGAAGCAGCCGCACGGCATCGTGCTCGTCACCGGTCCCACCGGCAGCGGCAAGACCACCACGCTCTACGCCATGCTCTCGCGCCTGGACGCCGGCAGCACCAACATCATGACGGTCGAGGATCCGATCGAGTACGACCTGCCCGGCATCGGGCAGACGCAGGTGAACGCGCGCATCGACATGAGCTTCGCGCGCGCGCTGCGCGCGATCCTGCGCCAGGACCCGGATGTGATCATGATCGGCGAGATCCGCGACCAGGAGACGGCGCAGATCGCCGTGCAGGCCTCGCTCACCGGGCACCTGGTGCTCGCCACGCTGCACACCAACGATTCGGTCTCGGCGCTCACCCGATTGCTGGACATGGGCATCGAGCCCTTCCTCCTCTCCTCCTCGGTCCTCGGCATCGTCGCCCAGCGCCTCGTGCGCAAGCTCTGCACCGACTGCAAGGGTGCCGGCTGCCCGAAATGCCTGCAGACCGGCTACTACGGCCGCACCGGCATCTACGAGCTCCTCGAGATCGACGAGCCGATGCGCGCCGCGATCCACGCGCGCGAGAGCGAGCACAAGATCCGCAGCCTCGCCGATGCGCGCGGCTTCAAGTCGCTCGCCGACGATGGCAGCCGCTGGGTGGCGGCGGGCGTCACTTCGGCCGAAGAGCTCTTGCGCGTGACGCGCGAGCGCTGAGGCAGGGCATGCCCTCCTTCCGCTTCGAGGCCTCCGATGCCGCCGGCCGCATAGAGAAAGGCCTGGTCGAGGCCGATAGCGCCCCCGCCGCGCGCGCCGCGCTGCGTGCCCGCGGGCTCGTCCCGCTCGGCGTCGACGCGCTTGCCACCGGCGGCAAGAAGAGCGTCCTGCGACGCCGGCGCTTTTCCGAAGCCGAGCTCGCGCTCGCCACGCGCCAGGTCTCGAGCCTCCTCGCCGCGGGACTGCCGGTCGCGCAGGCGCTCGGCGCGGCGATCGAGCAGGCCGATCACAAGCAGGTGCGCGAAGTGCTCGCCGCGGTGCGCAGCGACGTCTTCGGCGGCCATCGGCTCGCCGAGGCGCTCGCGCAGTTCCCGCGCGAATTCCCCGAGGTCTACCGCGCGAGCGTCGCGGCGGGCGAAGACTCGGGCGAGCTCGCCGGCGTCATGGATCGCCTCGCGACGTACCTGGAAGAGCGCCTCGCCCTGCGCGGCAAGGTGCTCGCCGCGTTCCTCTATCCCGCGGTCGTCACGGGCGTCGCGTTCGCCATCGTCATCTTCCTGATGACCTACGTCGTCCCCCAGGTGGTCGAAGTCTTCGCCAATAGCCGCCAGGCGCTGCCGTGGCCGACGCGCGTGCTGCTCGGCTTGAGCGGGTTCGTCCGCGTCGCCGGCGTCTGGCTCGTCGCCGCGCTCGTCGGCGCCTTCTTCGCCGTGCGCGCGTGGCTCAGGCTTCCCGGCCGCCGCCTTGCGGTCGACCGGTGGCTGCTCGGCGTGCCGCTCTTCGGGCGCATCCTGCGCGGCGTCAACACGGCGCGCTTCGCCTCGACCCTCGCCATCCTCACCGGCGCCGGCGTGCCGCTGCTGCGCGCGCTCGACGCCGCGCGCGCCACGCTCTCGAACATGGTCCTCGCCAACGCGGTGGGCGAGGTGATCGAGGCGGTGCGCGAAGGCCAGCCGCTCGCCGCCGCGCTCGGCCGCTCGAAGGTGTTCCCGCCGGTGCTCGTGCACCTCGCCGCGAGCGGCGAGGCGACCGGCAAGCTCGACACCATGCTCGAGCGCGCCGCGACCAACCTCTCGCGCGAGGCCGAGCGACGCGCCTTCGCGCTCTCGACGCTCCTCGAGCCGCTCCTCATCCTCGCGATGGGCGCCGTCGTCCTCGGCATCGTGCTCGCCGTGCTGATGCCGATCATCGAGATCAACCAGCTCGTCCGTTGATTCGCTTCGCGCTTCTCCTCCTCGCGCTGTGCGCGTCGCCGGCGCGCGCCGACTGGGGCATCGACCTCTTCGGCGGCTCCTACCACTTCGACCGCGACAAGGCGAAGGAGCTCGGCCTCACGCACGAGTTCAACCCCGGGCTCGGCGTGCGCTGGCGCCAGGCGTACAGCGAGACCTGGGATCTCTTCGCCGACGCCGGCTCCTACCGGGACTCGAAGGCAAACACCGCGATGTTCGCGGGCGGCGGCGGCCTGTGGCACGCGACCGACCACCTGCGCCTCGGCGGCGGGCTCGTCGCGCTGAAGAGCCCGACGTACAACGAGAACGCCGCCTTCATCGCGCCGGCGCCGCTCGTCGCCTACGAAGGCCGGCGCATCACGCTGAACATGGTCTATTTCCCTAAGTGGCGCGACGTGAACCGCACGAACCAGGTGGGCTTCTGGCTCACCTTCTGGCTCTCCCCATA
>DASQGW010000123.1:0-8599 GCA_035632415.1 Burkholderiales bacterium | reverse complement strand
GTGCAGGGCATAACCGTAACGGAGGTCAAGGGCTTCGGGCGGCAGAAAGGCCACACCGAGCTCTACCGCGGCGCGGAGTACGTCGTCGACTTCCTTCCCAAGGTGAAGGTCGAGGCCGCTATCAAGACCGAGATGCTCGATCAGGTGATCGAGGCCATCGAGAAATCGGCAAACACCGGCAAGATCGGTGACGGCAAGATCTTCGTGTTCGATCTAGAGAAAGTCATCCGCATCCGCACCGGTGAAACCGATGCGGCTGCGCTCTAAGGGGAACGTAATGAAGAAGATTTGTGCATTTCTAGTTGTGATTTTGTCGCTCGCTTTTGCCGGGCTGACGCTGGCGCAGGACAAGCCTGCTGCTGCCGCCGAAAAGGCCGCAGTGCCCGAAGCGAAAAAGGATGAGGCGAAGCCCGCCGCGGCACCGGCAACGCCTCCGACGCCGAAATGCGGTGACAAGGGGTTCGACTGCAACAAGGGTGACGTCGCCTGGATGATGACCTCAACCGCGTTCGTCCTGCTGATGACGGTGCCGGGTCTGGCGCTTTTCTACGCCGGCATGGTCCGAACCAAGAACGCGCTGTCAACGGTGATGCAGAGCTTCTCCATCTTCTGCGTAATCGCCGTGCTGTGGGTCATTTATGGCTACAGCATTGCGTTCACCCCCGGCAATCCGTTCTGGGGATCGCTAGATAAGCTCTTCATGCTAGGCGAGGATCCAGCCACGGCAGTCGCGGCGACCTTCAGCAAGGGACAGTACCTCCCGGATTTTGTGTACTGCATGTTCCAGCTGACCTTCGCTGCGATCACGGTCGCGCTGATCGCGGGTGGATTCGGTGAGCGCTTCAAGTTCTCGGCGATGATCCTATTCGCCATACTTTGGTTCACGTTCGCATATCTGCCGGTCGCGCACATGGTTTGGTACTGGGACGGGCCCGATGCCTATACGACGGCGAAGGCCGCTGACGAGGCCAACGCCCACGCTGGCTTCCTCTTCCAGAAGGGAGCTCTTGATTTCGCCGGCGGCACCGTGGTGCACGTCAATTCCGGCATCGCTGCGCTAGTCTGCGCACTGATGCTCGGCAAGCGCAACGGCTATGGCAAGGTGCCAATGCCGCCGCACAGCGTGATGATGACCGCGGTCGGTACCGGGATGCTGTGGATGGGCTGGTTCGGCTTTAACGCCGGCTCCGCTCTCGAGGCCACCGGTGCAGCGGGCATCGCCTTCTTCAATACGCTGTTCGGCACCGCGACTGCTGGCGTAGCGTGGTCGCTCACCGAGTGGATCATGAAGGGCAAGCCGAGTCTTCTGGGTATTTGCTCGGGTATTGTCGCCGGCCTAGTGGCAATCACACCGGCCGCAGGCTACGTCGGGCCGGTCGGCGCGTTCATTACCTGTGCGGTAGCTGGAGTAGTGTGCTTCTTCGCCGTGACGAAGGTGAAATCGATGTTCGGGTACGATGACTCGCTCGATACCTTTGGTGTTCACTGCATCGGCGGCATCATCGGTTCCCTCGGAACCGGGACGTTTGTCAATCCGAAATTTGGCGGCACTGGCGTCTATGACTACGTCGCCAACAAGGTCGGTGACTTCGACGCGATGGCCCAGATCGTCTCCCAGCTTTGGGACATCGCCATCACGCTCGTCTGGTCAGGGGGCGTCGCCTTCGTGATTCTTCTGCTTCTGAAGTTTACGATTGGGATACGCGCCAGCGACGAAGCGCAGGAAGAGGGCCTAGACCTCGCGGATCACGGGGAGAAGGCTTACAACTATTCCTGATCGTCCTGATCGAGAAGCTGGGCCGGCCTCGCCGGCCCAGACCGATCTCATAAAGGGCGCTTCGGCGCCCTTTTTTATGTCCCGAGCTTTCCGAGCAGAAGAAGCAGCTGCGCACGCTCGGCATCGGAGAGCTGTGCCGCGACCCGCCGTTCATGGCGCTCGATGCGCCGACGCAGGCGTTGCGCGAGCGAGCGTCCGGCAGGCGTGAGCCACAAGCCGTTCGTGCGCCGGTCGTTGCCCCGCCGCCGTTCGATCAGGCCGCGCTCCTCAAGCGAATCCACCACGCCCACCATCGTCGAGCGATCGAGGCGCACGGCTTCCGCGAGCCGCCCTTGCGTCACACCGGGATTCGCTTCGATCAGCAACATAATGCCGGCGCGACCGGGCGAGAGCTCTCCCACCTGCGCGGCAAAGTCGCGGAAAACGGCCTGCTGCGCCACGCGCAAGCGGTAGCCGATCAGCTCGGGCAACACGCCCGCCTTCAGTTCGCCACGCGTGCGCTTCAATCTGTCGTTTCGGGAAGGGTTAAGCGCATCGTACACGGAATAGAATTGCGGCTTTTCGAGGAATCCATGGCTTACGCAATTCCCCTATGGACGCCGGCCGCGCTCCCGATCGCGGGCAGCAAAGACGAATTTCCCGTGCGCCGCATCTTCTGCGTCGGACGCAACTATGCCGAGCACCAGAAAGAGATGGGCGGCGACGGCCGCGAGACGCCGTTCTTTTTCCTCAAGAGCGAATTCTCGCTCGTCGTGCGTGGCGCCGAGGTGCACTATCCCGCCAAGACTTCCAACTACCACTACGAGACCGAGCTCGTCGTCGCGCTGAACAAAGGCGGGCGCCGCATCGACGTGAAGCGTGCCAACGACCACATCTTCGGCTACGCGGTGGGGCTCGACATGACCCGGCGCGATCTCCAGCAATGGGGCAAGGACCACGGGCGGCCGTGGGACTTCGGCAAGAACTTCGACGAAGCGGCACCGTGCAGCGAGCTGGTCCCGGCGTCGAAGATCGGCCATCCGTCCAAAGGCTCGATCTGGCTGCAGGTGAATGGCAAGCAGCGCCAGAAGGCGGATCTGAGCGACATGATCTGGTCGGTGCCCGAGCAGATCGCGTTTCTTTCGGAGCACTACACGCTCGAGGCCGGCGACATCATCTTCACGGGCACGCCCGCCGGGGTTGGTCCGGTGAAGCCCGGCGACGAGCTGCTCGCAGGGATCGACGGCGTGACCGAGCTCAGGGTGAAGATCGCTCCCGCACTGTGAAGCTGTACACGTACTTCCGCAGCTCGGCTGCGTTCCGGGTGCGGATCGCGCTGAATCTAAAAGGCCTCCGGTACGAGCCGGTGTTCGTGCATCTGCCGAAAGGAGAGCACCGGCAACCGCAGTACGCCGCCGTGAACCCGCAGGCTTTGCTGCCCACCCTCGAGCTGGACGATAGCAAGCGGCTTACGCAATCGCTCGCGATCATCGAGTGGCTCGAGGAAAGGCACCCAACGCCGCCACTGCTGCCGAAGGACGCTTTCGCCCGTGCGCGTGTACGCTCGCTCGCTTATCTCGTGGCTTGCGAGATCCATCCTCTCAATAACCTGCGGGTGCTGCAGCACTTGAAGCGCGCCCTTGGACAGAGCCAGGAGCAGATCGACACCTGGTATCGGCATTGGATCGCCGATGGGCTCGCGAAGCTCGAGGCAGAACTCGCCGGCTCGAGCGGCAAGTTCTGCCATGGCGATCAACCCACCATGGCCGATTGCTGCCTCGTGCCGCAGATATTCAACGCAAAGCGCTACCACAGCATCCTGGCGCCTTATCCCACCACGATGCGCGTATTCGACAATTGCATGAACCTCGAAGCTTTCGATCGCGCGCAGCCGAGCAAGCAACCCGACGCGGAGTAGCCAATGACCCCAGCCCCCTACCGGCGACCTTACTGGAACACGCAGCCGGAATATCTTTTTCCAAAGTACGCCTCGACAGTGAAGCGGGCGCCCACGCAGCCGCTGGTCGTGCTCCCGCACACGCTGTCGGAGGTCACCGCGCCGGTCTTCGGCTATGACGAGGTCAAGCCGGCCGACAGCGACCTCACCAAGCAGCACAAAGGCGAGCCGCTCGGCGAACGCATCGTGGTGAGTGGGCGCGTGCTGGACGAGAACGGCCGGCCCGTCCCGAACATCCTGGTCGAGATCTGGCAAGCGAACGCCGCCGGCCGCTACAACCATCGCGTCGATCAGCACGATGCTCCGCTCGATCCCAATTTCACCGGAGCCGGCCGCTTCCTCACCGACAAGGACGGCCACTATCGCTTCATGACGATTCGCCCGGGCGAATACCCCTGGCGGAACCACCACAATGCATGGCGGCCGGCGCACATCCATTTCTCGCTTTTCGGCCAAGGGCTGATGCAGCGCCTCGTCACCCAGATGTACTTCCCCGGCGATCCGCTGCTCGACTATGACCCGATGTTTACCTGCGTCGCCGACGAGAAGGCGCGCAACCGGCTGATCTCGCTTTTCGACTGGGAGAACGCGATGCCCGAATACGCGCTGGCGTACCGGTTCGACGTCGTGCTGCGCGGGCGCGAGGAGACCCCGATGGAGAACCGCCGATGAGCCTGCGCGCGAGCACTTCGCAGACGATCGGGCCGTATCTGCGCATCGGCCTCGAGTGGATGCAGATCGAGGACATCGCGCCCAAGGGCGTGCCTGGCGAGCGGGTTTCGATTCGCGGCCGCGTCATCGATGGAGACGGCAAACCGGTCAACGATGCTGCCGTGGAGATCTGGCAGGCGAACAGTCACGGTCGCTACGCGCATCCGGACGACAAGCAAGACAAGCCGCTCGAAAGAAACTTCCGCGGCTACGGCCGCTCGCTCACCGACGAGCAAGGGGCGTTTCGCTTCAACACCATCAAGCCCGGCCGCGTGCCGGGGCCGGGTGGCAAGCTACAGGCGCCGCATCTCACGGTGACGATCTTCATGCGCGGCCTGCTCAAGCACCTGCAGACGCGCATTTACTTCCCGGACGATCCGGCAAACGTCGAAGATCCGATCCTCGCGCTCGTTCCGGTAGAGCGGCGCTCGACGATGATCGCACGCCGTGCTGCCGATGCGACGCTAGAGTGGAACGCGGTGCTCCAGGGCAAGAACGAAACGGTGTTCTTCGACTTCTAGCCTGCACGGAAACGCTGCTTCAGCTCGTCGGGAATCGGCTCGCCTTTGAGCGCCGAGCCGGCTCCGTTCATGAAGCGCCCCCAGACTCGTGTTTCCCTGCCCTTCGCGACCATCGTGCCATCGCCGCGCGTGATCTCGTGCTCGACGACGAATGATTTGCCGCCGAAGCGGCCGATGCGTGAGCGCACCTCGCAGCGCTCGCCGTGCGCCGCGGGTGCGAGGAACTCGCATTCGGCGGACACCAGCGGCATGGCCAAGTGGTTCTCGCGCATCCATTTCGGCCCGTACCCCGCGCTTTCAAAGAGCGTCCAGCACGCCGCATCCATCCAGCGGAAATAGGTCGGATAGAAGATGATGCCGGCCGGATCGCAGTCGCCCCAATGCACCTGGCACGGGAAACGGCTTTCGATCGAATGGAACTGCGCTGCCTCGCTCATGGGAGGCGCCGATTATAGGCAGCGATTGACACTGTTCCGACGCGTGGGCAGACTCCCACTATCGCGCCGATTTGATGTTCAGCTTGCGGGCGCGCTACAAATTCCGCTAAAGAGACGCGTCTAGAGAGGCCCGTTTCTGCCGAAAGCTGAACGGGCTTTTTTGTTTGGAGCGTTCGTGCCGCTGCCGTCGCATGCCGCAAAGCTGGAAGCGCTGCTCGCCGAGCGGATCGTGCTGCTCGATGGCGCCATGGGCACGATGATCCAGCGTGCGCGCCTCGCCGAAGAAGACTACCGCGGCGTGCGCTTTCGCGACTGGCCGCGCGAGCTGCGCGGCCACAACGATCTTCTGTCCCTGACGCAGCCGCGCCTCGTGCGCGACATCCATACCCAGTATCTGCAGGCCGGTGCGGACATCATCGAAACCAATACCTTCAACTCGACCGCCATCGCGCTCGCCGACTACGGGATGGAGTCGCTCGCCCGCGAGCTGAACCGCGCGGCGGCCGAGCTCGCAGTGGAGGCGGCCCGCGAATGGGAGGACAAGGCGGCCGGAAAACCGCGGTTCGTCGCGGGCGTGCTGGGCCCGACGAACAAGACCGCGTCCCTCTCGCCGGACGTGAATGACCCCGGCTTTCGCGCGGTGAACTTCGACGGGCTGGTCGCCGCTTATGGCGACGCCGTCGAAGGCTTGCTGGAGGGCGGCGTCGACTTGCTGCTCGTCGAAACGGTGTTCGACACGCTCAACGCCAAGGCCGCGCTCTTCGCCATCGACCAGGCGTTCGAGCGCCGGGGCGCACGCCTCCCGGTCATCATCTCCGGCACGATCACCGACGCCTCCGGGCGCACGCTCTCGGGCCAGACGGCAGAAGCGTTCTACAACTCGGTGCGCCATGCGCGTCCGCTCGCCATCGGCTTCAATTGCGCCCTCGGCGCCAAAGAACTGCGCCCGTACGTCGAGGAGCTCGCGCGGCTTGCCGAGTGCTTCACGTCTTGCCATCCCAATGCCGGCCTGCCGAATGCGTTCGGCGAATACGAAGATACGCCCGAGTCCATGGCGCGAGAGCTCGGCGAGTGGGCTCGAAGCAGCTGGGTCAACCTCGCCGGCGGCTGCTGCGGTACGACGCCGGAGCACATCGCGGCAATTGGTGACGCCCTGCACGGCGTCGCGCCACGCGCGCGTACCGCGCGACCTGCCGCGCTGCGGCTCGCGGGAATGGAGGCATTCAACGTCGACGAGCAATCGCTCTTCGTCAACGTCGGCGAGCGCACGAACGTCACCGGATCGAAGGCCTTTGCGCGCCTCGTCCTCGCCGGTGACTACGCCGGCGCGCTCTCCGTCGCACGCCAGCAAGTCGAGAACGGCGCGCAGGTGATCGACGTCAACATGGACGAGGCGATGCTCGACTCGGAGAAGGCGATGACGACCTTCATGAGCCTGGTCGCGGCCGAGCCGGACATAGCGCGCGTGCCGGTCATGCTGGACAGCTCGAAATGGAGCGTCATCGAGGCGGGTCTAAAGTGCGTGCAGGGTAAGCCCATCGTCAACTCGATCTCGCTCAAGGAGGGGGAAGAGACCTTCCTCCACCATGCAAACCTCGCGCGGCGCTATGGCGCCGCCGTGGTGGTGATGGCTTTCGACGAGCGGGGCCAGGCGGACACGCTGGAGCGCCGTACCGCCGTATGCGCGCGCGCCTACCGCTTGCTCACCGCGCACGGCTTTCCGGCCGAGGACATCGTATTCGATCCGAACATCTTCGCCGTGGCGACCGGCCTGGACGAGCATGCTCGCTATGGCATCGATTTCATCGAGGCGGTCCGCTGGATCCGGGGCAACCTGCCCAACGCCAAGGTGTCAGGCGGGGTCTCCAACCTCTCGTTCTCCTTTCGCGGGAACGATCCGGTGCGGGAAGCGATGCACACGGCGTTCCTCTATCACGCGATCCGCGCCGGCATGTCGATGGGCATCGTCAACGCCGGCCAGCTCGGCGTCTACGAGAAGCTCGACCCGGAGCTGCGCGAGCGGGTGGAGGACGTGATCTTCTACCGCCGAGCAGATGCGACGGAGCGACTGGTCGAATTCGCCGCCCGCGTCAAGGGGACGGCGAAAGAGGCGAGCAAGGACGAGGCATGGCGCGACCAGAGCGTCGAGCAGCGCCTGTCGCATGCGCTGGTAAATGGCATCTCGAGCCACATCATCGCCGACACCGAGGAGGCTCGCCTCAAGTACCCGCGCCCCATCCAGGTGATCGAGGGGCCGTTGATGGACGGCATGAACGTCGTAGGAGATCTTTTCGGCGCCGGCAAGATGTTCCTCCCACAGGTCGTGAAATCGGCGCGCGTCATGAAACAGGCCGTCGCGCACCTCGTGCCGTACATCGAGGCGGAAAAGGCAAGATCCGGCGAGGCGGGCCGCGCTAAAGGCCGCATCGTGCTCGCCACCGTAAAGGGCGATGTGCACGACATCGGCAAGAACATCGTGGCCGTCGTCCTACAGTGCAACAACTACGACGTGGTCAATCTCGGCGTGATGGTGGCGGCGCAGACGATCCTGGAGGCCGCACAACGCGAGAAGGCCGATGCGGTCGGCCTGTCCGGCCTCATCACCCCATCGCTCGAGGAGATGGCTCACGTCGCTCGGGAGATGGAGCGCGGCGGGTTTACGCTGCCGCTCCTTATCGGCGGTGCGACGACCTCGCGGGCGCACACCGCGGTAAAGATCGCACCGAATTATTCGGGACCGGTCATCTACGTACCCGATGCGTCGCGCAGCGTTCCGGCAGTGCAGGGATTGCTGTCGGAGACGCGCGACGCCTATGTCGCGCAGGTTCGCGCCGATTACGAAAAGATTCGCGTGCAGCACAGCCAGAAGGCAGGGCCTGGACCGCTGCATCCGATCGCGCAGGCGCGCCGTCTCGGGCACCAGACCGACTGGAAAACCTACGCGCCGCCACGGCCGCGCGAGACCGGCGTCACGTCGCTACGCGAGTATCCGGTAGCGGAGCTCATCGGCTACATCGACTGGGGGCCGTTCTTCCAGGCGTGGGAACTCTCGGGTCCGTATCCGCGCATCCTCGAAGATCCGGTGGTAGGGGCTGAGGCGAAGAAGCTCTTCGCCGATGCACAGGAAATGCTCGAGCGCGCAGTGAAGGAAAGCTGGATCATCGCCCACGGCGTGTTCGGCCTCTACCCGGCTGCTCAGGTTAACGGCGACGACATC
>DASQGW010000122.1:0-1981 GCA_035632415.1 Burkholderiales bacterium | reverse complement strand
CAGTTCCCGCACGCCGAGCGCATCGGCCGGCAAATCGCTACGCTTCCGCTTTTCCCGCGCATGCAGGACTCCGACGTGGACCGCGTTTGCGAGGCAGCCAAGAAGGTGCTTTCTTGAATCTGTCGGTCGTCATCCCCGTGTACAACGAGGAGGCTGGCCTTGCCGCCCTGTTCGCGCGCCTTTACCCGGCGCTCGACGCGCTGGGCAAGAGCTACGAGGTCATCTTCGTGAACGACGGCAGCCGCGACCGCTCGGCGGCGATCCTGCGCGAGCAGTTCGCAAAGCGCCCGGAGGTGACGCGCGTCGTCCTGCTGAACGGCAACTTCGGCCAGCACATGGCGATCATGGCGGGCTTCGAGCGCGTGCGCGGCGAGCGCATCGTCACGCTGGATGCCGACCTGCAGAACCCGCCCGAGGAGATCGGCAAGCTGCTCGCGAAGATGGACCAGGGCTGCGACTACGTCGGCGGCGTGAGAAGCGAGCGCCACGACAACGCCTACCGGCGCATCGGGTCCCGCGCCATGAACCGCCTGCGCGAGCGCATCACCAGGATCCGCATGACCGACCAGGGCTGCATGCTGCGCGCGTACAGCCGCGACATCGTCGACGCGATCAACGCCTGCCGGGAAGTCAGCACCTTCATCCCGGCGCTCGCTTATACCTTTGCGCGTGCGCCGGCGGAGGTCGAGGTGGCGCACGAGGCGCGCGCCGCGGGTACGTCGAAATATTCCCTGTACAGCCTGATCCGGCTCAATTTCGACCTGGTCACCGGCTTCTCGGTGGTGCCGCTGCAGATGTTCTCGCTCTTCGGCATCGGCGTCGCCATCCTCTCGGTGCTGGTCTACCTGGTGGTGATGATCGAGCGCGTTCTCGCGGGTGAGCCGCTCGATACGCTGCGCACCTTCTGGGATCGCGACATCCTGCAGTTCTTCCTCACCGGCATCGTGCTCTTCGGCCTCGGGCTCGTCGGCGAATACGTCGGGCGCATCTACCAGCAGGTGCGCCAGCGGCCGCGCTATCTCGTGCAGGCCGTCCTGGAAAAATCGGATTCGTGGCAAGCGCACGAGCGGTCGTCTTCGGCTACCACGACGTAGGGGCGCGCTGCCTCCGCGTGCTGCTCGACGCGGGCGTGCAAGTGCCGCTCGTCGTCAGCCACCGCGACGATCCGAACGAGCGCATCTGGTTCGAGAGCGTGGCCGATGTTGCGCACCGTGCCCACATCGAGGTCCTGCTCGATCCCGACGCGACGGAAGTGATCGGGAGGTTGCAAGCGCTTGCCCCGGATTTCATCTTTTCGTTCTATTACCGCCGCATGCTGCCGCTGGAAGTGCTCGCGACGGCGAAGCGCGGCGCATACAACATGCATGGATCGCTGCTGCCCAAGTATCGCGGGCGTGCGCCGGTGAACTGGGCGGTGCTGAAAGGCGAGACGGAGACCGGCGCGACGCTGCACGAGATGACCGAGAAGCCCGACGCGGGACGCATCGTCGGCCAGCGGGCCGTGCCGATCGGTCCGGACGAGACCGCCGCCGAGGTCTTCGTCAAGGTCAGCGCCGCGGCCGAGGAGGTGATGCGCCGGAGCATCGGGCCGCTCGTGGCGGGCAGGGCGAAGCTTCGCCCCAACGCTCTCGCCAAGGGCAGCTACTTCGGCGGCCGCCGGCCGGAAGACGGCAGGATCGACTGGTCGAAGAGCGCGCAGGAGATCCACAACCTCGTGCGTGCAGTGGCGCCGCCCTACCCCGGGGCGTTCGACGAGAGTCTGAGGGTGCTGCGCACGCGCCTCGAGCCCGAGTGCAAGGCGCCCGCCGGCGCCAAGGGTCCCTATAAGGACAAGGGCCAGTGGTTCGCCGTGTGCGGCGATGGTAAAGTCCTGCGCCTCCTCGAAGTCCAGGAAAAAAAATGAAGCGGATTCTCATTCTCGGCGTCAACGGGTTCATCGGCCATCACCTGTCGAAGCGCATCCTCGCCACGACCGACTGGC
>DASQGW010000121.1:0-11734 GCA_035632415.1 Burkholderiales bacterium | reverse complement strand
CCACGACCTCAACAAGGCGATCGAGAAGGGGCCGGCGAAGGCCTCGTCCTACGTGGTCTTCGCGGCCAGCATCCTCATCACGATCTACTTCGGGTGGCGTCTATGGTCGTAAACCGCGTCGTCGTCGGCGCACATTACGGGCTCGCCAATTTCATCGCGCAGCGCGTCACCGCGCTCATCATGGCGGTCTACAGCGTGATCATGCTCGTCGTAGTCCTGGGCGGACGGCCGCTCAGCTATGCGGTGTGGCGCGACCTCTTCACGCAGGGCTGGATGCGCGTGGCAACGCTGCTCTTCGCGGTCAGCCTCGCGTGGCACGCCTGGATCGGCATCAAGGAGATCCTCATCGACTATGCGAGGCCCGACAGCCTGCGCTTCGCGCTGCACGTGATCTTTGCGCTCATCATCGCCGCTTACCTCGGCTGGACGATACAAATCCTGTGGCGCTAACGGTCCGCAGGTTCGATGCAATCGTAGTCGGGGCCGGCGGCGCCGGCATGCGCGCCGCGCTCGAGCTTGCCCGCGGCGGCCTCAAGGTCGCCGTCCTTTCCAAGGTATTCCCGACCCGTTCGCATACCGTCGCCGCCCAGGGCGGCATTGCGGCGCCGCTCGCGAACAGCACGGAAGACAACTGGCACTGGCACATGTACGACACGGTCAAGGGGTCGGACTACCTCGGCGACCAGGATGCGATCGAGTACATGTGCCGGCGCGCGATCGAGGTGGTGGTCGAGCTTGAGCACATGGGCATGCCGTTCGATCGACTGGAGAACGGCAAAATCTACCAGCGGCCCTTCGGCGGCCATACGCAGGACTACGGCAGCGCCAAGATGGCCATGCGCGCCTGCGCGGCGGCGGACCGCACGGGTCACGCGATGCTGCACACGCTCTACCAGCAGAACGTGCGCGCCAACACCCAATTCTTCGTCGAGTGGATGGCGCTCGACCTCATCCGCGAGCCGCAGGACGGCGCCGTCGTCGGCGTCACCGCGCTGGAAATGGAAACGGGCGAGCTCGCGATCCTGCAGGCGAAAGCGGTGCTGCTCGCCACCGGCGGCGCCGGGCGCATCTTCTTCAGCTCGACCAACGCCTTCATCAATACCGGCGACGGGCTGGGCATGACGGCCCGCGCGGGCTTGCCGCTGCAGGACATGGAGTTCTACCAGTTCCATCCGACCGGGGTCTACGGCGCCGGCATCCTGATCACCGAAGGCGTGCGCGGCGAGGGTGGCTATCTTCTCAACAAGAACGGCGAGCGGTTCATGGAGCGCTACGCGCCGAACGCCAAGGACCTGGCGAGCCGCGATGTGGTCTCGCGGGCGATGACCACCGAGATCAAGGAAGGGCGCGGCTGCGGCGAGCATGCCGACCATGTGCTGCTCAAGCTCGACCACCTCGGCCCGGAGGTGATCAACCACCGCCTTCCGGGCATCCGCGAGATCTCGATCAAGTTCGCCAATGTCGACCCGGTCCGCGAGCCGATCCCGGTGGTGCCCACCGCGCACTACATGATGGGCGGCATCCCCACGAACTACATGGGGCAGGTGGTGGCGCCCGAAGGCAACACCAAGGAAGGGATCGTGCCCGGGCTTTACGCCGCCGGAGAGTGCGCGTGCGTCTCGGTGCACGGCGCCAACCGACTGGGCACCAATTCGCTCCTCGATCTCGTGGTCTTCGGCAAGTCCTCGGGCGAGCAGATGATCAAGGACATCCGCGCGCAGCCGAGCCCGCACCGCAACCTGCCGAAGGACGCGGGCGAGGCGACGCGAGCGCGAGTCGCGCGGCTCGACAGTGCAACGAGCGGCGAGCGCGTCGCCGACGTGCAGCTCGACCTGCGACGCGCGATGCAGGCGCACTGCAGCGTGTTCCGCTTCCCCGAGGACCTCGTGGCGGGCGTCGAGAAGTTGAAGCAGCTCGCCGCGCGCAGCCAGAAGACCTTCATCGCCGACAAGTCCAAGGTGTACAACACCGCGCGCGTCGAGGCTTTCGAGCTCGAGAACCTGATCGAGTGCGCGATGGCCACCATCGTCTCGGCCGAAGCGCGCAAGGAAAGCCGCGGCGCCCAGGCGCGCGCCGATTTCCCGGACCGCGACGACAAGAACTGGATGAAGCACACGCTGTGGTACAAGGAAGGCAGTCGGCTCGATTACAAGCCGGTGCACCTGAAGCCGCTGACCGTGCCGACGATGGAACCCAAGGTCCGCACCTACTGAACATGAAACTGACGATCTACCGCTACGACCCGGACAAGGACGCCGAGCCCTACTACAAGGACTACGACGTCAAGCTCGACCTGGGCGATCGCATGCTGCTCGACGCGCTGGTCAAGGCCAAGGCGCAGGACGACTCGCTTTCCTTCCGCCGCTCCTGCCGCGAAGGCGTGTGCGGCTCGGATGCGATGAACATCAACGGCAAGAACCGCCTCGCCTGCATCACGAAGATTGCCGAGCTGCCGGAGCACGTGACCCTCCGGCCGCTGCCGGGGCTGCCCGTGATCCGCGACCTGATCGTCGACATGACGCAGTTCTTCAAGCAGTACCACTCGGTGATGCCGTACGTGGTCAACCACGAGCCGCCGCCCGAGCGCGAGCGGCTGCAGAGCCCGCAGGAGCGCGAGGCGCTGAACGGCCTGTACGAATGCATCCTGTGCGCCTGCTGCTCGACCTCGTGCCCGTCGTTCTGGTGGAACCCGGACAAGTTCGTGGGCCCCGCGGGCCTTCTCCAGGCCTATCGCTTCATCGCCGACACGCGGGACCAGGCTACGAGCGAGCGCCTCGACAACCTGAACGATCCGTACCGGCTTTTCCGCTGCCACACGATCATGAACTGCGTCGACGTGTGCCCGAAGAACCTGAATCCGACGAAGGCGATCAACCACATCAAGGAGCTGCTGGTTAAGCGCGCCGTTTGATGGATCGCCTCGAGCTAGAGCGGCTCAAGTGGAAATGCCGGCGCGGCCTGCTCGAGCTCGACATCGTGCTCAATCGGTACCTTAAGGCCGGTGACCTGGATCCCCGGCTGACCGAGCTGCTCGACCTGCCCGACAATGACCTCTGGGACATCGTCGCCGGGCGCAGCGAGGACTATCAGCCGCACCTGAGAGAAGTCGTGGCGCGTCTTCGCGCCGCCTGAGAGGAGCACCATGCCCGACAAGACCGCAAGCCTCAAACTTCCCGATGGCAAGTCGCTCGATTTCCCCGTGCTCGCCGGCAGCACCGGGCCCGACGTCATCGACATCCGCCCGCTCTATGCCAAGTCGGGCATGTTCACCTACGACCCGGGGTTTCTCTCGACGGCGAGCTGCACGTCGGCCATTACGTATATCGACGGCGACGCCGGCATCCTCCTTTACCGCGGCTATCCGATCGAGCAGCTGGCGCAGCACTGCGACTTCCTCGAAGTCTGCTACCTGCTCCTGAATGGCGAGCTGCCCAACCGCAAGCAGAAGGACGAGTTCGTCGGCATCGTCACCCATCACACGATGGTGCACGAGCAGCTCGCCCGCTTGTACCAGGGGTTCCGCCGCGACGCGCACCCGATGGCGGTGATGGTGGGCGTGGTCGGTGCGCTGTCGGCCTTCTATCACGATGCGCTCGACATCAACAATCCGCAGCACCGCCTGATCTCGGCGTTCCGCCTGATCGCCAAGATGCCGACCATCGTCGCCATGTCCTATAAGTACTCGATCGGCCAGCCGTTCGTGTACCCGCAGAACAATCTCTCGTACACGGCGAACTTCATGCGCATGATGTTTGCCGTTCCCGCCGAGGAGTACAAGCCGAACGACGTGCTCGTGCGCGCGATGGACCGAATCTTCATCCTGCACGCCGACCACGAGCAGAACGCTTCCACCTCGACGGTGCGCCTCTCCGGCTCTTCGGGGGCGAACCCCTACGCCTGCATCGCCGCGGGCATCGCCTGCCTGTGGGGCCCGGCGCACGGCGGCGCGAACGAAGCGTGCCTCGAGATGCTGGAAGAGATCGGCGACGTCTCGAAGGTGCCGGAGTTCATCAAGAAGGTGAAGGACAAGAACTCCGGCGTGCGGCTGATGGGCTTCGGCCACCGCGTCTACAAGAACTACGACCCGCGCGCGAAGCTGATGCGCGAGACCTGCCACGAGGTGCTGGAAGAGCTCGGCCTGCACAACGACCGTCTCTTCAAGCTCGCGCTCGAGCTCGAGAAGATCGCCCTCGAGGACGACTACTTCGTCAGCCGCAAGCTCTACCCGAACGTCGACTTCTACTCGGGCATCGTGCAGCGCGCCCTCGGCATCCCGGTCGCGATGTTCACCTGCATCTTCTCGCTCGCCCGCACCGTCGGCTGGATCGCGCAGTGGCAGGAGATGATCTCGGACCCGGAGTACAAGATCGGGCGGCCGCGCCAGCTCTACAAGGGCCCGACCAAGCGCGACGTGAAGCCGCTCGATAGGCGCTAGCGCGCCCCGAAGGGGGTTGGAGCGAATTTGCGGTACGCTCTGACCCCTTTTCCGTTTGACGCGGAGGTAGGTCCATGTCGAGCGTGATGCGCCAGTTCATCGACAACTCGTATCTCTTCGGCGGCAACGCGCCGTTCATCGAGGACCTCTACGAGAAATACCTGGCGAACCCGCAGTCCGTGCCGGAGCAGTGGCGCGAGTACTTCGACCGCATGCAGGCGCTGCCGGGCGCGACGGTGAAGGACGTCGCGCGCGCGCCGGTCGAGCAGTCGTTCGTCGAGCGCGCCAAGGCGGGCGTGCTGGGCGGCGAGAAGATGCTGCGTGCCGAGCCGGTGACCTCCGAGCGGCTGCAGGTCGCGGCGCTCCTTCTCGTCACGGCCTACCGCATTTCAGGCGCGCGCTGGGCGAGCGTCGATCCCCTGAAGCGCATGACGCGCCCGGCGCAGCCGGAGCTCGAGCCGGCGTTCTACGACCTCACCGAGGCCGACCTCGACCAGACGGTGAATGCCGGCTCTTTCGTCGGCATCGACCGCACTACGCTGCGCAACCTGCTGCAGGCGCTGCGCGACACGTATTGCCGCAACATCGGCTTCGAGTACATGTTCATCTCCGAGCGCGTGCAGCGGCAATGGATCCAGGAGCGCATCGAGCCCACGCGCGCGGTACCGCAGCTCACGGCCGAGCAGCAAAAGCACCTGCTGCGCAAGCTGACCGAAGCCGAGCACCTCGAACGCTACCTGCACACGAAGTACGTCGGCCAGAAGCGCTTCTCGCTCGAAGGCGGCGATAGCCTGATTCCTTGCATCGACGAGCTCATCCAGCGCGCAGGCTTCCAGGGCGTGCAGGAGATCGTGATCGGCATGGCGCACCGCGGACGGCTCAACGTGCTCATCAACGTGCTCGGCAAGATGCCGAAGGATCTCTTCCTGGAATTCGAAGGGAAGGCCGCACAGCAGCTGCCCTCCGGCGACGTGAAGTACCACAACGGCTTTTCGTCGGACATCACGACAGCGGGCGGCCCGGTCCATCTCTCGCTCGCCTTCAATCCGTCGCATCTCGAGATCGTCAATCCCGTGGTCGAGGGCTCGGTGCGCGCCCGCCAGCGCCGGCGCGACGACAAGACCGGCGACCAGGTGCTGCCGATCCTCGTGCACGGCGACGCGGCGTTCGCAGGGCAGGGCGTGGTGATGGAGACGCTCAACCTCTCCGGCACGCGCGGCTACGGCACCGGCGGCACGGTGCACATCATCGTCAACAACCAGATCGGCTTCACCACCTCCGACCCGCGCGATGCGCGCTCGACGATCTACTGCACCGACGTGGCGAAGATGGTGGAGGCGCCGATCTTCCACGTGAACGGCGACGACCCCGAGGCGGTGCTCTTCGCGACGCAGCTCGCGTTCGACTTCAGGCGCAAGTTCCACAAGGACGTGGTGATCGACATCGTCTGCTTCAGGAAGCTCGGCCACAACGAGCAGGACGAGCCCTTCATTACGCAGCCGCTGATGTACAAGAAGATCAGTCAGCACCCGGGCACGCGGAAGCTGTATGCCGACAGGCTGGCCACGCAGGGCGTCATTGCGGCGGAGGAGCCGGAGGCGATGATCAAGCGGTACCGCGACATGCTCGATGCCGGGCAGCAGAGCGTGAGCCCGGTGCTTTCGAACTTCAAGTCGAAGTTCGCGGTGGACTGGGCGCCGTTCCTCGGAGCGAAATGGACCGATGCGGCGGACACGCACGTGCCGCTCGCCGAGCTGCAACGCCTCGCCGAGCCGCTCACGTCGGTGCCGTCGGGCTTCAAGGTCCATCCCACCGTAGGGCGCGTGCTCGATGCGCGCAAGCAGATGGCGGCGGGCAAGCAGCCGGTCGACTGGGGCATGGCCGAGTCGCTGGCTTACGCCTCGCTTCTCTCCAACGGGTATGACGTTCGCCTGTCCGGCCAGGACGCCGGCCGCGGCACGTTCGCGCACCGCCACGCCGTGCTGCATGACCAGGACCGCGAGCGCTGGGACGCCGGCACCCATATTCCGCTCCAGAACATCGGCAAGGACCAGGGCGATTTCGTCGTCATCGACTCGGTGCTCTCCGAAGAAGCGGTGCTCGGCTTCGAGTACGGCTTCTCCACCGCCGAGCCGAACGCGCTCGTCATCTGGGAGGCGCAGTTCGGCGACTTCGCGAACGGCGCGCAGGTGGTGATGGACCAGTTCATCAGCTCCGGCGAGACGAAGTGGGGACGGGTGTGCGGCCTCACGCAATTCCTGCCGCACGGCTACGAAGGGCAGGGGCCGGAGCATTCCTCGGCGCGGCTCGAGCGTTACCTTCAGCTCTGCGCCGAGCACAACATGCAGGTCTGCGCGCCGTCCAACGCCGCGCAGATCTTCCACCTGCTGCGGCGGCAGATGCTGCGGCCGTTCAGGAAGCCGCTGATCGTCATGACGCCGAAGTCCCTGCTGCGGAAGAAGGAGGCCGGCTCTTCGATCGAGGAGCTCGCGAGCGGCACTTTCCAGACCGTGATTCCCGATACCACCACGGTGGACGAGAAGGGCGTGAAGCGCATCATCGCGTGCTGCGGCAAGGTCTATTACGACCTCGCCACCAAGAGGATCGAATTGCAGAAGGGCGATGTCGCCATCATCCGCGTCGAGCAGCTCTATCCATTCCCGCACAAGCAGTTCGAGGCGGAGATGAAGCGCTACCCGAACGCGCACGAGGTGGTGTGGTGCCAGGAAGAGCCCCAGAACCAGGGCGCCTGGTACCAGACGGCGCACTACTTCCGCGAAAACATGCGCGGCGACCAGACGCTGTACTATGCGGGCCGGCCGGCGTCGGCTTCGCCGGCGAGCGGCTACGGAGCGAAGCACAACGAGAGCCAGAAGGCGCTTATCGAGCAGGCATTCGGCAAATACAAGTAGCAGCAAGCCCGGCGAGTTACTCGCTGGTTTTTCATAACCCGGTGGAAGCTCAGCGGAAGCCGGGGAAAAACTGAACGGGGGAAGTGGCATGGCGATCATCGAGGTCAAGGTCCCGCAGTTGTCGGAGTCCGTCGCGGAAGCGACGCTGCTCGACTGGCACAAGAAGGAAGGCGAGCCGGTCAAGCGCGACGAGAACCTGATCGATATCGAGACCGACAAGGTCGTGCTCGAGCTGCCGGCGCCCGCCGACGGCGTTCTCGTCAAGATCGTGAAGAAGGCGAAGGAATCGGTCGGCTCGGGCGACGTCATCGCCCAGATCGACACCGAAGCGAAAGGTACGGTCGCCGCTGCGCCTGCCGCGCCCGCGCCGAAGGCCGCCGCCCCCGCCCCGGTGCCGGCGAAGACGCAGCCGCCCGTCATGCCTTCTGCGCAGAAGCTCGCGGCGGAAAAGGGCATCGATACCTCCAAGGTTGCCGGCACCGGCCGCGACGGACGGGTCACCAAGGGCGACGTCCTGCAACAAGGCGCACCTGCGCAGGCGAAGGCGCCGTTGCCGCAGGCCCCCGCGCCGGTGAACGTCGACCAGCTGCTCGCCGGCCGCGCCGAGCAGCGCGTGCCGATGTCGCGCCTGCGCCAGCGCGTGGCCGAGCGCCTCGTGCAGTCGCAGTCCACCGCCGCCATCCTCACCACGTTCAACGAAGTGAACATGGCGCCGGTGATGGAGATGCGCAAGAAATACCAGGAGCGTTTCGAGAAGGAGCACGGCACGCGCCTCGGCTTCATGTCGTTCTTCGTGAAGAGCGCGGTCCATGCGCTCAAGCGCTATCCGGTGGTGAACGCCTCGATCGACGGCACCGACATCGTCTATCACGGCTACTTCGACGTCGGCGTCGCCGTCGGCAGCCCGCGCGGGCTGGTGGTGCCGATCCTGCGCGACGCGGACCGCATGAGCTTTGCGGAGATCGAGAAGAAGATCGGCGACTTCGGCAAGCGCGCGCAGGACGGCAAGCTCGGGCTGGAGGAGCTCACCGGCGGCACGTTCTCCATCTCGAACGGCGGCGTATTCGGCTCGATGCTCTCGACGCCGATCATCAATCCGCCGCAATCCGCCATCCTCGGCGTGCACGCGACGAAGGACCGCGCCGTCGTCGAGAACGGCCAGGTCGTCGTGCGGCCGATGAACTACCTCGCCCTTTCCTACGACCATCGCATCATCGACGGCCGCGAGGCGGTGCTGTTCCTGGTCGCCATCAAGGACGCGCTGGAAGATCCGGCGCGCCTGATTCTCGAAATCTGAAGTGACCGTTTCCGAAGAGATCGCGAAGCTGCACGAGCTGCATGTGCGCGGTGCGCTCAGCGCCGAGGAGTTTGCGCGCGCGAAGGCACGCATCCTCGGCAGCGATCCGATTGCGCCCTCCGTCTTCCCGCTGAATCATCTGCGACGCACGCCGGGCGACAGCTGGCTCGGTGGCGTCTGCGGCGGGCTCGGGAGACTCACCGGCGTGGCAAGCTGGATCTGGCGCATCATTTTCGTCTTCGGATTGTTGTTCGGCGGCTTCACGCTTTTCGCCTACATCGTCTTGTGGATCTTTGTGCCGCGGGAAGGCACCTAGGGAAGGGAAGCGCATGGCGGAGACTTCTTTCGACGTGGTGGTGATCGGCGGCGGCCCGGGCGGGTATGTCGCGGCCATCCGCGCCGCGCAGCTCGGATTGAAGACGGCGTGCATCGACGAATGGAAAGGCGCCGACGGCAAGCCGGCGCTCGGCGGCACCTGCACCAACGTCGGCTGCATCCCCTCCAAGGCGCTGCTGCAATCGTCCGAGTACTACGAGCACGCCGGCCACGGGTTCGCCGACCACGGCATAAAGGTGAAAGGCCTCGACCTCGACCTCGCGACGATGCTCAAGCGCAAGGAGAAGGTGGTGAAGTCGAGCAACGACGGCGTGCTCTACCTCTTCAAGAAGAACAAGATCCAGTTCTTCCACGGCCGCGGCAGCTTCGGCGCCTCGCCTTCCGAGGTGCGCGTGGGCGACCAGACGCTCCAGGCGAAGCACGTCGTGATTGCGACGGGGTCCAATCCGCGGGCGCTTCCCGGCGTGGAGTTCGACGAGAAGCTCATCCTTAGCAACACGGGCGCGCTCGCCATTGCCGACGTGCCGAAGCGCCTGGGGGTGATCGGCGCCGGAGTCATCGGCCTGGAAATGGGCAGCGTCTGGCGCCGGCTCGGCGCGGAAGTGACCATCCTCGAGGCGCTCCCAGCCTTCCTCGGCGCCGCCGACGAGGCGATCTCCAAGGAGGCGGCCAGGATCTTTGCGAAGCAGGGGTTGAAGATCGAGGTGGGCGTCAAAGTGGGCAAGATCGAATCGAAGAAAACCGTTAAGGTTCAATATACTGCTGCCGATAACTCATCCAAAACCTTGGAGTGCGATCGGCTGGTTGTTTCCATCGGGCGCCTACCCAATACCGACGGCCTCAACGCGGCCGGGATCGGCCTCAAGGTCGATGAGCGCGGCTTCGTGGTCGTGGATCCGGATTGCCGTACGAACCTGCCCAATGTCTGGGCCATCGGCGATGTGGTCCGGGGGCCGATGCTCGCGCACAAGGCGGAAGAGGAAGGCGTCGCGGTCGCCGAGCGCATCGCCGGCCAGAAGCCGCACGTGGACTTCAACACCGTGCCCTGGGTGATCTATACGACGCCCGAGATTGCGTGGGTCGGGGAGACCGAGCAGCAGCTCAAGGCGCGCGGCGCCGAGTACCGCACCGGTACCTTCCCGTTCGCGGCCAACGCGCGCGCGCGGGCGCTGGGCGATACGAGCGGATTGGTGAAGTTCCTGGCCGACGCGAAGACCGACCAGATCCTCGGCGTGCACATCATCGGCCCGTTCGCGGGAGAGCTGATCGCCGAGGCGGTGGTGGCGATGGAGTTCCGCGGCTCGGCCGAGGACATCGGCATGATCTGCCACGCGCACCCGTCGCTGTCGGAAGCGATGAAGGACGCCGCGCTCGCGGTCGACAAGCGCTCGATCAATATCTAGGGCCACGTGACGCAGGATGTCGTCGCGCTCTATGAGCAGAGCCTCGCCAAGCGCGGATTCGTCTCGGATGCTGCGCAGTGGCGGGCGGTCGAGCGCCTGCAGCGGCTCTACGAGGAATGGAGCGCCTACAAGGCGCGGCGCTCGAATGCGCTGACGCGGCTGCTCGTCCATCCCGATCTGCCGAAGGGCGTATATCTCTGGGGCCCGGTCGGCCGCGGCAAGAGCTTCCTCATGGATGCGTTCTTCCTCTGCGTGCCGCTGGTGCGCAAGCGCCGCGTGCATTTCCACCACTTCATGCGCGAGATCCATCGCGAGCTCGACGAGCTGCGCGGCACCGAGGACCCGCTGGCCGCGGTGGCGGAGAGAACCGCCAGAAGGTATCGGCTGATCTGCTTCGATGAATTCCATGTCTCCGACATCGCCGACGCCATGATCCTCGGCCGATATCTCGAGCAGGTGATGAGCCGCGGCGTCGAATTCGTCATGACGTCGAACTATCCGCCGGACGGGCTTTATCCGAACGGCTTGCAACGCGAGCGGTTCCTTCCGGCGGTGGATTTCCTCAAGGAGCGCCTCGACGTGGTCGGCGTCGACAATGGCACCGACTATCGCCGGTTGAAGATGGAGCGCATGAAGGTGTACCACGTCGGATCGGATGCGCCCCTCGCGGCCATCTTCGACGAGCTGCGCGACGTCGAGGAGGAGCGCCAGCCGCTCGATGTCGAAGGACGCGAGATTCCCTACCGCAAGCGGGCGGGCGGCCTGGTGTGGTTCGATTTCTCCATCCTGTGTGGCGGTCCGCGCTCGTATGCCGACTACGTCGACCTCGCCAGGCGCTTCCACACGGTCATGCTGTCCGATGTTCCGCGCCTTTCGGCCAAAGAGTCGGATGCCGCGCGGCGTTTCACCTGGCTCGTCGACGTTTTCTACGACGACCGCGTGAACCTCGTCGTCTCGGCCGCGGCGCAACCCGAGGAGCTCTTCACGGCGGGCGAGCATGCCGCGGAATTCCAGCGCACCGTGAGCCGGCTGCACGAGATGCAGTCGGTCGAATACCTGCAGACGGAGCGGCGAAAGTAGCTCGCGGGCGGGAGTGGTGGCGGTGCAAAATACGGCGATGCGACTCCTGAGCGCCGTGCTTCTTTTGCTGGCGAGCGCCCTCGTGCATGCGCAGGCCTATCCCACCAAGCCCGTGCGCCTCATCATTCCGTTTCCACCCGGCGGGTCGAATGACCTGGTGGGACGCGCGGTAGGCGCGCAGCTCGGTGAGCGGCTGGGCCAGAGCGTGCTGATCGACAACCGGGGCGGTGGCGGCGGAACCATCGGCATCAACGCGGCGGCGAAGTCGGCG
>DASQGW010000120.1:0-11064 GCA_035632415.1 Burkholderiales bacterium | reverse complement strand
GGCGCGCTCTTCCACGAGGAGGAGCTGATCCGGCCGCTGCGCGGGCCGAACGGTCGCATCACGCACTTCCTGTGCGCCGGCCGCGACGTCAGCGCGCTCGTGCGCGAGATGCAGAAGCTGCAGCGGCTCGCCACGCACGATGCGCTCACGGCGCTGCCCAACCGCACGCTCTTCGGTGACCGCCTCGGGCAAGCGCTGCGCGAAGCCGAGCGGCGCGGCGAGCGAGTCGTCGTGGCGATGCTCGACCTCGACGATTTCAAGCGCATCAACACCCGCTACGGGCACCTCGCGGGCGACGCGGTGCTGAAGGCCGTGGCGCGGCGCACGCAACGCTCGGTGCGCGCCATCGACACGGTGGCGCGGATCGGCGGCGACGAGTTCGCGCTCATCCTGCCCGGCGTGCGCACGCAGCGCGCCGCGGCCAAGCTCCTCGGCAAGATTTGCGCCACTAACGCGGCGAGCGTGCACTACGGGCGCACGCGCATCCCGATGAGCGTGAGTATCGGGGCGAGCTTCTACCCACGCGACGGCCATGGCGGCGTCGTGCTACGCAGGCGCGCCGACAAAGCGATGTACGCGTCCAAGGCCGCGGGCGGCAATCGCTGGAGATTCTGCTAGAGGCTGGACTTCGGAGTGCCGGCGAAGGTCTTCTCGTGCCGCTCCTGGCAATGCACGCAGCGCAGCGCCCCCGGGAAGGCCTTGAGGCGCTCGTAGCCCACGTCGGCTCCGCAATCGGCGCAGACGCCGTACTGGCCCGACTTGAGCCGCTCGCGCGCCGTTTCCAGCGCCCGGAATTCATCCAGGTCGCGGGTCAGGTCCGCCTGCTCGAGGTCGGCGATCAGCGTGGCGACCGATTCGTCGCCCGAATCCGGCGCCTGGCCGGCGTGCTCGGCATAGGGCTGCTCGCGCGCGCGCTCGGCGTCCTCGCGCAGCTCGGCAAGGAGCGCGTTGCGGCGCTCGTCGATCGCTTTGCGCAATTTCTCGGTCTGCTGCTCGGTCAACGGCATGGCGTCTCCTTCACGATCAGGTTAGCCGCCGCCACGGCCGGAAGTTTGATCAACGTCAAAGCTGTGCCGGGCGGGCGTCCTACCCTCAGGACATGAACCAGCCAGCAAGGGACGTTCCATGAAGAGCGAGCGAGGCGGATTCCGCCCTGGACGGCATGAGCAGCTCCTCGACGATGTGCGCATCGACAGCTACAAGTTGCCGCGCAAGCTGCGCGAGCCGACGCGGTGCCGCGACTGCGGCGCGCTCTACCGTGACGGCCGCTGGACCTGGGCGGTGCGCGGCGGGCCCGCCTTCAAGGTGCGCTGTCCGGCATGCCAGCGTATCCGCGACAAGTACGCCGCCGGCTACATACGCCTTTCCGGGGAGTACTTCACCGGGCATCGGGCCGAGATCCTGCGCCGCGTGCGGCGCTGCGAGAAGACCGAGGCGGCCGAGCATCCGCTCGAGCGCATCATCGAGGTCACCGCGGACGCCGAGGGCGAGCTCGTCACGACCACGGGCGTGCATCTTGCCCGCCGCATCGCGCATGCGCTCCAGCATGCCTACAAGGGCGAGCTTCAAGCGCGCTACAACAGAGGCGACAAGGTCCTGCGCGTGCACTGGAGCCGCTGAGCTCCGGAGCCCTGCATGAGCGATTCGCGCTTCACGCCGCAGGCGGTGGCGGAATACCTGCGCAGGGTCCATCGCGTGTCGGACGTCTCCGCGGTGCGCATCACGCCGCTCGGTGGCGGCCGCCAGGGCGACAAGGGCTACGGCTACGGCGTTCCGCTGCGCGTCGACTACGAAGTGGCCGGCGTGCCGCGACGCGGTGTGATCGAATCGGTGCGCCCGGGGCCTTTCGGCCATGAGCACATGGCGGACCGCGCCCAGCAGCTCCTCTGGGCGCATGACGCGTTCGGCCGGCTGCCGCGCCATGTGCGCTCGCTCGACGTCGGCGCAGTGCGCGCGAGCGGCGAGCTCGTGCCGCTCGGCAATGCGGAAGAGCTCTTCATGCTCGCCGAGTTCATCGAGGGCCGCGAGTACGCCGACGACCTGATCCGCCTCCGCGCGGGCGGCGACCTGACCCCATTGGATCGCGAGCGCGCCAATGCGCTCTGCGACTATCTCGTCGACATCCACCATCTCAAGCACGAGGACGCCGGCCTCTATGCCCGCCGCGTGCGCGAGCTCGTCGGCCACGGCGAGTGCATCTTCGGCGTGGCCGACAGCTACCCGGCAGGCGGCCCGGTGTCCTTCGAGGTGCTGCGCGACATCGAGACGCGCTGCGTCGCCTGGCGCTGGCGCCTGCGCGGCGAGGCGAAGCGCCTTGCGCGCGTGCACGGCGATTTCCATCCGTGGAACATCCTCTTCCGCGCGGGCACGGACTTCAGCGTGCTCGACCGCTCGCGCGGCGAATGGGGCGAGCCGGCCGACGACGTCGGCTGCCTCGCGATGAACTATCTCTTCTTCTCGCTGCAGCGCTCGGGCCGGCTCGACGGCGGCTTTCGCGAGCTGTGGCTCTCCTTCTGGGATCGCTACCTCGAGCGCACGGGCGACGCGGACCTGCTGCGCGCGGCCGCGCCCTTCCTCGCCTTCCGCGGCCTCGTCATGGCGAACCCGCTCTGGTACCCGAACCTCGCCGCGCCGCTCCGCGGCACGATCCTGCGCTTCATCACCAACGTGCTCGATGCCGAGCGCTTCGACCCGGGGCGCGTGGACGAGTATCTCGCATGAGCTTCGCCATCTGGCTCACCGGCCTTTCCGGCTCCGGCAAGAGCGCCATCGCGCGCGAGCTCGCACGCGAGCTGCACGAACGCTCGGTCGACATCGCCGTGCTCGAGTCCGATGTGCTGCGCACGCAGCTCACGCCCTATGCGCGCTATGACGATGCCGATCGCGATTTCTTCTATGCCGCGCTCGTCGAGCTCGGCGCCTTCGTGGCGGGCGCGGGGCGATCGGTCGTCTTCGATGCCACGGCGAACCGGCGGCGCTACCGCGACGCGGCGCGCGGCCGCGTTGCCCACTTCTGCGAGGTCTACGTCGACACGCCGCTCGAGGTGTGCAGGCAGCGCGACCCGAAGCGCCTCTATCGCACCGGCGGCAGCATGCCCGGCGTGAACGCGCCGTACGAGGCGCCGCTCGCGCCCGAAGTCGTGGTCCACGGCGAGCGCAGCACGCCGCGCCAGTCGGCGGAGCGCATCCTCGCGCACCTCCAGACGAGAGGATGGCTCCCATGAGGATGCCGGAGACGCTCGCCGGCTACATCGGCCGCCAGAGCGGCCGGCACCAGTTCGCGCTCGCCGGCCTCTCGACCCTCGTCTTCTTGCTGACCGCGGTGCCGCTCGAGCTGCAGCGGCGCATCGTCAACGACGCGGCGTACGGCGGCCGCTTCGCCCCGATCCTCGCGCTCGCCATCGCCTACATCGTCGTGGCGCTCGCCGAGGGCGGGATCAAGCTCGCGCTCAACATCTATCGCGGCTGGGTGAGCGAGAGCGCCGTCCGGCACCTGCGGCGTGCGGCGCTCGACGCTTCGAGTCCGCGCGGCTCCGAAGGGATCGAGCTTTCCATGGTGCTCTCCGAGGTCGAGCCGATCGGCGGCTTCGTCGGCGCCGCGGTGTCGGAGCCGCTGCTTCAGGGCGGCATCCTCGTCGCCGTGTTCGGCTACCTCGTGTATCTCGATTCTTGGCTCGCGGCGCTCTCCTTCCTCGTCTTCGCGCCGCAGATCGGCTTCGTGCCGCTCCTGCAGGCGGCGATCAACCGCCGCGTCGAGCGCCGCGTGCTGACGATGCGCGAAGTGAGCGACGGCATCGTGCGCGATGGCGCCGCACGCTCGGCGGCGAGCCATGCACAGCAGGCGCGCATCGACCACGTGTTCACCTTGCACATGGGCATGTACCAGCTCAAGTTCACGATGAACTTCCTCATGAATCTCACGCACCACGTCGGCGTCGCGGCGGCGCTTGCCGTCGGTGGCTGGTACGTAGTGCAGGGCAGGATCGAAATCGGCACCGTGGTGGCCTTCATCTCGGGCCTGGGCAAGATCAACGACCCGTGGGGCGACCTCGTCAACTGGTTCCGCGACATGACCGTCAACCGCGTCAAGTACCGGCTTGTGCGCGACGCGATCGAGCGCATGCGCGAGATTGACTTGCATCAACACGGCGTGCGCGCCGCAGCCTAGACTTTGTTCATGAGCCAGCCGGGTGTCGATCTCTTGCTGGACATCGACCGGGAGTACCGCGAGAAGGCTCGCGCAGGGCTCCTCCCGCGGATCGCGCCGCGGCGCTTCAATCCCGAAGCTAAAGCCTGGCTGCCGGTGCTGCATACGCGCTACGGCCCGTATCATTTCACCGCGCTTTTCTCCAACACCGAGCGCGCGCACGAGCTGCATCGCACCTATGACTGGGTGGTGATCTTCTTCTCCGACGATACGGAGGGCGAGGAGGGGCAGGCGACCGTCGTCACCGAGCGGCGCGGCGGCCTTGCCGGCCAGCGCGTCGTGCGCGGCCGCGAGCCCGAATGCGCCATCCACTACCGCGCCGCGGCAGCGCTAGGCCTCGAGAACCACGCGCACTAGAGCTTGCGGCCGATGCGGACGAGCGTCGGGTCTTCGGGCGCCGGCTTCGCCTCGAAACCGAGCTCTCTCACGAAGCCGAGCATGTCGACGTTGCCGGCGAGGACGAGTCCCTCCATGGTCTCGAAGCCGCGCGCCTGCGCCGCGCGTACGAGCGCGTCCATGAGGAGCTGCGCGATGCCGGTGTGATGCCAGTCGTCGGCGATCACGATGCCGAGCTCGCAGCTGCGCGTGCCCGGATTCGCCACGTAGCGCGCATCGCCCACCAGCCGGCCGTCGAACTCGCAGACGAAGGCCATGTGCCGGTCGTAGTCGATGTGCGTATAGAAATGGATCAGCTCCGCGGTGAGGGCGCCGCTGAAGCGCTGGAAGCGAAGCCGCCGCGTCGCGTCCGACAGCGTGCCGAAGAAGGCGCGCTCGGCCGCCTCGTCCTCGCCCCGCGCCGGCCGGATCAGCACCGTGCGCCCGTCGGCGAGGCGGCGCTGCCGCGCAAGATGTGCCGGATACTCGGCGATGCGGGCTTCCATCTGTGCATTGTTCGCAAGAGGCGAGGCATCATCTTGATGGGCATCAAACCGTGACCGGACTCACGAGCACTGAAGCGCGCCGCCGCCTGGCGCTCGAGGGGCCCAACGTGTTGCCCTCGCCCGACAGGCGCTCGTCGCTCGGCATCGCGCTCGACGTCGCGACGGAGCCCATGTTCCTGCTGCTGATCGCGGCCGGCGCGATCTATCTCGTGCTGGGCGACCTGCGGGAGGCGCTGGTGCTCGCGGCTTCCATCGTCGTGATCGCAGTGATCACGATCCTGCAGGAGCGCAAGGCCGAGCAGGCACTCGAAGCCCTGCGCGAGCTCTCGAGCCCGCGCGCGCTCGTCGTGCGCGATGGCGAGCGCCAGCGCATTGCCGGCGCGCAGGTCGTGCGCGGGGACCTGATGGTGCTCTCGGAGGGCGACCGCGTGCCCGCCGACGGACGCGTGGGCACTTCGAACGAGCTCGAGCTCGACGAGTCCCTGCTCACGGGCGAGTCGCTGCCCGTGGCGAAGAGCGCGTCCGAGCGCGTCTTCTCCGGCACGCTGGTCGTCAAAGGACAAGGCCTCGCGGAAGTCGACGCTACGGGCACGCGCACCGAGCTCGGCCGCATCGGCGTCTCGCTTGCGACGCTCGAAGCCGGGGAGACGAGCCTCGAGCGCGAGACGAGGCGCCTGGTGAAGATCGTCGCTGCGGGAGCGGTCGGCGTCTGCATCGCGCTTGCCGTGCTCGATTTCGCGCTGCGCGGCGGCTGGCTCGACGCGGTCCTGTCCGGCGTCACGCTCGCCATGGCGCTCGTGCCGGAGGAATTTCCGGTGGTGCTGATGGTCTTCCTCGCGCTCGGCGCCTGGCGCATCTCGCGCCGCGGCGTGCTGACGCGGCGCATGCCGGCGATCGAGATGCTCGGCGCAGCGACCGTGCTTTGCGTCGACAAGACCGGCACGCTCACCGAGAACCGCATGCGCGTCGTGGAGACGCCCCAGGCGGTCGTCGATGCTGCGGCGCTCGCCTGCGAGCTGGATGCTTTCGACGTCATGGACCGGGCGATCGTCGCCGCAGCGAGCCCCGACGCCATCGCCCGACGCGGCTCGTGGCGGCTCGAGCGGGACTATCCGATGACGCGCGAGTTCCTCGCCGTGTGCCATGCCTGGCGCTCGGCCGAAGGCACGCTCCAGGTGGCCCTGAAGGGCGCGCCCGAGACGGTCCTGCGCCTCTGCGGACAGCTCGAGCTCCTCGGCGAGGTGGAGCGGGCGGCGAAGCGGGGCTGGCGGCTGCTCGGCGTTGCCGAAGCCGTTTCGCCGGCCATACTCGACGATCCGGCGGCGTACGCCTTCCGCTGGCTCGGTTTCGTCGCGCTCGCCGATCCGCTGCGCGCCTCCGTGCCCGAAGCGGTGGCCATGTGCCGCGGCGCCGGCATCCGCGTCGTCATGATCACCGGTGATTTCCCCGGGACCGCGCTCGAGATCGCGCGCCAGGCCGGCCTCGACGCGGGCGGCGTGCTGACCGGCGCAGAAATCGAGCGCATGGACGATGCGGCACTCGCCCGCGCGGTGCGCGAGGTGAGCGTCTTCGCCCGGATCGCACCCCAGCAGAAGCTGCGCCTCGTCGCCGCGTACAAGGCCGCCGGGGAGGTCGTGGCGATGACCGGCGACGGCGTAAACGACGCGCCGGCGCTCAAAAGCGCGCACATCGGCGTCGCCATGGGCCGGCGCGGCACCGATGTCGCGCGCGAGGCCGCCTCGCTCGTGCTCCTGGAAGACGACTTCGGCTCGATCGTCGAGACGGTGCGCCTCGGCCGGCGCATCTACGAGAACATCCGCGCGGCGATGCGCTACATCGTGTCGGTGCACGTGCCGACCGCGGGCATGGCTTTCCTGCCGCTCGTCTCCGGCGGGCCGCTGGTGCTCTTTCCGGTGCACATCGTGTTCCTCGAGTTCGTGATCGACCCGGCCTGCTCGATCGCCTTCGAGGCGGAGCCGTCGGAAGAAGGCGCCATGCGGCGGCCGCCGCGCAACCCCCAGGCCGCGCTCTTCGATGCGCGCATGCTGGCCGCGAGCTTTGCCCTCGGCGCCGCGGTGCTTGCCGGCGTGGCCGGCATCTACCTCTGGGCGCTCGCGAGCGGGCACGGCGACGGCGAGGCGCGCGCCATCGGCTTTTCCGCCATCGTCTTCGGCAACCTCGCGATGATCCTCGCGTATCGCTCGCGCGAGCGCCTGATCGTGCACGCGCTGCGACAACCCAACCCGGCGCTGTGGATCATCATCGCGGGCACGCTCGCTGCGCTCGCCTGCGCCCTCTATGTGCCGCAGGTGGCGGCCATTTTCCGCTTTACGGCGCCGTCGCTGAGCGATCTCGCGCTCGCCGCCTGCGCCGGCGCGGGAGCGGTGGCCGTCTACGACCTCTGGCGCTACGCGCACCGTGATTGAGATGAGTCAATAACGCCTTTGCCCATGCGCCTAGCATGAGAACTGGAGGAAGAGATCTAGGAGATGCCATGAACAACGTCAACACCGAGAAGCTGGTCAAGGACATGAGGACCGTCATCGTCGACGCGGAAGACCTGATCAAGGCCACCACCAGCCAGACGGGCGAGCGCATCGAGCGCGTCCGCGCCAAGGCCGAGGATTCCGTGCGCGTGGCACGCGAGCGGCTGCAGGTCTTCGGCGAGGACCTCGGCACGCGGGCGAAGGAAGCGGCGCGCGAGGTCGATGGCCAGGTGCATGCGCATCCGTGGGCTACGGCGGGCATGGCTGCGGGCGTGGGCCTCCTGGTCGGGCTGCTGATCGGCCGCAATAAATAATGCAGAACCCCGTGCGCATGCTGGCCGGCAGCGTCGCCGGGCTTGCGCATGCGCGGCTCGGACTCCTCGCGACCGAGGGTCGCGAGGAGCTGGCGCGGTTCGCTTTCATCGTGCTGGGCGGTTGCGCGGCGCTCTTCCTGGCCGTGCTCGCGCTCGCGATCGGATCGGCCGCAGTGATCATCGCCGCCGGCGAAGCGAACCGCCTGATCACCGCCACGGTGCTGGCGGCGCTCTTCGGCGCGGCTGCCTGCTATGCCGTCGTGCGAGTGCGTCGCGAGCTGGCGGTCAAGCCGGCGGCATTCGGCGCAAGCCTTGCCGAGCTCGAGGCCGATCGCGCGGCGCTCGTAGAGGGCTCGCATGAGCACCGCTCGGCGCTCGCCGAGAGCAGCGACGAGATCATCCGTCTTCTGAATATCGGCTTGATCGCCTACACGATCGGCCGGCGCTTGCGGCGGGCCGACTAGGCAGCCGCGGCCGGAACGGCGGCCTCGCGAGGCGAGCCCACCGACGGGTCGCGCGAGGCAACCCGCGTCAACTCAGCGGCCGCTTTCGCGAGCACGTCGCGCACGGCGCGCTCGGTAGTGGGCGCCGTGGCGTTGACGATGACCTGGTGCTGCGGGAAGTGCAGGTCGATATGGGCTTCGTACTGCGCGCCGTGCCGCGCGAGCCCGAAGTGGAAGGCGGTGAGCGTCGGGTAGCGGCCGGCCAGGGCGCGCGCCTCGCGCTGCATGCCCCTCACACAGGCTTCGGCATCGGGCAGATCGTGGACCTTGATGCTGAAGTGCGGCGCATCCATGGCGCTCAGTGCGTGCCGATGAGGATCTTCTCGAGGCCGGCGATGTCGACGATGCGCACGTGCTTCTGCTCGACCTCGATCAGGCCGTCCTTCTGGAACTGCGAGAAAAGCCGGCTGACCGTCTCGAGCTTGAGGCCGAGGTAGCTGCCGATCTCCTCGCGCGTCATGCGCAGGTGGAAGTCCGACTGCGAGTAGCCGCGGCGCAGGAAGCGCTTGGAAAGATTCGAGAGGAACGCCGCCAGGCGCTCTTCGGCGCGCATCGAGCCGAGCAGCATCATCACGCCGTGGTCGCGCACGATCTCGCGCGAAAGCACCGCATGCAGGTGGCGCTGCAGCTGCGGGTAGTCGTGGGCCATCGATTCGACGAGCGAGTAGGGCATCACGCAGACTTCGCTGTCCTCGAGCGCGACCGCGGTGCTCGAGTGCTTGCCGGCGCCGATGCCTTCCATGCCGAGGAGCTCGCCGCCCATGAAGAAGCCGGTCACCTGCTCGCGGCCTTCGCCGTCGACCACGCTCGTCTTGAAGGTGCCGCTGCGGATCGCGTAGATCGCGCTGAAGTCGTCGCCCGTGCCGAAGATGCTCTCGCCGCGCTTCACGCGCCGGCGGGCGTAGACGATGTTCTGCACCTGCTCCAAGTCCTCCATGCACACGCCGCCGGGCAGGCAGAGCTCGCGCAGGTTGCAGCTCGAGCAGCTCACCTCGTGCTTGTAGGGCACAGGCTGGTTCACGAAACGCTCTTTCCGTTCTCTGCGGAACTCGACGACGGCTTGCATGGCATCTCCCCTGGGTTCATTCACTGCGTGGTGGTGCTTGGCTGAGCGAACTGCGCGAGGGCATCGCGAACCCGCTCGAATTCCCTGGTCTTGTCGAAAAAGGCACGCGCACCGAACCGCTCGGCGATCTGCCGGTACGGGTCGGACGAATAGTTGGAGAGCATCACCACGCCGAGCTCGGGCGCCTGGGCGTGCAGCGCACGCAGCACGTCGAAACCGGAGCCTTCGGCGAGCTGGACATCGAGCACCACGAGGTCGGGTCTTGCTTCGAGGATGTCGCGAATCGCGACCTGCGCGCCGGCGGCGCGCCCGACGATCTCGATGCCGGGTACTTCGGTGAGCAGCGCCTCGAGGCGTTGCCGCACCATCGGTGAGTCTTCGACGAGGAACACTTGCATGGCCCGCAGTCTGCGGGCCCGCCCGGCGCCGCACTATCGGCGGCGGCTGAATTCAGCGTCGGACGATTCCTATGCACTCGCCTGCACGAGCGCCTGGCGCAGGCCTTCGACCTCGGTGCTCTTGTCGAAGAAGCCGCGCGCGCCGAGGCTTTGGGCCTTGCGCCGATAGGCGTCGTTCGCGAAGTTCGTGAGGACATAGACGGCGGTGCTCGCACCTACGGCGCGCAGCACGTCGAAGCCGCTGCCGCTCTCGAGCTGGATATCCAGCACGACGGCGTCGGGTTTCGCTTCCTCGATGGCGGCGATCGCCTCGGTCGCGCCCGCCGCATGGCCACACGCGACCGCGCCCGGAACGGAAGCGAGGATCGAGAGCAGGCGCTGGCGCAGGATCGCCGAATCCTCGACGAGGAAGACCTTCACCCACGGAGTGTGCCCGCCCTCGCGTAGCGGGTATGTCCCCGAAATTCCTATTCGCGTGTAGGAATTTTCCGAAAGTATGTACTTAGCTAAAGTGGGCCTAGTCCTCTGCACCTTACTGGCCTTGTCATGTTGCGTCGTTATGTACTGGGGCTGGCTCCAGAAATGGGGTGCCAGCGTCGTCCTTGATAGACCAGCAGAAGTTGGTCGTCCGAGGTTCATTGAAAGCATCAAGGTATTTAACGACGCCAAATACGTAAGCCCTGTGTTTACCGGCGTCGATCAATGTCATTTGTTCCGGGGTAAATCGCTCGTTGGAAGACGCTCCGCCCTTGAGATATTGCCTAGGGTGCAGCGTGGCGTTTCGTCCCTCTCGTACTGGGGCCTCTGGAAAGACGTGACCACGGGGTATCGGGTACGGGAATACGTCTATGGACGAATGAACAACCAGTTTTTCGGCTGGCGTTTGCCCATGGTTCTTAATCATCAAACGGGCGTAGCCATCCTGACCAAGGGCCACGCGACCGACAGATATAACCCGCACGGATATGTAGGCGCGCAGTTGCCTTTGCGCGGTGTCTTGCGCGCCGGTTACCAGCAGCCAGTTTGTGATTACAAGACCAGCGGTAAGAACTATGACAAGCCATTCTCCGGGCTTTATTCCGGTGGACGCGCTCTCGGCAGCGTTATCACTTCCATCTGCCTTCTTCTTCTTTTGTGCCTCAAGAGCCTCAGAGAAAGTCGCTGGGGGCGCTGGCTCGGAGTCGCGCTTATTGGGTACGCCTTCATTGG
>DASQGW010000119.1:0-1712 GCA_035632415.1 Burkholderiales bacterium | reverse complement strand
CACTGCGGCACGCCGATGATCCTCGAGCACATCGCCTCCGGCATGTACGGCGCCGTGGTGGTCGAGCCGAGGAACGGCTATCCGACCAAGGCCGATCGCGAGTACGTCGTGATCCAGAGCGAGTTCTACGCGAAAGCGCCTACGAAGGGAACGAAGGAGCAGGTCTACACGCTCGACGGCGACGCCGTCCGCGCAGCGCGTCCGAACTACACCGTCTTCAACGGCCGATTCAACAGCATGGTGGATTCACCGCTTGCGGCGAAGCCCGGGGAGCGGGTGCGCCTCTTCGTGCTGAACGTAGGCCCGAGCAAGACCTCGAGCTTTCACGTCGTCGGCACGATCTTCGACCGCGTCTGGATGGATGGCAACCCGGACAACCAGTTCCGCGGCATGCAGACCGTGCTGCTTGGCTCGTCCAGCAGTGCGATCGTCGAGTTCGTGATTCCCGAGGCGGGCTCCTACATCATGGTCGATCACCACTTCGCCAACGCCTCGCAGGGCGCGGTTGGCCTCGTCTCCACCGAGGCCAAGCCTCCGCGCAGCGAGCTCGAGCACCATAACTTCTCGGCTTCCGCCCTGCCCACCGATCCCGAGGCGCTGCGAGCCAAGAGCGATTTCGAGAGCAAGTGCTTCGCCTGCCATTCGATGGGCAATGGCCGCAAGCTCGGCCCGGACCTCGCCGGCGTGACGAAACGCCGAAGCGCCGACTGGATCACGCGCTGGCTCAAGTCGCCGGAGAAGATGCTCGAGAGCGACGCCGACGCGAAGGCGCTCCTCAAGGAAAATAACAACATTCCGATGCCCAACCAGAACCTGAGCGAGCAGGAGATCCGCCAGTACCTGAAGTACTTCCAGTGGTACGACGCGCAGCCCGCGGGCTCGGTGCAATCCCATGCGGGCCATTGAGCTCGCTGCCCTCCTCCTCCTCGCATCGGGCGAGGCGCTCGCCTGCGGCTACTGCGTCGAGGACAAGATCGCCGCGACGTACGACCACGCCGTCGTGACGCACGCGCTGGCGCGCAAGCACGTGGTCGTCTTCATGCAGGTCGACGGCGCAGTGCCCAGCCGCCATGCGCTGCAGCGGGCGGTCTATTCGGTGCCGGCGGTCGATCGCGGCACGGCGCGAGTGTCGGCGGATCTGCTGACCGTGTCGTTCGCCTTCGACCCGGCGCGCACCGGGTTCGGCGCCCTCCACGCGCGCCTCGAGAAGCGCCTGGGCGTGGCGCTGATGCCCCTGCAGGTGATGGAGCACTAGGCTTGACGCGGCTCAACTCCGCTCGGGCGCAGAGGCGGACACTGGGGGCATGCGCAAAAGAGTCGCCGCCGCATTTGCCGGCTGGTTTGCGCGGGAATGGCCCGACGCGCTGCTCGTCACCGATGCAAAGGGCGTGATCGAGTACGTCAACCCGGCCTTCGAGCGCCTTACCGGCTACCGCAGCGCCGAAGTGCTCGGGCGCACGCCGGCGCTCCTCAAGTCGGGCCGGCAGGATGCCGCCTTCTACCGGCGCCTATGGCAGCGGCTGCGCAAGGGCAAGCCCTACCGCGGCATTTTCGTCAACCGTCGCAAGAATGGCGCGCTCTTCCACGAGGAGGAGCTGATCCGGCCGCTGCGCGGGCCGAACGGTCGCATCACGCACTTCCTGTGCGCCGGCCGCGACGTCAGCGCGCTCGTGCGCGAGATGCAGAAGCTGCAGCGGCTCGCCACGCACGAT
>DASQGW010000118.1:0-1589 GCA_035632415.1 Burkholderiales bacterium | reverse complement strand
GATCGCGCGGGCCATCCTCGCCATGGGGCACAGCCTCGGATTGAAGATCATCGCCGAGGGCGTCGAGACGCCGGCGCAGCGCGCCTTCCTCGCCGACCTCGGCTGCGACGAGCTGCAGGGCTATCTATGCTCGCCGCCGCTTGCGGCGGCGGATGCCGGGCGGCTTCTCGCCTCGTCCGCAGACGGCGAGTCGGTGGCGCGCGTGCGCTCGGCCGCGGCGCGCGGCGCGGCGAGCACGCCGCGCCGGTAGATGACGTAGTACACCGCGGCGACCATCAGGCTGCCGCCGGCGATATTGCCCAGCGTGACCGGCACCAGATTGCCGACGAAGCCGCCCCAGCTCAGCGCCGAGACGTTCACGCTCGCCGGCAGGGTGACGGAGTCGGCATAGAGAAGCCCCAGCGGGATGAAATACATGTTGGCCACGCTGTGCTCGAAGCCGGCGGCGACGAAGGCCGAGATCGGAAAGACGATGGCGAGGATCTTGTCGACCACGGTGTGGCCGGCGAGCGCGAGCCACACGGCGAGGCAGACGAGCAGGTTGCACAGGAGGCCCTTGAAGAACGCTTCGCCGAAGGGTAGCGCCGTCTTCGCGGCGGCGATCTTCACGTAGGTGACGGCTACGGCGCCGCCGTTCATTGCGCCGTGGTTGGCCAGGTAGACGGCGAGCGCGAGTCCCATGGCGCCGAACGCATTCGCCGCATAGACGATGATCCAGTTGCGCGCGAGCTCCGCCGTGGTGATCTTGCGGTCGGCCCACGCCATCACCATCAGGTTGTTGCCGGTGAAGAGCTCGGCGCCCGCGACCACGACGAGGATCAGGCCGAGCGAGAAGACGAGGCCGCCGAGCACGCGCGTCGCGGCGAAGCCGAGCGACGCGTCGGAAACGACCAGCGTGTAGTAAAGGGCGCCGAGGCCGATGAAGCCGCCCGCGCACATGCCGAGCATGGCGGTCTGCAGGAAGGAGAGGTGCGCTTTCGTCACGCCGACCGATTGCACCTTCTCGGCGATCTCCCTCGGCAGGTAGGCATCGAATCCGAGCTGCAGGCTGCTCATGGTCGTCTCCGCTATGAAGTGACACGCTCTCCTTCAGCCGGGAATCGATTGAGGGTCGTGGTAGCGCGTCAGCACCAGCTCGAGCGCGGCGCTTCGGTGCGCCAGCCGTCGATCTCCAGTTCGACCATCAGGCCTCGGCGTAACGCCGCAGCTGCCCGGCCACCCTCGCGAGGAGGTCGTCGACGACGAGCGGCTTGGTGAGCAGCGGAAACCCGAAGGTCTTGCCGGCGAGCTCGGCGGCGTGCTCGCGTGTGGTGATGAAGATCACGGGGATGTCCGGGATCGTGGCGTCGGCACGCAGCGCGGCGATGAAATCGACGCCGTCCATGAACGGCATCTTGAAGTCGCAGATGATGAGGTCGGGCACCGACTCCGCGACGGCGTGACCTGCCGTGACCGCGTCCTCCGCCGTGACGATCCGATAGCCCGCATTGCGCAGGTGCAGCGAGAGCAGCTCGCGCATGTCCTGCGAGTCGTCGATGATCAGGACCTTCGGCGGCTCGCTCGGCCGCGGCTGCGGCACGAACGGCTCG
>DASQGW010000117.1:0-26842 GCA_035632415.1 Burkholderiales bacterium | reverse complement strand
CGCCGATGCCGCCGTCGTGCGACACGATGCGCGTGCCGGGCTTGAGCGCGACGAGCCGCGGCAGGAGCTTCGCGTTGAAGTCCGGCAGCAGGTACATCGTCACGACCGTCGCTCCCGAGAGATCGGTCTGGAAGATGTCGCGCACCTCGAATCGCGCGCGATCGGCCACGCCGGCCGCCAGCGCATTGCGGCCGGCGAGCTTGACAAGGCCCGGGTCGAGATCGACACCCAGGCCGCGCGCGCCCCTTTTCGCGGCTTCGATGACGATGCGGCCGTCGCCCGAGCCGAGGTCGATCACCGAGTCGCCGGGACGCACCTCGGCCATGCGCAGCATCCGCTCGACGATCTCCATCGGCGTCTGCACGTAAGGCACCGTGCCGTCGTCCCAGCCCCAGCTCTGCGCCCATGCCGGCGCCGCGGGCGCGACGAGCGCTACGGTCGACAAGAGACGGAATAGTCGGTGAAGCATCCGGGCGGGCGAGCCTTAATACCTTTGACTGTGCCGCAACGCAAGCGTAGCTTGCAGTCCCATATGATCACCCACAAGACGCTCATCCCTCTCCTCCTTCTCGCGGCATCTTGCGCCACCCCGGTGGAATACCGCTACGCCCGCGGCGGCCCCGAGCTCATCAAGAACGAACAGGGCCACGTCGTGGGGCAAAAGGAGATGCTGCGCGACGCGACGACCGGCGAGATGTACGAGAACATCGTCTACTTCACGCCGCGCCGGGACGAGAGCGGCAAGATCATCGGCTACGAGGAGCCAATGGCCCCCGGCACCGTGCTGCGCGACGTGAACGGCCGGCGCGTCGGCGTCAAGTACTCGGACCTGCGCAGCCGCGGCACGAATACCTCCGAGGGCGTGACGGTCATCATCACCAAACCCGACGAAGAGTAGCGCGCAGGTAGGGCGTAAAATCGCGCGCCGACGGGCCCCGGTAGCTCAGTGGATAGAGCAGTCCCCTCCTAAGGGACAGGTCGCACGTTCGATTCGTGTCCGGGGTGCCATGTCCCGGTTCGTCGGCCAATAACGATTTTCGTCGGCGCCAGTCCCGCTTTCGTCGCGCGGGTTGCCGCGCGCCGCCGATACCGCCTAGACTGCGCGCCCTATGCGTACATCCATCGTCATTCTTGCTTTCGCCGCCGGGTCGGCGCTTGCCGCCACCGAGCGTCCCGAGGACCGCTGGAACCTTTCCGACATGTATCCGTCGGTCGCCGCATGGCAGCAGGATGCGGCCAAGCTCCAATCGCAGCTGAAGTCATTCGGCGCCTGCCGTGGGCATCTCGGCGATTCGACGGTCCGGCTGAAGAGCTGCCTCGACGCGTATAGCGATTTCACCAAGCGCTATGCGCGCCTCGAGACGTATGCGTCCGAGCTTCTCTCGGAAGACACCGGCAAGCCGGAAAGCCTGGAGCTTCAGGAGAAGTCGCACGCGCTCGGTGCGGAGCACTCCGAGGCGACTGCGTTCCTGAGGCCCGAGGTGCTGAAGCTTGGACGCGCCAAGGTGGAAGCGCTCATCAAGGGCGACCTATCGCTCGCGATCTACCGGCACACGCTCGACGACATCGTGCGCATGGCGCCGCACACGCTGGATGCGCGCGGCGAAGGCATCGTCGCGACCTTCGAGCTTTCCAGCAACGCCGCCGGCTCGACTTACAACATCCTGTCGAACGCCGACATGCCCTGGCCGACGGTGAAGCTCTCGGACGGCAAGGAAGTGAAGCTCGACCAGTCTGCCTACACGCAGTACCGCGAGGTGGCCAACCGCGATGATCGGAAGAAGGTGTTCGACGCTTTCTGGGGGAAGTGGAAGGAGTTCGAGCGCACCTACGGCGTGACGTTGGCCGAAAGCCTGAAGAAGGACGCGGTCTATACGAAGGTGCGCAAGTATCCGGACACGCTCACGCGCTCCCTCGACGCGAACCGCATTCCGCCCGCGGTCTACAACACGCTCATCGCGGAAACCAATAAAGGTCTGCCGACGCTGCATCGCTACTTCCGCCTGCGCGGCCGCATGCTCGGCATCAAGGACGGCGAGATGCGCTACTACGACATCTATCCGCCGCTCGTCCAGAGCTCGCTCAGCTATCCGCTGGATCAAGGCAAGCGCATGGTGCTCGAGGCCGTGAAGCCGCTCGGCGAGGACTACGTCAAGGCCATGCGCACGGGCTTCGAGAACCGCTGGATGGACGCCTATCCGCGTTCCCACAAGCAGTCCGGCGCGCACATGGCGGGCTCGGCCTACGACGTGCACCCGTTCGTGCTGATGAACTACAACGACAACTACGAATCGGTGTCGACGGTCGCCCACGAGTGGGGCCACGCGATGCACTCCTACTACACGAACAAGGCGCAGCCGTTCATCAACTCGGACTACGCCACGTTCGTGGCCGAGATCGCCTCCACGTTCAACGAGGCAATGCTGCTCGAGGATGCGCTGAAGAATGCCAAGAACGACGACGAGCGCCTGCTCTACCTCGGCTCGGCGCTCGAGGGCCTGCGCGGGACGTTCTTCCGCCAGGCGATGTTCGCCGAGTTCGAGCGCGACATCCACGCGCGCGTGGACAAGGGCGAGTCGCTCTCGGGCAAGAAGCTCTCGCAGATCTACGGCGACATCCTGCGCCGCTATCACGGCGAGAAGGAAGGCGTGATGAAGATCGACGACACCTACACCATCGAGTGGGCCTACATCCCGCACTTCTATTACACGTTCTACGTGTACCAGTACGCCACTTCCATCGCCGCGAGCTCGCTCTTCGCCGATCGGGTCTTGAAGGGCGAACCCGGCGCGCGCGAGCGTTACCTCAAGCTCCTGAGCGCGGGCTCCTCCGACTATCCGTATGAGCTCGTGAAGGCGGCCGGGGTCGACCTGGCGAAGCCCGCACCCTACCAGGCCGTCATCGCCCGGATGAACCGCGTAATGGACGAAATCGAGGCGATCGAGGCAAAGCGCGGCCGCAAATAGACCGCGGGGCACCGTTCGTCGGCTGGTCGGATTTCACGTTGTTTCGGTGAACGAAAACGACGTTCGATCAGTGACTTAGGCGCATGAATTAGTGCACAGCGCTAAATTGCCTTTGCGTCCGGTGTGGCTAAGGCGTACAGTCGCGCCGAAGTTTGGACAACAAGAACTAAAGGCGACACCATGAAAACACTGATCAGCACAGCAGCGATTCTCGCCCTCGGCCTCGCGGCCGGCGGCTGCGCGGTCCTCGACACGAAGTCGATGGCGCATGAAGAGCTGAGGAACGCCCAAGGCCATGTCGTCGGCTACAAGGACACCGTGCGCGACCAGCAGACCGGCGAAGAACTGGCGCAAATCGCCCTCTTCGTTCCGCGCTTTGACGACCGCGGCCGCATCGTCGGCTACGAAGAGCGAGTGCGCGGCGGCAGCGTGCTGCACGACCTGAACGGCAAGAAGATCGGCGGCCGCTGGTTCGACGTGAGGAGCGGCAAGGGCCTGACGATCGTGGTGCGCGGCAAGGAATCCGCGGAGCGCGTGGCCGTGGCCCAGGCGCCCTCGATCGAGGAACTGATCCAGCTCGCCCGGCTGACGAACTAAGGGAACTTCAGGGAGAAGAGGCGCCGTCCGAGGACGGCGCTTTTTTTTGCGCCATGTTTCCCGGCAAGTGGTACGACGAGGTCAGGATAGGCGAGCAGTTCGGCACGAGCGTGACCGTGACCGAGGCGCACCTCGTCCTCGGCGCGGGGCTCTTCGGCGACTTCAACCCCCTGCACGTCGACGAGGAGTTCGCGCGCCGCTCGATGTTCGGCGGGCGCATCCTGCACGGGCCGTTCACGAGCGCCCTCGTCTCCGCGCCGGTCGGCATGTACTTTTCGGGAACCGCCATCGCCTATCTCGAGCACGCCTGCCGCTTCAGGAAAGCCGTGCGGCCGGGCGACACGCTGACGACCGAGTGGACCGTGATCGAGAAGCTGGACAAGCCCAAGCACAAGGGCGGGATATGCGTCCTGCGCGGAACTGCGAAGAACCAGAAAGGCGAGATCGTCGTCGAAGCGGACGGCAAAATCCTCGTCAGCGCCCGCAAGGGTTAACTGCGAGTCGCGTTAAGGCGGCGCATCCAGCGCCGGTCGATCGCGTTCTTCCACCACCAGACCCAGCGCCCTTCGGCGCTCCAGCTACCGCGCACTGCAGTCGCGTAACGCGAGCCGCAACTCATGATGAACAGGGCGCGCTGCTGCGGTTCGTAGGCTTCGAGCGCCGTCCCGGCAGCGACGTGCCGCAGGTTGCGCTCGAGGAGCATGCCGTGGCGCACGGCGTGCACGCCCGACTTCGGCTCGCCAAGCGCCGCGCAATCGCCCACTGCGAAGACGTTCGGATGCGAGACGCTGCGCAGCGCACGATCGACGCGCACGAAGCCCGCGTCGTCGAGCGCGAGGCCGCTCGAGCGCAGCCAGCCGAGCGGCGCCGGGCCGGTCGCCCAAAGCACGAGATCGAACTGCTGCCGCGCGGTACCGGCGATGACCAGCGGTCCCGGCTCGATGGCGTCCACGCGCATGCCGGGCCGGAAATCCACTCCTATGCGTCGCAGGCGCCGCTCGACGCGGCGCGCAAAATGCTCTGGAAACATCGAGCGATCGGAGTAGACGGTGACCTCGCGGCCGCAATAGCGCAGCGCCATCGAAAGCTCGGCGCCTGCGGCGCCGCCGCCGGCGATCGCGACATGTCCGACTCGTTTCAACCGGTCGACGAGCTGCTCGAAAGGCTTTACCGGCAGCGCGTGCTCTCGCGAGCCCGGCACGCCGGTCGCCACCACCGAGCCCGCGTTGAGCGAAGCGATGTCGAAGGCGAACTTGGCTCCGTCGCTCAGCGTAGCGACCCGCTGGTCGGCGTCGAGGGCCGTGACCGTCGCCGGAAGAAACTCGGCGTAGGCGCGCTCGGCGAGCATCGCGACGTCGAACTCGGCTTCGGCTCGCTTGTAATGCCCGGCGATCACGCCCGGCAGCATCCCCGAGTAGATCTGGCGCGCATGCGGCGAGACGAGCGTCAGCCGCACTCCGTAGACCGGCTCCTTCGCGAGCGCCGAAAGAAGCCAGGCATGCGCATGGCCGGCGCCGACCAGCAGGACGCGTTTCAAGAGCTAGGCCGCTTCGCTTCTTCGCGCTTGCGCAATTCCTTGCGCTGGACCTTGCCGGTGGTGGTCATCGGCAGCGCGTCGATGAACTCGATCTCGCGCGGGTACTCGTAGGGCGCGAGGCGCCCGCGCACATGACCCTGGATGTCCTCGATCAGCGCCTGCGAAGGCGATTCGCCCGGCTGCAGCACGATGAACGCCTTTACGATCGAGCCCCGCGCCTCGTCGGGCTTGCCGATCACCGCGGCGTTGGCCACGGCACGGTGCTTGACCAGGCAGCTCTCGATCTCGGCGGGCCCGATGCGGTAGCCCGCGCTCTTGATGACGTCGTCGGAGCGTCCCTGGTACCAAAAGTAGCCGTCGGCGTCGGTCTTGCCCTGGTCGCCGGTGCAGCCCCAGCCGCCGATGAACTTGTCTTTCGTCGCCTGCGGGTTCTTCCAGTACTCGAGGAAGAAAACCGGGTCGGGCTGGCCGTTGAAGGAGCGATGCACGGCGATCTCGCCGAGCTCGCCGGGGGGCAGCTCCTTGCCTTGATCATCGATCACCGCCACGCGGTGCCCCGGGTACGGTCGGCCAATGGAGCCGGGCTTCGCCGGCCATGCGGTATGGCAGTTGCCGACCACGTAGTTGATTTCCGTCTGACCGAACATCTCGTTGATGGTGACGCCGAGCTCGGCTTTCGCCCAATCGAACACGGTGACGCCGACCGACTCGCCCGCGCTCATGATCGAGCGCAGGTCGATCTGGTATTTCTTCCGCGGCTCGGGCACCGCCTTCATCATCAGCTTGAGCGCCGTCGGAAAGAGGAAGGAGCTGCGCACGCCGTACTTGTCGAGCAGGTAGAAGGCGCGCTCGGCGTCGAAGCGCCCGCGGTAGCCGAGGATCGGCACGCCGAACATCCAGGAGGGCAGCAGCGCATCCATCAGGCCGCCGGTCCACGCCCAGTCCGCCGGCGACCAGAACAGGTCGCCGCGCTGCGGGAAGAAATCGTGCGAATGCACGAAGCCCGGCACGTTGCCGATCAGCACGCGGTGCGCCTTGAGCGCACCCTTCGGCGGCCCGGTGGTGCCGCTCGTGTAGACGATCAGCGCCGGATCGTTCGCCGCAGTGTCGACCGGCTGGAAAGTGCGGCTCGCCTTGGCGAGGAGCTCCTCGTAGCCGTGGACGCCGCTCTCGCGCGCGCCCCCCACGCCGATGACGTGCCGCAGCGTCGGCACCTTGTCCTTCACCGCCCACAGATTCGCGATGGTCGTCGGCTCTACGACTGCCACGCTCGCTTCGGCATGCGCCAGGCGATATTCGAGCGCGTCGGGGCCGAAGAGATGCGAAAGCGGCAGCGCGATGGCGCCCATCTGGAAGATCGCCATGTAGGCGATGGCCGTCTCCGGACGCTGCGGCAGGATGAGGGCGACGCGGTCGCCGCGCTGCACGCCGAGCCCGGCGAGCGCGTTCGACAGGCGATTCGCCGCGACCTGGATGTCCCAGAACGAATATGCGGCCGTCGCGCCGGACTCGTCCTCCCAGTACAGCGCGAAGCGATTACGGTCGGCCGCCCACTGGCCGCAGCAGATTCTCGCCATGTTGTAGCGCGCCGGCACGTCCCACCGATAGGCGCGATAGAGCTCGGCGTAGCGATCGACCATGGTTTAATTCAGTTTACATGACCGTCGACGCATTGGTGTTCGACGCGTACGGCACGCTGTACGACGTCCATTCGGTCGTTCGGCGCTGCGAAACCTGCTTCCCCGGCAAGGGCATGCAGCTCTCGCAGCTCTGGCGCGCGAAGCAGCTCGAATACACCTGGCAGCGCAGCCTCATGCAGCGCTACGCCCCCTTCTCGCAAGTGACGCGCGAGGCGCTGGCCTACTCCTGCGCGGCGCTCGGCCTTTCCCACCGGGAGCACGAGGAAGGGCTGCTGGCCGAGTATCTGCGCCTCTCGCCGTTTCCCGAAGTGGCGGCGGCGCTCGAGCGCCTGAAGACGAAGCGCGCGATTCTATCCAACGGCTCCCCCGACATGCTGGATCCCTTGGTGCGCAATTCCGGACTTAGGTTCGACGCGGTGCTGAGCGTCGACCCGCTGAGGACCTACAAGCCGGCGCCGCAGGTCTACGAGCTGGCGGTGCGGCAGTTGCGCGTGCCGAAGGAGCGGATCGGCTTCGTCTCGTCGAACTGCTGGGATGCGATCGGCGCAAAGTCCTTCGGCTTGCGCGTCTACTGGATCAATCGCACCGGCGCCCCCTTAGACCCACTCGGCTTCAGGCCCGACGAGCAGGTGAAAAGCCTCGATGAAGTTCTGCGCTAATTGCGGCGCGAAGGTGGTGCAGCGGGTGCCGCCGGGCGATAGCCTGCCGCGCTGGGTATGCGACGAGTGCGGCGAGATCCATTACCAGAACCCGAAGCTCGTCGTGGGCACGATCCCCGACCACGAAGGGCGCATCCTGCTCTGCCGGCGGGCGATCGAGCCGCGCTACGGCTACTGGACCCTGCCGGCGGGCTTCATGGAGAACGATGAATCCACGTCGCAGGCCGCGTTCCGCGAAACGCAGGAAGAGGCCGGCGCGGCGATCGAGATGGGCGAGCCCTTTACGCTCATTTCCGTGCCGCGGGTGAACCAGGTGCACCTCTACTACCGGGCCCGGCTCAAGAACCTCGAGTTCAAGCCCGGTGAAGAGACGCTCGAGGTCGCGCTCATGGAGGAAGGCGAGATTCCCTGGAAGGAGATCGCCTTCCGCACCGTCGGGCTCACGCTCAAGCACTGGTTCGCCGATCGCGGCCGCGGCGCGTTCGGCTTTCATGCCGAGGACATTGCATAAGAACTAGACAAGGGAGGAGAACTGGGTGAAAGCGCTTCGCTGCATCGTGCCGATCTTCCTGATGTACGCGCCGTTGGCGCTCGCCGCCGAGCCGCCGAAGCTGAACCAGGCCGATACCGCCTGGATGATCGTCGCCTCGGCGCTGGTGCTGTTCATGACGCTGCCGGGCCTCGCGCTCTTCTACGCCGGCCTGGTGCGGACGAAAAACGTCCTTTCGGTGCTGATGCAATGCTTCGCCATCACCTGCGTGGTGACGCTCGCGTGGGTGGCGGTCGGCTACAGCATGGCCTTCGGCGATGGCAATGCATGGTGGGGCGGCCTCGGCAAGAGTTTCCTTGCCGGCATCGACGTGAAGACGGTGAGGGGAACCATTCCCGAGACGCTCTTCGCCATGTACCAGATGACTTTCGCGATCATCACCCCCGCGCTCGTGGTGGGCGCCTTCGCCGAGCGGGTGCGTTTTTCCGGCATGCTGATCTTCAGCCTGCTTTGGCTCCTCGTCGTGTATGTGCCGGTCGCGCACTGGGTCTGGGGCGACGGCTGGCTGCAGGAGCTCGGCGTCATGGATTTCGCCGGCGGCACGGTCGTGCATGCCAACGCCGGCATCGCCGCGCTCATCTGCGCGCTCGTCCTCGGAAAGCGCCGCGGCTTCCCGGAGACGGCGATGCCGCCGCACAACATGACGATGGTCGTGGCGGGCGCCTGCATGCTGTGGGTCGGCTGGTTCGGCTTCAACGCCGGCAGCGCGCTCGCTGCCGACGGCTCGGCGGCGATGGCGATGCTCGTCACGCACATCGCCGCGGCGACGGCGTCGCTCGCCTGGATGTTTTGCGAGTGGGTGCGCTTCGGCAAGCCCTCCGTGCTCGGCATCGTCACCGGCATGGTCGCGGGACTCGGCACCATCACGCCCGCTTCGGGCTTCGTCGGACCGATGGGCGCGCTCGCCATCGGCGCCGTGGCCGGGCTGGTCTGCTTCTTCGCAACCAATCACATGAAGCGCGTGCTCGGCATCGACGACTCGCTCGACGTCTTTCCGGTCCACGGCGTCGGAGGAATTCTCGGCACCACGCTCACCGGAGTGTTCGCCGCGGCTGCCCTGGGCGGCGTCGGCTATCCGCAAGGCCAGAGCATGGCCGGACAGGTCGGCGTGCAACTCGCGGGCGTCGCGGCCACCGTCGCCTGGTCCGGCGTGCTGACCTGGATCCTGCTCAAGGCGACCGACGCGCTCGTCGGCATGCGCGTTGCCCACGAGGAGGAGACCGAAGGGCTCGACACCGTCCTGCATAACGAGCAAGGCTATAACCTCTAAGCCGATGCAGCGCCGCGAGTTCTTCGCTTTTTGCGCCGCTTCGGCCGCCGCTGCGGCGAGCCACGCGCTAGCGGACGACGCCGAGCCGCGGCGATATTCGCGCGCCCGCCTGGTGGACGCGGGCGGCGCGCCGCTGCTCGCGAAGAACGTCCCGATCAATCGCAACCTGGTCTTTCACTATCCGTACGCTGCGACGCCCTGCTTTCTCCTGAACCTGGGCAAACCTGCCGTGGCGCCGGCGCATCTGAAGACGGCGGACGCCAAGCCCTACGATTGGCCCGGCGGCGTGGGCGAGAACCATTCCATCGTCGCCTACTCGGCCATCTGCGCGCACAAGCTCACCTACCCCACGCACGAGATCAGCTTCATCAGCTTCCGGGAGGAAAAGAGCGCGCGCAATCGCTTCGGCTCGGTGATCCACTGCTGCTCGGAGCACAGCCAGTACGACCCGGCCGAAGGGGCGCGCGTGCTCGCCGGGCCTGCGCCGCAGCCTCTCGCCGCGATCCTGCTGGAACACGACGCGGCGAGCGATGAGCTCTTCGCCGTCGGCACGCTCGGCGGCGAGCTCTTCAATGAATTCTTCGCGAAGTACGCCTTCCGGCTCGAGATGGAACTCGGGCGCACGGCTCGCGCAGCCGTCGACGGCACTTCGATCGTCCAGCCGCTCGAAAACTATTGCCGGCAGCAGGTGAAGTGCTAGCGTGGCTGGAAGGCTCTGACCCGTTTCCGCCGGTCGAGCGGGCGCTCAAGAACCCGAACGGGCTCCTCGCGGCCGGCGGCGACCTTTCCGTGCCGCGGCTGCTGGAAGCCTATCGGCACGGCGTGTTTCCCTGGTATTCCGCGGCCGAGCCGATCCTCTGGTGGTCGCCCGACCCGCGCATGGTGCTGCACTGCGACGAGCTCAAAGTCTCGCGCTCGCTTGCAAAGAGCGGGCGCAACAAAGGCTACGCTGTGCGCATCGACACCGCGTTCGAGCGCGTGCTCGCAGGCTGCGCCGACCGCGAGGAAGGCACCTGGCTCGGCCGCGGCATGCGCAGCGCCTACGTCGCGCTGCACCGGGCGGGGCATGCGCACTCGTTCGAGACCTGGCGCGGCGACGAGCTGGTCGGCGGGCTCTACGGCGTCGCCCTGGGCCGCATGTTCTACGGCGAGTCGATGTTTTCGCGGGCCACGGATGCATCGAAAGTGGCGCTCGTGGTGCTCGTCCAGGAACTCAGGGCGCGCGGCTTCCCTCTCATCGATTGCCAGATGCATACGCCGCTCCTCGCCTCGCTCGGCGGGCGCGAAATCCCGCGCCGCAGCTTTTTGCGTGCCCTAGCCCCCTTGGTAAACTACCCGCAGCCATCAGGAATGTGGACTCGTGTCACGACTTAACGACCTGCCGCATGCCGTACTGCAGTTCTATGTGACGGCGCCGTATCCGTGCAGCTACCTGCCGGATCGCATGGCGCGCTCGCAGGTCGCGACCCCGAGCCATCTCATCAACACCGAGCTCTACGGCGACCTCGTCAAGGCCGGGTTCCGCCGCAGCGGCATCTTCACGTATCGCCCGCATTGCGACGCCTGCCGCGCGTGCGTGCCGGTGCGCATCCCCGTCGCGGACTTCGTTTCCAACCGCTCGCAGCGCCGCGCCTGGAAGCAGCACGCTGCCCTCGTGGCGCATGCGCAGCCGCTCAAGTTCCGGCTGGAGCATTACGCGCTCTATTTGCGCTACCAGTCGAAGCGCCATTCCGGCGGCGGCATGGACAACGACAGCCGCGACCAGTATTCCCACTTCCTGCTCCAGAGCCGCGTCGATACGCGGCTCATCGAGTTCCGCGACGCCGGGCAGCTCGTCATGGTGTCGATCGTCGACTTCCTGCCCGACGGGCTCTCGTCGGTCTACACGTTCTACGAGCCCGACCGCCGCGGCGCGAGCTTCGGCACCTACAACGTGCTCTGGCAGATCGAGCAGTGCCGGCGCCTCGGCCTGCCGTACCTCTATCTCGGGTACTGGATCCGCGAGAGCCCGAAGATGGCCTACAAGTCGAAATTCGAGCCGATCGAAGGCTTCATGGGCGGCGTCTGGCGCCGTCTTGGCCGCAGGGAAGCCTCTTGAGCCTTTACGGGCTCGCGCGACCGCTTCTTTTCTCCCTCGACGAAGAAAACGCCCATCAGCTGGCGCTGCGCGCTGCGGGCATCGCCGGAATCTTCTCGACCGCGGTACCGCGCACTCCGGTGCTCGCGATGGGCATCGAGTTTCCCAACCCGATCGGCCTCGCCGCCGGGCTCGACAAGAACGCGGAGCACATCGACGCGCTGGCAGCGCTCGGCTTCGGCTTCATCGAAGTCGGGACCGTCACGCCGCGCGCGCAGCCCGGCAATCCGCGCCCGCGGCTCTTCAGGATCGAAGAGAAGCAGGCGATCATCAATCGCTTCGGCTTCAACAACGTCGGCGTCGACGCTTTCATCGCCAACGTGCGTCGCACGCGCTGGAACGGCGTGGTGGGTATCAACATCGGCAAGAACGCCGACACGCCCGCCGAACACGCCATCGACGATTACGCCACCGGCCTCGAGAAGGTCTACGCCCGCGCCGCCTACGTCACCATCAACATCTCCTCACCCAATACGAAGGGCCTGCGCACATTGCAGGAGGCTCACCAGCTCGACGCCCTGCTTTCGCGTCTCACCACGCTGCGCGGCGAGCTCACCCAGCGCCATGGGCGGATGGTTCCGTTGGTCGTGAAAGTGGCCCCGGATCTCGCCGGCGATGAGATCCAGGCCATCGCCGATGCAGTGCGCCGGCACCGCATAGACGGCGTGATCGCCACCAACACCACGCTATCGCGCGCGGGCGTCGAGGGCTTGCGCCATGCCAACGAGGCGGGCGGGCTTTCCGGCGCGCCGGTGCGCGAAATGGCGACCCGCGTGCTCGCCGCGTTCGCTGACGCGTTGAAGGGCGAAGCGGCGCTCATCGGCGCGGGCGGCATCATGTCCGGCGCCGATGCGGCGGCGAAATTCCGCGCCGGCGCCTCGCTCGTGCAGCTCTACACCGGCCTCATCTACCGGGGACCGGAGCTCGTTTCCGAATGCGCATCGGCATTCCGCGCGAAATAAAGGACGGCGAGTTCCGCGTTGCGCTGACTCCGGCGGCCGTCCGGCAGCTCGAGAACGTGGTAGTCGAGCCAGGTGCAGGTGCGGGCGTCGGCTTCACCGATGCGCAGTACCTGGAGGCAGGTGCCAAGCTCGGCAACGCGTGGGACTGCGAATTGATCGTGAAGGTGAAGGAGCTGCAGCCCGAGGAATACGAGAGGCCTCGCCGCGGCCAGACGATCTGCGGCTTCCAGCAATTCACCGCCGAGCCGGAACTCCTCGACGCGGCGATTGCGAGCGGCGCTACCTTCGTCGTCTATCACACCGTCGGCCAGGCAAGCGGCCGTTATCCGGTGCTCGCGCCGATGTCGGCGATTGCCGGACGCCTGGCCGTCCAGGTCGGCGCCTGGTGCCTGCAGCGCCAGAACGGCGGCAGCGGCGTGCTCCTGCCCGGCGTCGATGGCGTGCCGCCCGGCAAGGTGGTCATCCTCGGAGCGGGCACGGTCGGCGCCAACGCGCTTGCCGTGGCGCGTGGGCTCGGAACTCGCATCACCGTATTTGCCCGCAGCGCTCGGCGCTTCGATGCCCTTCGCAAACGCTTCCCCGAGGCGCGGTACGTGACTGCGCTCAACGTGAAGACATTGACCGATGCCGATCTGATCATCGGCGCGGTGTTCCTCCCCGGCCAGCGCTCGCCGAAGCTCCTGAGCCGCAGCATGCTTGCCGCCATGCGCCCGGGCTCGGCGCTCGTCGACGTGGGCATCGACCAGGGCGGCATCGCCGAGACATCGCGGCAAACGACGCACAGCGATCCGATCTACATCGAAGAGGGCGTGGTCCACTACTGCGTGCCGAACCTGCCGGCCGCCTGCGCGCGCACGGCGAGCCTCGCGCTCGAGCAGGCGGTGTTACCTTACGTGAAGATCCTCGCGAACGGACAGATGGACGACGACCTCAAGACCGGCATCCAGGTCGCGGCGGGCAAAGTGGTGCATCCCGAGCTCGCGCAGAGCACGCGGCGATGAAGCGCAAGGCAGTGGCCGTCGTAGACGAAGCCGCGTGCATCGGCTGCACGCGGTGCATCGACGCCTGCCCGGTCGATGCGATCATCGGCGCGCAGGGCTGCATGCACACTGTGGTCGAAGACTGGTGCATCGGCTGCGAGCTCTGCATCGCGCCCTGCCCGGTCGATTGCATCGCCATGGCCGCGCCGCGTGGCGAGTGGACGCCGGGCCTCAAGCGCGCCGCCGGCGAGCGCGGCAAGCGGCGGCAGGAGCGCCGGGCCGCGAGCGCAGTACGCTCGCATGCCGCCGATGAGCGCAAGCAGATTCTCGCCGCCCTTCTCGGCAAATGAGCGGCCGCAAATGAACCCGGAGAAGCGTCGCAGGATCTACGAGCGGCTGCGGGCGGCCAATCCGCATCCGACCACCGAGCTCAAGTACGGCACGCCGTTCGAGCTCCTCGTCGCCGTCGTGCTCTCGGCGCAAGCGACCGACAAGTCGGTGAACCTGGCGACCGCGAAGCTCTTCCCCGCAACGCCCGAAAAGCTCGCCAAGCTCGGGGTTGCCGGGCTGGAGGAATACATCAAGAGCATCGGCCTCTATCGCACCAAGGCGAAGAACGTGGTCGCGCTAGCGAAGATCATCCTCGAGAAGCACTGCGGGGCAGTGCCGCAAAACCGCGAGGCGCTGGAGGAGCTGCCGGGCGTCGGCCGCAAGACGGCGAACGTGGTGCTGAACACGGCGTTCGGCCAGCCGACCGTAGCGGTCGATACGCACATCTTCCGCGTGGCGAATCGCACGGGGCTCGCGCCGGGCAAGGACCCGCGCGAGGTGGAAGATCGACTGCTCAAGTTCACGCCGCCGGAATTCCTCAAGGACGCGCACCACTGGCTGATCCTGCACGGGCGCTACGTCTGCGTTGCGCGCAAGCCGGGCTGTCCGGAGTGCCTGATCCGCGATCTCTGCGAGTACCGCAAGAAGACAAGAGCCTGATGTTCGATCCCTCGCGCGACCAGGTGCGAGACACCTTCTTCGAGGCGTGGCGCAAGTACCGCGCGGGCGAGCCGGTCTCCGGCATCGAGACCCTCGCGCTCGACGTCATCCTGGCGCATCCCGAATATCACGCAATGCTTTCCGACCCGGAGCGCTACCGCGACAAGGACTACCGCGAGGGAAATCCTTTCCTGCACATGAGCCTGCACATGGCGGTGGAGGAGCAGCTCTCCATCGACCAGCCGCCCGGCATCGCGGGCCATTTCCAGGCGCTGGTACGCCGCCGGGGGGAACGGCACGAGGCGCTCCACGAAGCCATCGAGTGCCTGGCGGAGACGATGTGGCGCTCGCAGCGTGACAAGATGCCGCCGGACGCCGACGCGTACCTCGAATGCCTCGAGCGCCGTGCGCGAGGGTAGCGATTGATCGACACCGGATGGACTAGGCGGAGAGCGCCGCGCTGAAATCTTGCCGGCGCCATGATGCGCCCATGAAACTCCCCGTCCTGATCGCTGCGTTCCTGCTGGCACTGGCCGCGCCGCTCGCCTGGCCGGCCGACTTCAGCCAGGAAACCGCCATCCTCGTCGCGAAGCGCGAAATGCACGACAAGATGTACGGCAACACCGTGATCATCGTGCGTCCGCTCGGCGAGGACCGCCATATCGGCTTCATCGTCAACAAGCCGACCACGGTGACCCTTGGCAAGCTCTTTCCGAAGGACCTGCCCTCGCAAAAAGTGGTCGACCCGGTCTACCTGGGCGGCCCCATGGGCCCCGACGTGATCTTCGCGATGGTGAAGAGCCACGACAGCCCGGGCGGGCGCTCGCTGCGGCTGACGCCGGGCCTTTATGTCGCCTTCGACAGCAAGGTGGTGGACCACATCATCGCGAGCGAGCCGACCGAGGCCCGCTTCTTCGCAGGCATGGTGCTGTGGCAGCCGAACGAGCTGAGGGAAGAGGTGAAGCGCGGCCTCTGGTACGTGCTCGACCCGACGCCCGAAATTCTTCAGCGCAAGCCGACCGACGGCCTCTGGGAAGACCTCGTCGGCCGCGCCGAGCGCAAGGCAAATACGATCTAAGGGCTACCGCTGGTTGTGCAGAGAGGTCGTCGTCTGGCTCGAGAACCAGGCCGCGACGTCCTGGATCTCCTGCTTCGAGAGCTGCGAGGCGAAGCCGTTCATGATCGGGTTCGTGCGGCGGCCCAGCTGATAGTCGGTGAGCGCGCGGACCAGATAGTCGTAGTACTGCCCTGCGAGCACCGGCTGGTCCGGCGCCGAAGGCTTGGTGCCATCGGCGCCATGGCATGCGACGCAGACCTGCGCCGCCTTCTGCTTGCCTTTCTCCGCGTCGCCACTGGCGTGCACGTTCGCCGCCAGCAGAACACCCGACAGGATCACGAGAGTGCGGATCACTTGGCGGGCCTCCCGTAGTAGTCGGCGAGCTTCTGCATCTGCTCTTCGCTGAGGCTCGCCGCGATGCCGCGCATCGAGGGATGCGAACGGGCGCCGGACTTGTAGGCCTTGAGCGCCGAGACGATGTAGCCGGGCTGCTGGCCGGCGATCATCGGCACATGATAGACGCTGGGAAATGCCGTCTTGTATCCGGGGATGCCGTGGCAGCCGATGCATTGGGCGTGGAAGTTTTCGGTGCCCGGGTGAGGCACGTCTTCACCGGGCTTGTCCTGCGCGAATCCGGCTTGGGCACCGAGGGCGAACGCCACTGCAGCGAGCGAGGCAAGAATGGGCTGGGACATTTCGCTTTTTTGTAGAGTCCGAGGGTGCGGAAGTCTAGCGCAAAGCGACTGCTAGAATCCAATTTTCCCCTGTGGAAAGATCGAAATGCGCTTCAAGGGCTCCGATGCCTACGTCTCCACCGAAGACCTGACGCTCGCGGTCAACGCGGCGATCACGCTGCAGCGGCCGCTGCTCGTGAAGGGCGAGCCGGGCACCGGCAAGACCATGCTCGCGGTGGAGGTGGCGAAGGCCCTCGGCATCCCGCTCCTCGAGTGGCACATCAAGTCGACCACCAAGGCGCAGCAGGGCTTGTATGAATACGACGCGGTGAGCCGCCTGCGCGACTCGCAGCTCGGCGACCAGCGCGTGCACGACATCCACAACTACATCGTGAAGGGCATGCTGTGGCAGGCCTTCAGCTCCGAAAGACCGGTCGTGCTCCTGATCGACGAGGTCGACAAGGCCGACATCGAGTTCCCGAACGACCTCCTGCGCGAGCTCGATCGCATGGAGTTCTACGTCTACGAGACGCGCGAGCTCATCAAGGCCAGGCACCGGCCGATCGTCTTCATCACGTCGAACAACGAGAAGGAGCTGCCCGACGCATTCCTGCGGCGCTGCTTCTTCCACTACATCCGCTTCCCGGACAAGGAAACGATGGAGAGAATCGTCGGCGTGCATTTCCCGACGCTCAAGAAATCGCTGCTGCGCGAGGCGATGGAAGTGTTCTTTGAAGTGCGCGAGGTCCCCGGGCTCAAGAAGAAGCCCTCCACCAGCGAACTGCTCGACTGGCTGAAGCTCCTCCTTGCCGAGGACATCCCGCCCGAGGCGCTGCGCTCCAAGGATCGCAAGACCATCATCCCGCCGCTGCACGGCGCGCTCCTCAAGAACGAGCAGGACGTGCACCTCTTCGAGCGGCTCGTTTTCATGACCCGCGCCAAAGGTGCTTGAGCTTTACTTCGCCCCGGGCGCCTGCTCTTTCGTCCCGCACGTAGGGCTCGAGGCTGCAAAGGCCGAGTTCGAGCCGAAGCTCGTCAAACTGCACAAGGGCGAGCAGAAGACGCCGGAGTACCTCGCGCTGAACCCCAACGGCCAGGTGCCGGTGCTCGTCGTCGACGGAAGGCCCCTCAGCCAGATCGTCGCCATTTGCGACTTCCTGGACCGCACGTTCCCCGAGGCCGGCCTCCTGCCGCAGGATCCGTGGACGCGCTCGCAGGCCGTATCGCAGCTCGCCTGGATGAACAACACGGTGCATCCGACGTTCACGCACTTCTTCCGTCCGGAGAAGTTCGCGAGCTCGGAAGCCGGGCGAGCGGACATCAAGCGGCAAGCGGTGGCCGACTTCCGCTCATGCCTTGAGCGCATCCAGGACTGGATCGCGGGCGCAAGCCCGTACTGGCATGGCAAGCGCATCAGCGTGCACGATGCCTACGCCTTCGTCTTTCTACGCTGGAGCGGATTCATGGGCATCGATCCCAGGTCGCTACCGGCGTACGACGCGTATATCCAGCGCGTGATGCAGGCGCCGCCGGTTGCGACCGTGCTCGCCCGCGAGCGCATCGGCCTCGATACTTACAAGGGGTGACAGCGGCAGTCGGCCTTCGCGAAAGGAAACGCCGTTAGGCTTGCGCGCCGATATGCGATCAAGCCTTCTCCTTCTGCTCCTGCTCTCCGGCTGCGCCGGCATGAGCGAATCGCAGTGCCACAATACCGATTGGTACCAGCTCGGCCGCCGCGAGGCCGAGCTCTACGCCATGCAGAGCCAGCTCGACCAGTACACGAAGCAGTGCGCGGCGTACGGCGTCAGGCCCGATGCAGCGGCTTACCAGCTCGGCTGGGATGACGGCAACATGGAGTATCGCCAGAAGACCGGCTGGGGCGGCGGTCCGGGCTAGCAGGCCCTAAAGCTCTTCTTTCCGGAAGTAGCGGTTCGCCATCACCTGGCAACGCTTCACCAGCCGGTGCTCGTCGGGCCCGTAGTCGGCGACCGCGTTGTGGATGGTGCCGATGTCTTCCCACACGAGCACATCGCCCTCTTCCCAGCGTGAGGTATAGAGGTACTCGGGCTTGAGCTGGTGCGCGAAGAGATACTCGAGCATCTCGTCGCTTTCCTTCTGGGCCAGCTCGTTGATGCGCACGGCATAGCCCGGATTGCAGTAGAGCACCTTGCGTCCGGTGAGCGGATGCCTCAGGAAAATCGGATGCGACACCGGAGGCTTCGCCTTCCTTTGCGCGTCGGTCAGCGGCGGGCGCTTGCTGCCCTTCTCCCGCCGCATCATTTCCCAGAACTTGCTGAAGTCGTGCAGCACCGTCTTGCCGTCGAGCTTGCGCTTCACGTCCGCGGGCAGGCCCGCGTAGGCAGCCTGCGTGCTCGAGAATTGCGTCGCGCCGAGCGCCTCGCCGTTGCGCTTCGGGATCTTGATGCCGTAGAGCACGTTCGCAAACGCGATCATCCGGCTATACGACATGTCGGTGTGCCAGCCCTGCCCCGCGTCGGCGAGCCCGATCGGCCGGCCGTTCTCGACGATGTTGGAGAGAATCATCACCTCGGGCACGTCCGGCTCCTGGTAGCCCGCCGAGCCGACGTTGATCTCGAGGTCGCCGAGCTGCCGGCTGAAATCGGCAAGCTGCCGGCCGGTCAGCGTCTGGCGCGGAAAGCGAAGCACGCCATGCCGCCCAAGCGCCGCGATGAGCGCGACGAGTTGCTCCTGCGCGAGCAGTTGCCGCAGGTCCAGACCCTCGATCGTCGCGCCGAGCGCCTCGCCGCTGGGAATCACGTCCATGGATTCAAGTATGCTAGCAATTACCTTGCGTCCGAAATTTCGCGTCGGCTGCCTCGGCCGTCCCCTGCACGAAGCCTTCGAGCGCACCGCCGGCGCCGATCGCACGCTCTCCGTCCACTGGGTTCCCCTCGACCAGCCGCAGGATGTGGTCGCCGCGGCGCTCGAGCCCGTCCACGGCTACTACGTGTCGTCGGCAAAAGACGAGCTGCCCGCCGCTTTCCGCGTCACGCCCGCGCTGCTCGCGCGCATGCCGCAGCTGCTCGTCGTGGTGACTTACGGCGCGGGGTACGACACCGTCGATGTCGATGCATGCACGCAGGCCGGCATTGCGGTCGTCAATCAGGCGGGCGGCAATGCCGAAGGCGTCGCCGAGCACGCCCTCGGCATGATGCTCGCCCTGCTCAAGCGCATTCCGGAAGCGCATATGGCGATGAAGGCCGGCGGGATCAAGCGGCGCGAGGCATTCCTCGGCCGCGAGCTTCATGGGCGCACCGTCGGCATCGTCGGCCTCGGCAACGTGGGCACGCGTACCGCGAGCTATCTCCATGCATTCGACTGCCGGGTGCTTGCCTACGATCCGTATCTCGACGCTGCCACCTGCAAGGCGCGCGGCGGGGAGAAGGTCGAGCTCGCCCACCTGCTCGCGCATGCGGACATCGTCTCGCTGCATTGCCCGCTCACCAAGGAGACGCGCCGCATGTTCGACAAGCGGGCGTTCGACGCCATGCTGCCGGGCGCGATCTTCCTCACCACGGCGCGCGGCGGCGTGCACGACGAAAAGGCGCTGCATGAAGCGCTCGCGTCCGGGCATCTCGCCGGCGCCGGCCTCGACGTGTGGGACACCGAGCCGCCGCCGCCCGATCATCCCCTGCTCGCCCATCCCGCCGTAATCGCCTCCGTGCACACCGCCGGGGTGACGCACGAGAGCCGCCAGCGCGTCGCGCGCATGGCGGCCGAGGTCTTCATCGAGGCGGCGGCCGGACGAGCGCTGCCGAGGCTGCTCAACCCCGAAGTCCAATCCCGCTACGCCGCGCGCTGGCGCGCGGCCTTCAGCGCGGCAGCTTGACGAACTCGGCGAGCGGAATTCCCGTCGCGAGCCTCTCGAGCCGCATCTTCTCCGAGCTCGCGAGGCGCTGGGCGACGCCGAGTACTTCCGCGGCGCGCGCGAAAGGCACGAAGCAAACGCCGCACTCGTCGGCAACGACCAGATCGCCCGGCTGCACCTCGACGCCGGCGATTTGCACCGCCTGGTTCACGGCCATCGTCTCGATGCGCCACTTGCCGGTGATCGGGCTGACTCCGGCCGACCAGATCGGGTAGCCGATCGACCGCGAGTGGTCGATGTCGCGCACCGCGCCGTCGACGATCGCCGCGATCTCGCCCTGGCGCTTGCCGATGGTGGCCGACACGCCACCCATGCTGGAGATGCCGGCGACGCCTTGCACCACCAGGACATCGCCCGGCTGGGCGAGGTTGTGCGCTTCGATATCCGCCAGCCCGGAGACTTTGCGCCTTTGCGCCGCCTTGCGATTGAGCACCGTGATCGCCTGGCCGACGACGCGGGCCGCTGGGTCCGTGGGCCGCAGGATCGACGCCGGAACGGTGGCGGCGATGCCGCATTCGTCGAGCGCGTCGGACGTGGTGCCGGTGAGATCGCCGAGCGCACGGAACCCATCGAGCAGTTCCGGCTCGAGCCGCGGCAATTCCATCCTGCCGATCGCGCCGGGGTTCAGCTTTCCGAGCGGAGCTTTGGCCATAGAATGTCCCGCGCATCATGGCCGAGCCCTCCCCGTCCTTCAAGCCCGACCCGCGCACGCCGCGGCTCAGGCTTCCCGCGGGAGCGACCGACACCCATTTCCATGTCTTTGGTCCGCAAGCGCGCTTCCCCTTTGCGCCTGAGCGCACCTACACGCCGACCTGCGACGCGCCGAAGGAAACGCTTTTCGCGATGCACGCGAAGATGGGCATCGCCCGCGGCGTCGTTGTGCAATCGGCAGCGCACGGCTTCGACAACTCGGCGGCGGCCGATCTGCTGGCGGCGAACAAGGACTACCGCGGGGTCGCCCTTGTTCCCGCCAGCACGCCAACCCCGCAACTGCGGCGCTTGAACGACCAAGGCTTTCGCGGCGTGCGGTTCCACTACATGGGCCATCTGGGCAAAGGCGATTCCGTTGAGGACGTCCTGGCGATGGGCAAGCGCCTCGCCGAGATCGGCTGGCACCTGCAGATCCACACCGATCGGATGGGCGAGCTCGGCCCGAAGCTCGCGCGCTCGCCGGTACCGGTCGTGATCGACCACATGGGCCGCGTCGATGCGAGCAAGGGGCTGGATCACGCTGAGTTCAAGGCGCTGCTCGCGCTGCTCAAGCACAAGCACGCCTGGGTCAAGGTCAGTGGCTCCGAGCGCATTTCGCGGCAGGGTGCGCCGTGGAAGGACGCGGCGCCTTTTGCACGCAAGCTGGTCCAGGAGGCAGGCGACCGCGCCGTGTGGGGCACCGACTGGCCGCATCCGAACCTGAAGGAAGTGCCCGACGACGGCGATCTCGTCGACCTCATCGCCGCCATGGCGCCGAGCGAAACGGAGCGCCGCGCGCTCCTCGTCGACAATCCTCGGCGCCTCTATGGGTTCCCGGCTTAAGGACAAGGTCGCCATCGTCACCGGCGCCGGCTCCATAGGACCGGGCTGGGGCAACGGCCGCGCCACGGTCGTGCGGTTCGTCGAAGAAGGCGCGCAGGTCTTCGCCGTCGATCGCAACGAAGCGGCCCTGAAGGAGACCGTCGAGCGCGCCCCCGGCATCGCGACACACGTCTGCGATGTCACCGACGGGAACGCGATCGCGGGAATGGTCAAAGCGTGCCTCGACAAGCTTGGGCGCGTCGACATCCTCGTCAACAACGTCGGTGGCTCGGCTGCGGGCGGACCGGTGGAAATGACCGAGGAAGCCTGGGACGCGCAGGTCGATCTGAACCTGAAAAGCGTATTCCTCGGCTGCAAGCACGTGCTGCCGGTGATGGAGAGACAGGGCGCGGGCGCCATCGTCAACATCGGCTCGGCTTCCGGCATCCGCTGGAGTGGCTCGGCGCAGGTCGCTTACGCAGCGACCAAGGCCGGCGTGATCCAACTGTCGCGCGTCGTAGCCGTCCAATATGCGCCCAAGGGCATTCGTGTGAACTGCGTGATCCCCGGGCAGCTGCACACACCGATGGTGGAAGCGCGGCTTGCCAGGCAGCGCATGGGCGGCGACGTAGAAGCGCTGCTGAAGTCGCGCGTAAAGAGAATCCCCATGGGCTTCGCCGGCGATGGACGCGATACCGCCAACGCAGTGCTTTTTCTGGCCTCGGACGAAGCGCGCTTCATCACCGGCGCGCAGATCGTGGTCGATGGTGGCATGACCGTACGCTGTGACTGACAAGGAGGAGAGATGAGGCTGCTCAGGATTGTGCTGCTGCTGGTTCCGATGCTGGCGTGGGCGCAGGCCTACCCGACGAAGCCGGTACGGATGGTGATCGGATTCCCCGCTGGCGGGCCGGCCGACATCTTCGGCCGCTCGCTCGCGCAAGGCATGGCGGCCGACCTGGGCCAGCCGGTGATCGTCGAGAACATCCCGGGCGTCGGCGGCGTGCTGGGCGTCGAGCGCGGCGTGAAGTCGGCGCCGGACGGCTACACCATCGTCTGCAACAGCGCGTCGCCGCTCGTGATCGCGCCGTTCTCGCTGGCGCGGCTGCCCTACGACATCAAGAGGGACATCGCGCTCATCACTCTGGTGGTGCGCGTGCCGGAGGTGCTCGCCGTGCATCCGTCCATGCCGGTGTCCAACCTGGGCGAGCTCATCGCCTATGCCAAGGCGAACCCCGGCAAGGTGAACTTCGGCTCGGCGGGCGCCGGCAGCATCACGCACCTCGCGGGCGAATTGCTGAAGGCCGAGGCGAAGATCGACATCGTGCACGTGCCCTACAAGGGCGCGGCTCCGGCGGTGACCGATCTCGTCGGCGGCCAGGTACAGATGGGCATCTTCGACGTCCCGATATTGCTCTCGCACATCCGCGCCGGGAAACTGAAGGCGCTCGCGATCACGAGCGCAAAGCGCGCTCCGACGCTGCCCGACGTGCCGACGACGGCGGAAGCGAACTATCCGAACTTCACTTCCGATAACTGGTACGGACTCATCATGCCGGCGGCCACCCCGGCCAATATCCGGAACCGGGTGCACGCTGCCGCAGTGGCGGCGCTCAATTCGGCGACGGTGAAGGACCAGTTCGCGAAAGTCGGCGGCGTGGCCTCGCCCACCTCGCCCCAGGAATACGCCCGGTTCGTCGAAAGCGAGCAGGCGAAGTGGGGCAAGATCGTGAAGGCCATCGGCTTCAAGGAAGAGAATTGAAGCGCATCGACGTTCCGGCGGTCGACCACATCGGCGTGCGCGTACGAGATCTCGACCGCGCGATGAAGTTCTACGCCATGCTGGGCTTCGAGCTGGAGCACAAGGCCGCGAACGACGCGGTGGCCGTGGTGAAGAACGCGCACGGCGTGGAGCTCAATCTGGTCTATAACGCCAATGCCGACAGCGGCGGCAAGAACGTGCTCATGGACGTGCGCGAGAAGTACCCCGGCTACACGCACGTCGCGCTGCGCGTCAGCTCGATCAAGGCGACGATCGAGGCGCTGCGCGAGCACGGCGTGCGCATCACGCAGGGCCCGGTGTCTTTCGGCCGCGACGGCCATGTCTCAGTGTTCGTGCGCGATCCCGACTTGAATGTCGTCGAGCTCCGCGGCCGCGCGGAGGACCTCTCCTCGATCGGCGGCGTGGTCGAGTACGTGCCGGAAAACTGAGCGCTACGCCGCCGGCTCGACCTCGACGAAGGCGTCGAAGCCCGCCTGGCCACCGGAGAAGCCGAACACTTCCACGGCCTCATCCGGCAGCACCGAGGCCCCGGAGGTAAGAGCGTTCACTCCCATCCAGCCGTCGCGCATCCAGACGGTTCCGGCTGGAACGCGATCGGTTACATGCGCGCGGCAACGCATCTCGCCTCGCGGGTTGTAGATGCGGATCGCGGCCCCGTCGGCTACCCCGCGGGATGCGGCATCGGTCGGCGAGAGCCACAGTTGCGGCGACGGGTCGAGCCGAGCCAGCATGGGCAGCGCGCGGCCCTGATCGTAGAAGGCATGGAACTGCGTCAGCGTGCGCCCTTGGCGAAACGCAAGCGGGAAGTCTCGCGACTCCGCCAGCGGCTGGTACCGAGGGAGCGTGGGCAGGCCCAGCTTCTGCGCCTGCTCGGAGACGAACTCGATCTTCCCCGAGGGCGTGGGGAAGCGACGCTCGGGATGCGCTACGTGCGAGATGCGCAGCTCGCGGATGCCACCGCCGGCGCGCAGCTTCGAGACCGTGGCGTTCCCGGTCGCCGGGTGGTCGATGATCGCGTCGATCATCTCCTCATCGTCCTTCCACGGAAAGAACCCCGCCACCTCCAGGCGCTCGGCCAGCTCCCGCAGCACGAACGACACCGTGCGCGTCACGCCCGGCGCATCTAGTGCTCGCTCCATCAGATAGAGATGGGTGTTGGTGCTCTTCGCGCCGATTTCCTCCAGCCAGGATGTCGAGGGCAGCACCACGTCGGCGCACTGCCGCGCCGTGTCGTTCATGAAAAGCTCGTGCGAGACCACCAGGTCGGCCCGCGCCAGTCCGCTCGCGACCGCGGCGGCATCGGCGTAGGAGGAAAGCATGTCAGTGCCGAAAAGGAGCATCACCCGCAGGCGTGCGTCGAGCAGCGCCTCGGTCACGCGCGGCATCTGCGACGGGATGTACCGGCCCGGCGGACGGCGCTCGGTCAGCGTGATGTCGTTCACCGCCTGCCCGTGCGCGCGGCTGCCGTGCCGCGGCCCCATGCCGCCGCCCGGGACGCCGAGGGCACCCGTGAGCGCGGGCAGGCAGGTGATGGCGCGGGCGGCATCCAGGCCATTCGCCCCTTTGTGCATCGAGCTGCCGCCGAGCACGATCATCGCAGCCCGCGTGCTCGCGTAGCGTCGAGCGAGAGCAGCGATGCGCGCCGCCGCGATGCCGGTCACCGGCTCCGCCCAGGCGGGCGAATAGTCGGCGACATGGATGGCGAGCGCATCGAAGCCGGTCGTGTGCTGCGCCACGAACGCTCGGTCGTGCAGGCCTTCGCCGATGATCACGTGCATCATCGCGAGCGCAAGCGCCGCATCCGTCCCGGGCCGCACCACGAAGAGCTCGTCGGATTGGGCGGCGGCCTCGGTACGTCGCACGTCGATGGTGACCACGTGCGCGCCGCGCCGCTTCGCTTTCTTGAGGTGCGGAGCGGTGTTCGGCTGGCTTGCCAGGTTGGCCCCCCAAAGCATGATGAGCTCGGAGTGCTCGCCCATGTCCTCCTTGGTATTCGTCTCGAGCGCGCCGGTGATCGCAGCGCCCATTCCGCCGAGGCCCCAGCAGATCATGGTCGGATGCCACCACTGGCAGCCCCACAGGTTGGCGAAGCGCCTCATCAGATGCGAGTTGATGCGGGTGCCGTAGTTGTTGGCGAAGGCGCCATGGCCGGACCAGAAGCCGACCGCTTCGCGCCCGACGCTGCGCATGCGTCCTGCGACGAGATCGAGCGCCTCGTTCCAGCTCGCTTCGCGAAAAGCGCTCTCGTTGCCGCGCTCGCCGCGGCTGCGCACCAGCGGGCGCAGCAGCCGTCGCGGGTTGCCGATGATCTCGCGCGATGCCTGGCCGCGTACGCAGAGGAAACCCTGGCTGTCCGGATTGTCCGGGTCGCCCGCCACCGACACGAGCTTCCCGTCCTCGACCTCGACCCGCATCCCGCACAGCGTGGGGTGGCAGTTCATCGGGCACATGGTGCGAATCGTGCGGCGAGCCATGTCCCATTATCTAGAATAGAGGCGTGCTGATCGACTTCTTCCTCAAGCTGAAGAGCCACAGGCTGCCGGTCTCCATCAAGGAGTACCTGACGCTGCTCGAGGCCATGCAGAAGAACGTGATCGGCCCCTCGATCGACGAGTTCTACTATCTCTCGCGCACCGCGCTCGTGAAGGACGAGTCGAACTACGACAAGTTCGACCGCGCCTTCGCCGAGTTCTGGCAGGGCGTGGAGACCATCCCCGGCATCGAAGCGCAGATCCCGCTCGAATGGCTGCTGAAGCAGGCCGAGCTCACGCTCTCGGAAGAAGAGAAGAAGCAGATCCAGGCGCTCGGCGGCTGGGAAAAGCTGATGGAGACGCTGAAGAAGCGGCTCGAAGAGCAGAAGGGCCGCCACCAGGGCGGCTCGAAGTGGATCGGCACCGGCGGCACCTCGCCTTTCGGCGCCTACGGCTACAACCCGGAAGGCATCCGCATCGGCCAGGACAAGGGCCGCAACCGCAGCGCGGTGAAGGTCTGGGACCAGCGCGAGTACCGCAACCTGGACGACTCGGTCGAGCTCGGCACGCGCAACATCAAAGTGGCGTTGAGGAGATTGAGGAAATTCGCGCGCGACGGCGCGCCGGACGAGTTCGACCTTCCCGGTACGATCGACAGCACCGCGCGCAAGGCCTACCTCGACATCCACATGCGGCCCGAGCGCCGCAATGCCATCAAGGTGCTCATGCTGATGGACATCGGCGGCACCATGGACGACCACATCAAGCTCGCCGAGGAGCTCTTCTCGGCGGCGAAGACCGAGTTCAAGCACCTGGAATTCTTCTACTTCCACAACTGCCTGTACGACTTCGTGTGGAAGGACAACCGGCGGCGCCATTCGGAGCGCACGCGTACCTGGGAGCTGCTCCACAAGTACGGGCACGACTACAAGGTGATCTTCGTCGGCGACGCCACCATGAGCCCCTACGAGATCCTGCAGCCCGGGGGCTCGGTCGAATACTTCAACGAGGAGCCCGGCGCCGTGTGGCTCCAGCGCGTGACGAATGTCTATCCGAAGTGCGTGTGGCTCAACCCCGAGCCCGAGGAGATCTGGGGCTACCGCCAGTCGATCGGCGTCATCAAGGAGCTGATGAACGGGCGCATGTATCCGACCACGCTCGAGGGGCT
>DASQGW010000116.1:0-15598 GCA_035632415.1 Burkholderiales bacterium | reverse complement strand
TTCCTTTGCATCGGCATGTTCGGCGTCGGCCTCGGCATGCTCTACACGCCGCTCGTCGTCGACCGCATGCAGCTCAAGTACCCCTCGGGTCTTGCGGTGGCGAACATCCTGCGCGCGCTGTCGGACCCGGATTTGCTGCGCCGCTCGATTGCTCGCCTGGGCAGCGGCCTTGGGCTCGGCGTCGGCCTCACCCTGGCCGCGGAAAAAATGGCCGCGTTCGCCTTCCTCGGGAGGATCGCCTTTTCGGCGTCCAACTTCGGCGCCGGCATGATTGTTGGCGCGCGCATCGGCGTACCGGCAATCACCGTCGGCTTGATCGGCCTTGCACTCACGCCCTGGCTACGCGAAATCGGCCTGCTCGGGCCGAACGATCCGTGGCGCAAAGTGGGCTTCCTCATCTCGCTCGGCACGATCCTCGGCGCGGCGATCGTCGACATCACGCTCGTCGCGCGCGAAGCGATGGCGCGGCACCGCTCGACCGTGGCGCAACCTCCCGTGCCACAGGAAGAGTGGAAGCAGATGGATACTCGCAAGCTCCTCGTGTGGGCGGTGGCATGGGGCATCGCGGTGATCGGCGTATCGGCAAGCATGGGCGTGCCGGTCGGCTACGCGGTGCTCGGCGTCTTCCTCGCCTGCATCTTCGTGCTGATCTACGGCATCAGCGTCGGCATCTCCGATTCGAATCCGATCTCGTCCGCCTTCGTCGTCGGCGTGACGGTGATGGCGCTCGCCGGGCTGACGAATCCAATCGTCGGCCTCCTGGCCGGCGCCATCCTCCTCATCAGCACGGTGGTCGGCGCCGACATGCAGCAGGACCGCTCGACCGGCTGGCGCCTCGGCACGAACCGCACGATCCAGTTCCGCTACCAGGTGATCGGCATCTTCATGGGCGCGGTGTTCGCGGTGGCGATCACCAAGCTCTTCCTCGCCGCCTATCCGGTGCTGAAGGTGGACACGTTCCTCCATCCGGAGATGAAGACCGGCAACTGGCAGAGCGCCATGACCTACAAGTTCGCCGGCATCCTGCGCGGCCTTTCCTCGGCCGAGACGACGACGCTGAAGTTGATGGGGCTCGGCATCGCCATCGGCCTCGTGATCCAGATCATCCGCGTGATGCTCAAGAACAGCCGCTCCTACCAGGCGTGGAAGGAGCGCAGCGCCTTCACGAAGAGCGCGGATTTCGTCATCGACACGATCATTCTCCCGGGCCCGTACGCCTCGAGCCTGGGCGGCTTCGTCGAGTTCCCGACCGCCTTCTGGTACGGATTCGGCGGCATCTTCTCCTCGGTCTGGCAATGGGTCGTCGCGCGGAAGAGCGCCGGCAAGGACACCGGCCAGCCGCAGGACATGGATAGCACTTCCCTCCTCGGGGGCGGCCTGATCGCCGGCGAGGCGCTGGCGTTCCTGACGCTGGGCATCATCGGCCTACTCGCCCTGGCGAGATAGATGAGGGAGGAAGGTTCGGTCGATCGGCAGCAGCGGGTCTACACGGCGCCGCTCTTCCTCGCGTACTGCGCGGCCGTGGTGTACCTGATCATCAGCCCGACGTGGCGCATCGTCGGCGTGCTGAACATCGCGCTCGTCGGCTACCTGATTCCGCGGTGGGTCCTCCCCGTCGTGATGGAGGACGTGCCCGACCTGTGGCGCAGCCTGGTCTATCGCGGCTGACACCGGCAAGACCTACGCATTCACCAAGGAAATGATCCCCCGATGAGCCCCTTCCGCACGAATTACCTCAAGTACGAAGAGATCACGCGCATCGTCCACGACTGGGCGAAGGCGAATCCGGGATTCGTCCGCGCGAGGAGCATCGGCAAGAGCGTCGAAGGCCGCGAGCTGTGGCTCCTCGAGATCGGGCGCAATCCGGACCAGGCGCGCCCCGCCGCCTGGGTCGACGGCAACATGCACGCGATCGAGGTCTGCGGCTCGAGCGTCGCCCTGGCGATCGCCGAGGACGTGATCGCGATCCATCGCGGTGAGGACAAGCTCGATCTGCCGGCGCACGTCAAAGAGCGGTTGAAGGGCATCCTCTTCTACGTGCTGCCGCGCATGTCGCCCGATGGCGCGGAGACGATCATGTCCGGCGGGCCGCTCGTGCGCTCCAATCCGCGCGACCGCCGGCCGCAGCTGCCCGTCGCTCGCTGGGTGACCGGCGATGCCAATGGCGACGGCCAGACGCTTTGCATGCGCCGCGAGGATCCATCGGGCGAATTCATCGAGGACAAGGCGCTGCCGGGCGTGATGCTGCCGCGGCGCCTCGAAGATCCCGGCCCGTACTACAAGCTCTGGCCCGAGGGAACGATCGAGAACTTCGACGGCACGCACGTGCCCGACCCGGTCTACCTGTCGGACAACGACATCGACATGAACCGCAATTTCCCGTACGGCTGGAAGCCCGACGCCGAGCAGGCGGGCGCCGGCCCCTTCGGCGCGAGCGAGCCCGAGTCGCGCGCGGTGATCGAGTTCGCCACCACGCACCCCAACATCTTCTCCTGGCTCAACCTGCATACGTTCGGCGGCTGCTACATCCGGCCGCTCGGCAACCAGCCCGACATCAAGATGAACCAGGAAGACCTCGCCGTCTTCCGCCAGATCGGCGAATGGGGCGAGCGAATCGGCGGCTACCCGATGGTGAGCGGCTTCGAGGAGTTCATCTACGAGCCGGAGAAGCCGATCTACGGCGACATCACCGACTTCATCTACCACACGCGCGGCGCGATCGCCTATGCGTGCGAGCTGTGGGACCTCTTCGCGCGCCTGGGCATCGAGCGTCCGAAGAAGAAGTTCGTCGACTACTACAGCCACCTCACGCGCGACGATTTGCTGAAGCTCGCCAAGCTCGACAAGGAGATCAACCAGGGCCGGATGTTCCGGCCCTGGACGAAGTTCAAGCATCCGCAGCTCGGCGACGTCGAGATCGGCGGCATCGCGCAGCTCGTCGGGCTCAACAACCCGCCCTACGAGATCCTGCCGGAGGTGTGCCAGCGCCAGTCGGCGATGTACCTGCGCGTCGCGGCGATGGCGCCGACCCTCGAGATGGACGCGCGCGCAAGGGCGGGCCGCGTCGAGGTCGAGGTGTCGAACTCCGGCTATCTGCCGAGCTATGTGCTCGATTCGGCGAAGAAGCTGACGCCCAAGCCTGCGGTCTTCGTCGAAATAGAAGTGCTCTCGGGCTGCACCATCGACCCGCGCGACGCGCGCACCGAGCTCGGCCACCTTGAAGGCTGGGGCCGGGGACTCTTCAACGACTACATCTTCTACCAGCGCAGCCTCGGCACCGTCTCGCGACGCACCGTTTCCATTCCGGTGCTCGGCAAGGGACGCGTACGCGTGCGCGCCAAGGGCCTGCGCGTCGGCGAGGTCGTTAAGGAAATCAGCGTCGAATAGCCGTATAGTCTCCGCACCCTCGGGGAGGAGGCATGCGGCGGCGACAGTTCCTGATCAGCAGTGCAGCGCTCGCGTGGCCCCTCGCCGCCCGCGCCCAGCGCACGATTCCCGTCATCGGCTTCCTGAATGGCGGGTCGCCGAAGGAGCTCGCCCACCTTGCGGAAGCCTTCCGCACCGGGCTCAAGGAAGGCGGCTACGTCGAGGGCAAGAACCTCGCTATCGAATACCGCTGGGCGGAAGGCAAGCCCGACCTCCTGCCCAGGCTCGCCAACGAGCTCGTCGAGCGCAAGGTTGGCGTGATCGTCGCGACCGGCAGCCTCGCGCCCGCGATGGCCGCGAAATCGGCGACCAAGACGATCCCGATCGTCTTCACCGGCGCCGAGGACCCGGTGAAGCTCGGGCTGGTGGCGAGCCTGAGCCATCCGCGGGGCAATGTCACCGGCGTGACCGGCGCCTCGACGGCGTTGCACCGCAAGCGGCTCGAGATCCTGCGCGAGCTCCTGCCGCGCGCGAGCAAGTTCGTCTACCTCGCCAACCCGGACAATCCCGAGGCCAAGGCCTCGGCCTACGACGTGCTCGCCGCCGCCGAAGCGATGCGCGCCGACGTGAGCATCGTCAACGCGCGGGACGAAGCGGAGATCGACAGCGTGTTCGCCGCGCTCAGCCAGATGCACGTCGACGCGCTCCTCGTCGCCACCGACCCGTTCTTCACCACGCGCCGGGAGCAGATCGTCGCCCTCGCCGGCCGCTATTCGATTCCGGCCTCGTACGCCTTCCGCGAATTCCCGATGGTCGGCGGCCTGATGAGCTACGGGCCGAACATCGCGGACGTCTACCGCCAGGCAGGCCTCTACACGGCGCGCGTCCTGAACGGCGCCAAGCCCGCCGATCTGCCCGTCTTGCGGGCCACCAAGATCGAGCTGGTGGTCAACCTGAAGACGGCGAAAAAGCTCCGCCTATCCATTCCGCGAGACTTCCTTGGGCGCGTCGATGAGGTCTTCCAGTGAGCGCCTGCGACAGGTAGGCGCAAGTTCCATGCAGGTCGTTTCGGGTCTTCGGGGCCTAGAGTGTCCGCCAGGAGGAACTCATGGAAGATCCGAGGAAGTTCGGTACGCCGTACAAGGAGATGCAGCCCAGGCAGAAGTTTTTCTTCATCTGCAAGCTGGTCATCTGCATCCTGACGTTCGGCCTAGCGTTTCCCAACGTGATGGGGGACTGAACGCTGTAGTGCAGCATGCGACCCCCGGGCAGTCTTAAAGCCGCTTAAGGAAACCTTTCCTTTCCGAACGTTGGCCGCGGGAAATCAAATCAGGTTAGGATTTGACCCCGTCGCCATTCGCTCCTGAGGAGGAGATCCATGTCGCGTCGTACGTTCACCCGTCGCCGTTTCATCGCAACGACTGCGGCCGCGTCGGCCGCGGCAGTCGGCTTTCCCTACATCCGCACTTCGTATGCCGCAGGGTCGCTCTCGGTCGGCTTCTGGGACCACTGGGTCCCGGGGGCGAACGACGTCCTGACCAAGATCTGCAACGACTGGGCGAAGAAGGAGAAGGTCGATCTCAAGATCGACTACATCACGAGCCAGGGCAACAAGATCGTGCTTACCGCCCAGGCGGAGGCGCAGGCCAAGTCCGGCCACGACTTCATGACGTTCCAGGCCTGGGACCCGCTCGACAAGCATGCGCTGCTCGAGCCGATGGACGACATCGTCGGCCATCTGACCAAGGTGAACGGCGCCATGGACCCCGCGGCCCAGTACCTCACCAAGGGCAAGGACGGTCACTTCGTCGGCGTGCCGGCGGTGACCGGCACCCAGGTGAAGCCGCCGTGCGCGCGCCTGGATCTCTTCAAGAAGGTCGGCGTCGACATCCTCGAGATGTACCCGACGCTCAAGGCGCCGACCAAGGCGGCCGAGCACTGGAACTGGGACACGCTCCTCACCGCCGCGCAAAAGCTGAAGGCGGAGGGCCATCCCATCGGACTCGGCCTCGGCCAGACCACCGACTCGGTGGACTGGGTCGGCGCGCTCTTCGCGTCCTTCGGCGCGGAGGTCGTGAATGCCAAGGGCGACATCACCATCAAGAACAACGACGCGGTGAAGCAGGTGCTCGAGTACATGCAGAAGCTCACCAAGGTGATGCCGGAGGACGTCTTCGCCTGGGACGACGCGTCGAACAACAAGTACATCATCTCCGGCCAGGGCTCGATGATCATGAACCCGCCGTCGGCCTACGCCGTGGCGAAGCGCGACAACCCGAAGGTCGCCGAGCACCTCTATACCTTCGAGATGCCGAAGGGGCCGAAAGGCCGCTTCGCGCCCTACCTGCCCTTCATCTGGGGCGTGTGGAAGTTCTCCAAGAACAAAGCAGCGGCGAAGAGCCTGCTCTCGACGATCTGGGAGAAGTCCAACGTCGAGAAGCTGGTGAACGGCTCGATCGGGTACGACATCCCGTCCTTCGCGAGCCAGCGCCACTTCAAGGTCTGGGAGCAGATCGAGCCGCCGAAGGGCGCGGTGTTCCACTACCCGCCGAAGGCCGACCAGAAGATCTGGATGGCGTGCTCGCCCGCGCCGGTCGCGATCGCGAACCAGATGTACGTGCAGGGCTTCATGACGAAGCTGATCGCCCAGTGCACGCAGGGCGGCATGTCGATCGCGCAGGCGATCGACTGGGGCGCGAAGGAGCTGGAAGGCTACCAGCGCTCGTAATGGCCGCGGTACTGCCAGGCAGCCCGGCCACCACCGCCGCGCGCGGCGGTGGCCTGCGCCGCTTCGTGCGTCGGAAGTCGACGCTCGCCTTCCTGATGACGCTGCCGCTGATCTTGCTGATCGGCGGCCTCGTCATCTACCCCGCGTTCTACTCGATTCACCTCGCGACGCTGAACAAGTCGATGGAACGCTTCGTCGGCTTCGGCAACTTCCAATTCCTGTTCAACCGCGACCTCTTCTGGATGGTGGTGAAGCAGTCGGTCATCTTCGCGGTCACCGCGGTCGTGTTCAAGGCGCTCATCGGCTTCTGCGTCGCGCACTTCGTGCACAACGTGCCGGCCAAGGGCCAGCGCAAGTGGCGCGGCATGCTGCTGATCCCCTGGGTCATCCCGCCGGCGATGAGCACGCTCGCCTGGTTCTGGCTCTTCGACCCGTCGTACTCGGCGTTCAACTGGCTCTTCGCGCGCATGGGGCTGCCGACCATTACCTGGCTCGGCGATCCCTACTGGGCGCGCTTCTCCGTGATCCTGGTGAACGTCTGGTACGGCGCGCCGTTCTTCCTGATCATGTACCTCGCGGCGCTGAAGTCCGTGCCCGAGCAGCTCTACGAGGCGGCCGCGATCGACGGGGCGAACTGGTGGCAGAAGATCTGGTACGTGACGCTGCCGATGATGCGCAACATCATCTCCATCACCGTTCTCTTCTCGCTCATCGTCACCTTCGCCAACTTCGACATCGTGCGCATCCTCACTTCCGGCGGGCCGATCGACCAGACGCACATTTTCGCCACCTGGGCGTTCAAGCTCGGCATCGAGGGCAACGACATCCCGCTCGGCGCCTCGGTGTCGCTCTTCATGTTCCCGATCCTGGCGATCGCGGCGTTCTTCATCCTGCGCGACATCAACCGCCGCGGCAACGAGGCCTGATGGCGGCGGTCCTGGAAGCGTCCCCAGCCGGCAAGGCGAAATCCGGCAGCATGCGGCGCGACCGCAAGCGCGCCCTGTACTGGTCGTACTTCTTCCTGATGCTCTTCGTGGTGTTCTTCCTCACGCCGCCGGTGTACATGTTCATCACCTCGCTGAAATCCAGCGCGGAGATCGGCGCGGTGACCAACCCCTGGTGGGTCTACCAGCCGACGTTCGAGAACTACTGGGCGCTGCTCGGCTCCGAGCAGTACCTCACGTTCTTCAAGAACTCGGCGATCGTTTCGGTGGTGGTGGTCATCGTCACCATGCTCATCAGCATCCCGGCGGCGTTCGCACTGGCGCGCATGAAGTTCTGGGGGTCGACGGCGCTCGGCATGGGCGTCTTCCTCACCTACCTCATCCCGGAGACGCTGCTCTTCATCCCGCTCTTCAAGATCTTCGCTTTTGTGCAGGACACGCTCGGCATCGAGATGATGAACCACTACTGGGTGCTGATGGTGATCTACCCGACGCTCACCGTGCCCTTCTGCACCTGGATCATGATCGGCTACTTCGCCAGCATCCCGAAGGAGCTCGACGAGGCGGCGCTCATCGACGGCGCGGGCTACCTGCAGATGCTCCTCAAGATCTTCATCCCGGTGGCGCTGCCCGGCATCATCGCGGCGACGATCTTCGCCTTCACCGTGTCGTGGGCCGACTTCCTCTATCCGATGGCCTTCACCACCTCGGCCGACCAGCTCGTGCTGCCCGCCGGGATCGTCACCATCCTCATCCGCGGCGACGTCTACGCCTGGGGCCAGATCATGGCCGCGTGCCTGCTCGGCGCGCTGCCGCCCCTCCTCATCTACGCATTCCTGATGGACTACTACATCGCGGGCCTGACCGCTGGAGCGACCAAAGGCTAATGGCGCAAGTCAACCTGAAGAAGCTGGTCAAGAACTACGACGAGACGCCGGCGGTGCGCGGCATCGACCTCGACATCCCGGACAAGGAGTTCGTCGTGCTGGTCGGCCCCTCGGGCTGCGGCAAGACGACGACTTTGCGCATGATCGCCGGGCTGGAGGACATCACCTCGGGAGACGTGGTGATCGGCGACGCGGTGGTGAACGACGTGCCGCCGAAGGACCGCAACATCGCCATGGTGTTCCAGAACTACGCGCTCTACCCGCACATGACGGTGCACGAGAACATGTCCTTCGGCCTGCGCCTGAAGAAGGTGCCGAAGCAGGAGATCGACCGCCGCGTGAACGACGCCGCCCGCATCCTCGGCCTGGGCGAGCTCCTCAAGAGGAAGCCCAAGCAGCTCTCCGGCGGCCAGCGCCAGCGCGTCGCCATGGGCCGCGCCATCGTACGAGACCCAAAAGTCTTCTTGTTTGATGAACCCCTGAGCAACCTCGACGCCAAGCTGCGCGTGCAGATGCGCACCGAGATCAAGAAGATCCACCAGAAGGTGCGCACCACCACGGTCTACGTGACGCACGACCAGGTCGAGGCGATGACGCTCGCCGACCGGGTGGTGGTGATGAACGGCGGGCGCATCGAGCAGGTCGGCACGCCGAACGACCTCTACCACACGCCCGCGACGCAATTCGTCGCCGGCTTCATCGGTTCGCCCGCCATGAACATGATGCGCTGCGGGCTCGAGGAGGCCGCCGGCGGGCTGCGCCTGAAGATCAACGGCGCGCTGTCCCTGGAAGTCCCGCAGGAGCGCACCGCGCGTTATCGGCCCCATGTCGGCAGGTCGAACCTGCTTTTCGGCCTGCGTCCCGAGCACCTGACCGACGCGCGCGGCGCGCCGGCCCCCGGGCAGTGCACCTTCCAGGTGCCGGTCGAGGTCACGGAGCCGCTGGGCATGGAGACGCTGGTCTTCTTCACGCTCAATGGCGCGGAGGTCTGCGCGCGCACCAATCCGACCGCCGACATGCAGCCCGGCAAGCCCGCGCAGTTCCTCGCCGACCTGCGCTACATGCACCTCATCGACTCGGAGAGCGGCCGGGTCCTCTAGCCCCGGCGAGCCTTACGCGGCTTCGCGGATGCGAAGCGCCTCGCCGGGTTGCAGCAGGTGACGGAGCTGGGCGCGGATCGAGCCGAGGCCCAGGCCGGCCAGGAAGCCGTTCTCGCTCCCGTCGACCACGATCTCCGCGCAGCGCTTCTCGCGCGCGAACTCCACTATGGTCTCGGCCTTGTTGCCGATGCGCACCTCCTCGTGGTGCGCGATAGCGGCCTCGTCCAGGCGGGTAATCGCCTCTCGCATGGCGCGCATCCCGTTCTCATGGTGGAAGGCGCGCCGCTCCGCGGCCGGGATGAAGCGCGCGACGTAGCTTGGCAGGGGCGTACGCACGTTGAGGAGGTACACGCGCACCGGCTCGTGGCGCGCAAGCTCGATGACATGGTCGATCGCCGAGGTGGCGTCGCGCCCCTCTTCGATGGGAAGGAGCACGGCGCTCATGCGACCTCCTGCTTGGCTGGCCGGGCATTGCCGGCAGGCAGCTCGATCCCGGTCTCATCGGCGGCCTGCCGGTGAGCAAGCATCCGGCCGGCGATGATCACGGCGGCCGCGCCGAGCACCGGCGCGACGAAGTCCAGGACGTGTGCATTCGACGCGATCGCGTCCTTGAACGCGGGGTCGGCGATCGCCATCTCGCCGGCCACCCAGCCCAGGAGGCCCGCGCCGAAGGTGATGAAGATCGGGAAGCGCTCCATCAGTTTCATGATGAGCGCGCTGCCGAAGAGGATGAGCGGGATGGTGATCACCATGCCGAGGAAGAGCATGCCGAGGTGGCCCTTGGCCGCCCCCGCCATGCCGAGCACGTTGTCGAGGCTCATCACGATGTCGGCGATGATGATGGTCTTCACCGCATCCCAGAAGCTCGCGCTCACCTTGCTCTCGCCCTCTTCCTCGTCGCCCGGCGCGAGCAGCTTGATGCCGATCCAGATGAGCAGCGCCGCTCCGATCACTTCCAGATAGGGCAGGCTCATCAGGTAGGCGGCGAACGCGGTCAGCGCCGTCATCAGCACGATCACGCCGATGGCGCCGATGGCGAACGCCTGCTTCTGCTGCTTCGCCGGCAGGTTGCGGCAGGCGAGCGCGATGACCACCGCGTTGTCGCCCGAGAGCAGGATGTTGATGACGCAGATCTGGAACAGGGCCACCCAGATTTCCGGGCTGGTCAGCATGGCAAGCACGCGCGCGCTCCTCGTGGGTGAAAGGAGCCCCCACGTTAGAAAACCGCGCTTACCTGCCCGTTGTACCCCGCTGATCCGGGCCTTGCCGCCGGATTACGCGTGGCTTGCCGCTGGATTACCGGGTTGTAAGGTTTTGGCCGGCCCGTCGGCCGCCGGGAAAGTGACGATGAAGGTATTGCCCACGCCGTCCACGTCGTCGCGCAGGTCGATCTGCGCCTCGTGCAGGGAGGCGATGTCGCGCACGATGGCGAGGCCGAGGCCGCTGCCCTCGGCATGGGTGCCGAGCAGGCGGTGGAACCGCTCGAACACCCGCTCGCGCTCCTCCACGGGAATGCGCGGCCCGTCGTCGCTCACCACGATCTGCGGCTGCGGCTCGGCGCGCACGTGGACCGTCACCCGGCCGCCGGGCGGCGTATAGCGGATGGCGTTGTCGACGAGGTTGTTGATCATCTCGGTGAGCCGCGTCGCGTCGCCACGCACCATCACCTCGCGGCCCGCGCCCTCGAAGCCGAGGTCGATCTTCTTCTTGTAGGCGTGAACCACCCAATCGGCCGTCGTGTCGAAAGTGAGCTTGTTGAAGTCGAGCGGCGCGAAATTCTCGGTGCGCGCGGAGTGCGGCTCGTTCCGCGCGAGGGAAAGCAGCTGTGCGACCAGGCGCGAGAGGCGCTCCGAGCTCGTGTACAGGTGCGCGAGCGCTGTGCGCGTCTGCGCCAGCGTCTTCTCGCGCAGCGCCACTTCGATGTGCGCCTTAAGGCCGGCAACCGGCGTTCGCAGCTGGTGCGCGGTGTCGGCGATGAAGCGCGCCTGGAAGTCGAGCACGCCGCGCAGGCGGTCCATCAGGTCGTTGACCGCGACGACGAGCGGGTGGACTTCGCCGGGAACGCCGTGCGCATCGATCGCGCTCATGTCGAGATGCGATCGGGCCGCGACCGCGCGACGCAGGTGCTCGAGCGGCGCGAGGCCGCGCGCGACGCCCAGCCAGACGAGGAGCGCCGCGAGCAGGATCAGCCCGACCTGCGGCAGCGCTATGCCGAGGAGAAGCTCCCGCGCGAGGTTGCCGCGCTTGACGGTCGTCTCGGCGACCTCGATCGTCACCGGCGCGTCCCCCACCACGCGCGTCAGCGCCGCGATGCGCACCGGAGCGCCGTCATAGGCGGCATCGACGAAGGCGAGCGTGCCGTGCGTGGGCGGCAGGTACGGCAAGTCGGCACGGCCGGCGACGACGCGCCCCGCTGCGTCGTGCACCGAGTAATAGACCCGGTCGTATTCGTCGAGGAGCAGCGAGCGCTCCGCGTCGCTCGACAGGTCGAACGCGGCGTGCCGATCCTCCACGCGCACGTGCAGGACGAGCTCCCGGGCGACCTCGGCGAGCTCGCCGTCGTAGATGCCGCGCACGATGGTGCGCACGGCAACGTAGCTGCCGACCACGTCGACCACCAGCACGAGGCACAGCGGAACCAGCAGCCACTGCAGGAGCTTCCTACGGAGCGTCGGATGATCCGCCTTCAACCGCCTTCTCCATCAGGTAGCCCATGCCGCGCACCGTGCGGATCTCGATACCGTAGGGCTCGAGCTTGCGCCGCACCCGGTGCACGCAGACCTCGATCGCGTTGCTGCCCACCTCCTCGCCCCAGCCGAACACGCGATCGACCATCTGTTCCTTGGTCACCACGCGGCCCTGCCGCGACATGAGGAGCTCCATCACCGCCAGCTCGCGCGCCGAGAAGTCGACCGGCTTTCCCTCGTGGAACGCCCGGCGCGCTTCCAGGTCGAGCTCGAGCGAGCCGTGGCGCAGCAGGTTGGTCGCACGGTGCTGCCCGCGGCGCACGAGCGCCCGCACGCGCGCCTCGAACTCCGGCAGGTCGAACGGCTTGGTGATGTAGTCGTCGGCGCCGAGGTCGAGGCCCTTCACCCGGTCGTCGAGCGAATCGCGCGCGCTCAGGATGAGCACCGGCACCTGCGAGCGGCGATCGCGCAGCCGGCGCAGCACGGAGAGCCCGTCGACCTTGGGCAGCGCGAGATCGAGGACCACGAGATCGTAGGAGCCGGAGTCGAGCGCCGCGTTGGCGGTGTCGCCGTTGTCGACCAGGTCGACCGCGTAGGTCGCCTGGTTCAGCGCGCGCGTCAGCGCTGCGGCCAGTACGGAATCGTCCTCTACGACCAGGATGCGCACGCGCGCTTCTATAGCATGGAAAACGCGTCAGCGCCCGGTCAGTTCTTCAGCCGCGTCGCGCGCCAGAAGCCCGATAGCGCGCCGCTCGCTTCGCCGGTCATCTCGTCGCCGCGCACTCGTCCGGTGTACGTGTCGAGGCCTGCGGTAAAGCGTACGTGATCCCCCTTCACCTGCCCTTCGGCCGAGACGTAGCGCCCGCCGGGATAAACCAGCGTGCCGGAGAGGCTTTGCATCTCCTGCGTGAAGCGCACTTCGCCGGCCGGCAGCTTCCAGGCGCCGGCCACCTTCGCCGGGACGAGATAGAGGTATGCCGTGCACCACGTGACGCAGAAGTGCTCGCCGTATGCGATGTCGGCTTCCTCCCAGCCCTCGATCTTGTAGGTGTTGCTCACGATGCGCGTGCCGGGCGCGAGCTCGAGGAACCTCGGCGCGAGCCGGCGCAGGTTCCCGGGCAGCAGGAAAAGCGCGAGCACGCTCGCCTGCCGGAAATCGGCCTCGAACATGTCGCCCTGCACGAAGATCGCCTTGTCCGCCACGCCCGCCTCGGCGGCGTTCTTGCGCGCGAGGCGGACCATATCCGCGTCGTACTCCACGCCGAGAGCGCGCGCGCCTCGCTTCGCAGCCGCAATCACCATGCGCCCGTCGCCGGAGCCGAGGTCCACCACGAAGTCGCGCGGCGTGACGGCCGCCAGGTCGAGCATCTTCTCGACCAGCGCGGGCGGCGTGGGCACCCACACGACGTCCTTGCCGGGCTGGCCGACGTAAGGCTCGAAAGGCTTGGTTTGCGCGGCGGCCGCGATGGGTAGAATCAAAACCAGCAAGGAGGCGCGTCCAATGCCCATCACCGAATTGAACCATTTTTTGCTCGTCGCCAAGAATCTCGAGCGCACGCGGGAGTTCTACCAGCGCGTGCTCGGCATGGAGATCGACGCGGCGCGGCCCGACTTCGGCTTCCCCGGCTACTGGCTCAAGGCGAACGGCGAGACCTGCGTGCACCTCGCCTCGCAGGCGCCCAACAAGATCCGCGACCAGTTCCTGCTGAAGAAGCATCCCAAGGGCACGAAAGGCTCGGGCTCGGTCGACCACATCGCGTTCCTCGCCCAGAACCCGACCGAAGTGCGCAGCCGGATCCGGAAGAACCGGATCGAGATGCACTTCCGCAGCTTTCCGGATGCCAAGCCGCCGCTCTTCCAGATTTTTCTGAAAGACCCGGACGACGTCACCATCGAGCTCAACTTCCTCGGCGAGCGCATCGACGAAGCCGACTGGAAGGGCAAGGGCTCCGCTTCGGCCATGACGCTGCGCAAGTCCGCCGGCAGGAAAACGACCGTCGCCAGGCAGAACTAGGCCGCATGCGCGGCGTCGTCTTCCTCGGCGAGCGCAAGGTCGAGCTGCGCAGCTTCCCGGATCCGACGCCAGGCCCGGCCGAGGTCGTGCTCGAGATGAAGGCCTCGGGCATGTGCGGCTCGGATCTGAAGTTCTACCGCTCTCCTCCCGGCGCCGCGCAGGCGGCTTTGGGTCTGGGAAAGTCGAGCGAGCCCTTTATCGGCGGCCACGAGCCCTGCGGCGTCGTGGTCGCGCGCGGCGCCGGCGTCTCCGAAAAGGAGGCACCCACCGGTCTGCGAGTCATGGATCATCACTATTCCGGCTGCGGCATCTGCGCCCATTGCCGAGTCGGCTGGTCGCAGCTCTGCCGCGCCGGCATCACCGTCTATGGCGTGACCGCGCACGGCGGCCACGCGGACTATCTCACCGTGCCTGCAAGAACCATCGTGCCGCTGCCCGACGAGCTCTCATTTGCCGAAGGCGCCGCCGTCGCGTGCGGCACCGGCACGGCCTACGGCGCGCTGCGCCGGATGAAGATCGCGGGCGGCGACACGCTCGCCGTGTTCGGCCAGGGGCCGGTCGGCCTTTCCGCCACCGTGCTCGGCGTGGCGATGGGCGCGCGCGTGATTGCCGTCGAGACCTCGCCCGAGCGCATGAAGCTCGCCGAAGAGTTCGGCGCCGACGCCGTGATCGACGCCCGGCAGGAAGACCCGGCAGACGCGCTGAAGGAGCTTACCCACGGCATCGGCGTCGACCTCTCGCTCGACTGCACTGGCGCGTCTGCCGCGCGCCGCGCGGCCGTGCGCTGCGTGAAGACCTGGGGAACGGCGTGCTACGTCGGCGAAGGCGGCGAGGTCACTCTCGACGTCAGCCCCGACCTCCTGCGCCGCCAGGTCACGCTCATCGGTTCGTGGACCTTCAGTGCGATGGGCATGCAGGAATGCGCCGAGTTCATCGCCAAGAAGCGCATCCCGCTCGAGCGCATCTTCTCCGACCGCTGGCGCCTCGAGCAGGCCGCCGAGGCCTACCGAAAGTTCGACACCCAGACGACTGGCAAGGGCGTCTTCCTGCTTTAAATTCCGGACAACGTCCTTAATTGTTCCGCCGGCATGGGCCAGCCGCTCTTATTCGAACCGATAGCGTTGCGTGAGGTAAAAGCACGCAACCGCATCGTCGTGTCGCCGATGTGCCAGTACTCGGCGAAGGACGGCCACGTCACCGACTGGCATCTGGTGCACCTCGGCAAGTTCGCGCAGGGCGGCGCCGGCATCGTCTTCATGGAGGCGACCGCGGTGGAGCGCCGCGGGCGCATCACGCACGGCGACACGGGAATCTGGGACGACGCGCATGTCGCCGGCCTGAAGCGCATCACCGACTTCATTCGCAGCCAGGGCGCCCTCCCGGCGATCCAGCTTGCGCACGCCGGTCGCAAGGCGAGCATGGCGCGGCCCTGGTACGGCAACGGCCCGCTCACGCAGGAGGATCTCGATCGCGGCGACAAGCCCTGGTCGACGATCGCGCCGACCGAGACGAGCCTCGGCGAAGGCTGGATCGCGCCGCGCGCCTTCCAGCCGGGCGACTTCCAGACCGTGCTCACCGCCTACAAGAACGCAGTGCGCCGCGCCGTGGCTGCCGGTTTCGACGTAGTGGAGATCCATGCGGCGCACGGCTATCTCCTGCATACCTTCCTCTCGCCGCTATCCAATACGCGGACCGACCAGTACGGCGGCTCGCGCGAGAACCGCATGCGCTTTCCGCTGGAAGTCGCGCGCACGGTGCGCGAAGCGTGGCCCGCGGCGCGGCCGCTCTTCGTGCGCGTCTCGTCGATCGATGACGTCGAAGGCGGCTGGAGCATCGAGGATACGGTGGCGTTCGCGCGCGAGCTGAAGAGGG
>DASQGW010000115.1:0-1843 GCA_035632415.1 Burkholderiales bacterium | reverse complement strand
GCCCTGGCCGTGGCTGTGCGTCGGCGCATACAAGGTGAGGCTGCCGTCGCCGCCCCACTTCATCTCGATCTGGTCCTGCGGCGCGAAACCCGCGCCCGTCGCCTCGATATACGTCGACATGCCGCGGCCGCGAAGCCTGCCTCGGCGCTGGCTGTCTTCCCGTCTCCTGGAGAAGTTCTGCCAATCGTTGGCCGCAAGGGCTTTGTCCATCACCCCCGCAAAGTCGCCGCAGTCGTACTCGAAACCGGCGGCGATCCTGTATGGGAACTTGCGAACGAAGTTGCGCCGGCGGAATTCGGCCGGATCCATTTTGAGCTCGCGCGCCGCGTGCTCGACCAGCCGCTCGAGCGCATAGGACATCACCGGCCGCCCGGCGCCGCGATAGGCGGCCATCGGCGCGGTGTTGGTCAGCGCGAGGCGAATGCGCGCGTACGCAGCCGGCACGTCGTATACGCCCGATAGGCAGTTGACGATGCCGATCGTGTTGATGAAGGGCCCCGTCGGCGCGAGGTATGCGCCCAGGTTCGCGAGCATGTCGAAGCGCATCGCGAGAATTCGACCATTCGCATCCAGGGCGAGCGCCCCCTTCGAGCGCACATCGCGCGCCTGCTCGTCGGCGAGGAACACTTCGCTGCGCGTGCCGGTCCATTTCACCGGACGGCCGAGCTTCTTCGCCGCGAAGAGCGCGGCGCAGTATTCGGGATAAATGTTGAAGCGCACGCCAAAGCCGCCACCCACTTCCTCGGCGATGACGCGGATACTCTCGGGCGGTACACCGAGCACTGCCGAGAGCTGGTTACGCATGATCGCGGCGCCCTGCGTGCACGCGTAGAGGTGGTATTGCTCGTTCACGAACGCGGCCAGGCACGCGCGCGGCTCCATCGGGTTGCCGACCACGCGCGAGATGTCCACTTCCAGCTCGATGACGCGCGCTGCTTTGGCGAACGCGGCTTTCGAGCCCGCGTCATCGCCCGACTCGTAATCCATCACGATGTTGCCCGGCACCGAATCGTGCACGAGCGGTGCCGCCGCCTTTACCGCCGCCTCGGCTCGGATGACGGCGTCGCGGTCACGGTATTCGATGTTGACAAGGTCCGCGGCGTCGGCGGCTAGCGCAGCGGACTCGGCGACGACCAACGCCAACGCATCGCCGGTGAAGCGCACGCGCCCCTGCGCGAGCGCAGGGCGGCCCGGATGGATGAGCTCCATGCCGCCCCGGCCCTTGACCGGCAGCGCGCACGGCAGCGACTTGAGCTCGCCCTTGATGTCCTCACCCGTGAAAACGGCCAGCACGCCGCGCTCGGCCAGCGCAGCGGCCGCGTCAACGGAAACAATGTCCGCGTGCGCGCGATCCGAGCGCACGAAATGGCCGTAGGCCTGCCCCGGGAGGTTCCAGTCGGAAACATACTTCCCCCGGCCGGTGAGCATCCGGTCGTCTTCCAGCCTGCCTTTGAGCATTTAAGTCTTCGAGAGCGCGATCAGGATGCTGCAGGGTGCGTAGTCGAGGAGCGAGGCGCCGACCGAGCCTTTCCACCAGCGCGCCGCAAACGAGGTGTTCTGGTTGTGCCCGACGACGATCAGATCCACGCCGAGGTTCTTCGCGAAGCGGCAGATCTCCTCCACCGGCTCGCCGACGGCAAGTTGCCCGGCGGCATTGAAGCCGCGCTCGCGCAGCGTCCGGATGCCTTCGTCGAGCACGCTCTGCGTGCGCTTCTTCTCTTCCTCGAGCAGCTCCTCGGGCACGAACCCCTCGGTGAGAAAGAGGCTCGGCGGCATGCTGGCGACGGCCAGAAGGTGCGTGTCCGCGCCGAGAAAGCTCGCGAGGTCCGCCGTCTCGAGCAGC
>DASQGW010000114.1:0-2163 GCA_035632415.1 Burkholderiales bacterium | reverse complement strand
GAATCCACCGAGGAACCATTGCAGCGCGAACGGCGTGACGAGCAGCGCACAGAGCTCGAGCCAGGCGAAAAAGCGCTCGCGCTTTGTGACCAGCATATGCACGAGCCCCGCAGCCGACACGCCGGCAAAGACGAGCGCCACGAGGGCCGCGGAGCGTTCGCCCGAATCCCCCAAGTGGTACGCGGCAATCGGCGCGAGCAGCACTCCCGCAGCGCCCAGGAAAATGAGCAGCGTCTTGCGCAGCCGCACGGCCGGCGAGTCGCCGGCTGCCGCGGCGGCGTTGTCTATGCGCTCGATGAGCCGCTTCGCGAGATCGGACAAGAAGAAAGATTTTTCTCGAGTACCGGATGGATGATATGCGGAATAAAAAGCGCGCGTGACATGCGTCACGCGCGGCTGCGGGAATATGCCCGGCGGTCTTAGCGCAATTTAACGGAGCGCGGAAGTAGGCTGGCTGAGCTCCGTTCACTCAGTCGATGCCAGCGCATTTTCGAAACGTGTTCGTCCTGGGAGCGCCGTACTGCGGCTCGACGCTCCTGGGCCGGGTGCTCGACAATCATTCGCGGATCGCGTGCGCCGGCGAGCTGGGCTTGCTCGGCCAGGCGATCCGCAATCGCCGGCCGTGCAGCTGCGGCCGGCTCATTCCCGACTGCGCGTCCTGGTCCGCGGTGCTCGAGGCGCTGCCGGGCCGCGCGCATCGCGACTATCGCCCTGTGGATTACGAGCGTTTGCGCGCCGTGCTGGAGGCCGATGTGCTCGTCGACCTCTCCAAATCGCTCTGCTGGCGGATGGTGCGCTGGCCCTGGAGCCGCTGGTGGGACTCGCCGACAGGCTTCATCTATCTCGTCCGCGACAGCCGTGCCGTGGTGGCGGCCGACCTGCGCCGGAACCAGCCGCTCGACCAGGTGCTGGCGAAACATTTCAAGTGGGAGCGGCGATTCGAGCGGCTTGCGAGTTCGCACCCGGAGCGCTCGCTCGTGGTCCATTACGAAAGCCTCTGCGCGCAGCCGGAAGCGGAGCTGCGGCGGATCTGCCGCTGGATCGGCGTGGCCTACGAGCCGCGCATGGCGCTGCTCGAGGAAGGGGAGCATCACTTCGCCCATGCGAGCCGCTCGATGTACGCCCGGTCGCTTCGCGAGATCAGGCTCGACCAGCGCTGGCAGAGCGAGCTCGCGCCCTCGGTTCGCGCCGAGGTCGAGCGGCGCATGCACTCGCTGGCGTCGGCGACCTGAGCCGAGGCTCGCCGCCTAGTTCTTCATCGCTCCGTGCGCGCGATCGAAGGCGTCGCGGAGGATCCGCGCCCATGCGGCCGTAATGTCCGCCGCCTCGCCGACGTTCGTGACGCGATTCGCCATGTTGGCCATGTTGGGCGAGCGGGCGTGCTGGCGGTCGACGACGCGGGCGAGGATCTGGCCTGATTCGGAGTCGAAGATCTCCATGAAGAGCGTCATCTCGCCGGCCGAGGTGACGAAGCTGTACGAAGGCCCCGCGGCCCCCGCGTCCGGCGCATTGATGTACAGGTTGACCACGTGAATGCCGAGGCGCAGGACGTCCGGGCCGGATTCGCTCACGAGGGGATAGCCGCCCTTCGCCGACAGCGCCTTTTCGAACTGCTCCTGCACGAGCTTTGCGAGATCGCTGCGGATCGCCTCGCGCTCCGCCGCGCCGAGCGGCAGGCGGGTCCCGGTCCGCGTCGGGTTCCAGTTCTTGTCGAACCTCACGTCCACCGGATCGAGCTTCACGCGCCGGTAACCCGCCAGCGTAGCGCCGGGGCGCCGGTAGGCGAGAGAAATGCCTTTCACCTTGACCGGCTGCAGCCCGTCGTAGCTCATTTGCCTGTCGAAGTCGGCCTGCGAAGCGCCCTGCGCGAGCCCGGCGAGCAGCATCGCCGCGAGCAGAAAAGTAATTTTCAAGTGAGCCTCCGGTGCCCACTCTAGGCAAGGCGCCCGCAGCGAGGTATTGGACCTTGGTCCTATCGCCTCGCGGCGTTTGGCGCGCGGGCCTCGCTCATGGCCGGACCACTGCCTAAGGCCATCTCAGCAGCACGAGGTTCGCCTTCGCCTTGCGGTGGTTCGGGTCGAAGAAGAGCGCCGTGTAGTACTCGCGGCGCGCATCGTCCCTGCGTCCTGCCTCGTAGTAGGCGAAGCCGAGGTTGTTATGGGC
>DASQGW010000113.1:0-2728 GCA_035632415.1 Burkholderiales bacterium | reverse complement strand
AGCGGCTACTCTCCCGTGAAAGACGAACTTTTGCTTCGCGCCATCGATCTCGCCTTGGGGGAAAAGGAAGCGGACCCGGAGTCTTCCAAGCGCCGCTAGTTACCGCTGCGCTACCTGTTAGGGCTTGAAGGGCCAGGGCTTGTTCGGCAGCCCCGGCACGCGCACCGGCCGCAAGGGGGCGGGCGTACCCGGTTTCTTGGGCTTCTTCTTCTCGCGGTTGCTGCGTAGCTGTCCCTTGGCCATGGCCGGCTCAGTCGTTCTGCACGTTGGGGAAGGCGAAGCCGAGCGTGCAGACGCAGACGACGACCTTCGAGACGAAGATCACTTTCTGCTTGCGGGTCATGTCGTCCCATTTCGTGCCGCGGTCGTGCTCGATGACTTTCTGGAACTGGGTGGGTTGCCGGCCGGTGCTCATCGTGACTCCTTCGAGGGCTGCTTGGCGGCGCGCGGTTGCACGCCGGCTTGTTCGGCGCGATCGATCGCCGCGAATTCGCGCGCAAAGGCGAGCGCCTCGGTGAACGCGGCGGCCTGGATCGGCTTGGTGAGGTATTGGAAGAATCCGGCCTCGAGGCCCTTCATGATGGCGGCGGGCGAGGCGTTGACGCTGAGCGCGAGGATCGGAATCGCTTCCAGCGCACGGTCGGCGTGCAGGCGCTTCACGATCTCGCCGGGGCTGCGGATGGGATCGAAGTCGGGAACATCGATGTCGATCAGGATCACCTCGGGCCGCTTGCTGCGCGCGGCCTCGACGGCGAGGTGCAGGCTGGCGGCGCGAAGGAGGAGCAGGTCCTTGCGGGCGGCGACGAGCTGCTCGACGTGCAAGAGGCTCTCGGCGTCGTGCTCCACGTAGAGCAGGCGGCAGCGCCGCGGTCCGGTTTTCGGCAGGGCTCGGGCCATCATGGCCCAGCATGGCAGGGCGCCGCCGCCCGCACTGTGCGCTGGAGCGCATAGCGGCGCCCCAGGCCGCACGGCGAAAGCAAATCCTTAGGGAGACAGCTCCTCGAGCGTCCTGCCGCGCGTCTCGATGCCGAAGGCGAGCGTGATCACGCCGCCGACGAGCGAGGCGATGGCGAACATCAGGAACACGCCGCCGAGGCCCGAGGCGGGCAGGATCATGCCGACCACGAACGGGCCGATGATCGAGGCGAGCCGCACCCATGCCGTGCCCGTCCCGGTGCCGAGGGCGCGCACGCGCGTCGGGTAGATCTCGGAGCTGTAGAGGTAGAGGCCGAGCGAGATGGTGGTGATGAAGAACCACGACGCGGTGGAGAGGATCATCACGTTGAAGGGCGTCCCGGCCGCGCCCGCCGCGAGGACGAAGAGCGGGATCGAGCCGAGCAGGAACGCCGCGCCGAACCACGCCTTGCGCCCGGTCTTGTCGATGAAGAAGGCGCAGGCGAGCGCCGCCACCACGCCGATCACCGGCGTCACCATGGTGTATTGCAGCGCCTGCTGCACCGGCAGCTTGAACACGGTGCGGTACACCGTCGGCAGCCAGCCGGCGATGCCGTAGGTGACGAGGTAGGAGCAGAACCACATCACCCAGATGGCGAAGGTGCGGCGCGCATAGGAGCCGGAGAAGAGCTCGGCAAAGCGCGCACGCTCCCGGCTGATGGGCGGGATGTTGGTCGGCAGCGCGGGCAGCGTCTTGCCGCTGCCGCGCGAGACCTCGTCCTCGATCGCGCGCATCGTGCGGTCGGCATCGTCGAGGCGGCCGCGCGAGGCGAGCCAGCGTGGCGATTCGGGCAGCGCGCGGCGCAGGATGAGCGCGATCACCGCGGGCACGGCGCCGACGTAGAACATCCATTGCCAGCCGAGGTTGGGCACGATCCACGTCGCCGCCACGGCGACGCCGGCGAGGCCGACGGCGAAGATCACCTGGTAGAGGAGGAAGAAGCGGCCGCGCTTGTCGGCCTTGGCGATCTCGCCGATGTAGGCCGCCGCGATCGGCACCTCGCCGCCCAGGCCCAGCCCCTGGATGAAGCGGAAGACGAGCATCGACTGGAAGCTCCAGGAGAGCGCGCACACCACGCTGAACACCGAGAAGATGCCGATGGTCCAGACCGCGCCGTTGATGCGGCCGATGCGCTCGGCGAGCCAGCCGAAGAAGATGGCGCCGACGAGCTGGCCGGCGAAGCCCGCGGAGATGAGGAGGCCGATCTGCGCGGGCGCGAGCTTCCACATGCCGATCAGCACCGGCAGGACGTAGGCGATGGCGAGCGCGTCGAAGGCGTCGAAGAAAAGCGCGATGCCCATGATGACGCGCAGCTTCAGGTGCCACGGCGAGAGCGGCAGGCGCTCGATGCGTGCTGCGATCGCCTCTGGCGTAGTGTTGCTATTGGTCATGTCCCCCTCCTTATGCGAATGATCTCCAGCGTGGCCGGGTCGATCACCACGCCGTATTTTTCCGCCGCGGCCTCGATCGACACATAGCCCTCGCGCACGTCATGCAGCACCCGCTCGGGATCGCGCTCGCTGGCCGGACCGAAGCCGCCGCCCCCTCCTGCGCGGATGGTAATCGCATCGCCGGGGTTCAGGCGCCGCATGTGCACCTTGGCGTTGGGCAGCTCGGCGAGCTCGCTTCCGCCGATGCGCAGCGCCACCTGGTTGCCGGCGCCGCTCGCGCCGCCGGCGAGGCCCCACGGCGCGCAGTGCACGCGATCCACCTGCACGTTGATGTTGATCGGCGAGCGCGCCTGGACCACCTGCTCGGTGCCGAGGCCCCCGC
>DASQGW010000112.1:0-8992 GCA_035632415.1 Burkholderiales bacterium | reverse complement strand
CACGCCTGCGCCTCGTCACGGGCCTCTGTGAGCGTTCTGGCGTTGATCGAGCCCAGACCCATCTCCCGCGCACGCCCGCGCAGCATGAAGCGGAACAGCCACGCCTTAGAACCGCTCGGCCCGATCTGCAGCCAGAGCCCGCCGCCGTCTCCGTACAACCCGGGCTTGCGCTTCGTCTCTACGGTGCGTGCCGACAGTTTGTGAATACTGCGCTTCATATCGCCCCCACAAGTTGACCCACAAAGTGAGTCTGGATTGATTTGGAGCGATTTGCAAGCGGTTTGGACGCCTAGCTACTACTTCCCCTATGAAAAGTCTGGGCTTGGCTACTTGGAAACGTTGGGGCTGGAGAACTGTACCGCGGACACTCTCTCCGCCACTTCCTAGTCCGCTCGACCGAGCTTGCCTTTCGCCATCATCCAAGAAAGGACGCCGAACGCAGCGGCCACCAGGGTGAGAAAGCCGTAGAACGCGGCGTAGCCCAACGAGTCGTCGCGCTCCGCTCCCTCCGGCATGGATGTCGCGCCGCTGAAGGCCGTGATCGCCGCGCCGAGGCATATCAGAGCGAACACCGCGCAGAGCCAGACCGCCAGTTGCGCGCTGATTTTCACCTCCGGAGTCTACAAAAGAAAAACGCCCGAGAGCCTTTCAGCCTCGGGCGCGTTAACCATCGCGTTTTGCGCGATGGAGGAGGATCCATCGCTTGCACATTAGCCGCCGGCGCATTCCCCGCGCTGACTCACGACTGACGGCAGCCTGACTCGCGGTCGTGATGACATACAATGGAGTCGGCGGGCCTCCCCGCATTGCAGTCTGGTGAACCTGGTCAGGTCCGGAAGGAAGCAGCCACAGCCGGCCCCTGCAAGTGCCGGGGGTTAGGCTCGCCTCAAATCTCTCTCGACGCGATGAGCTATCAAGTACTAGCGCGCAAGTGGCGGCCCAAGGACTTCTCAAGTCTCGTCGGCCAGGAGCACGTCGTGCGCGCCCTGAAGCACGCGCTCGAGGCGAAGCGGCTGCATCACGCCTATCTCTTCACGGGAACGCGCGGCGTCGGCAAGACCACGCTCGCGCGCATCCTCGCGAAGTGCCTGAACTGCGAGACCGGCGTGACGTCGCAGCCCTGCGGCAAATGCTCGGCCTGCCTCGAGATCGACTCCGGGCGCTTCGTCGACCTGCTGGAAGTCGATGCGGCGACCAATACCCGCGTCGATGAAATGCGGCAGCTTCTGGAAACCGCCCAGTACGCGCCGACGAAGGGGCGCTACAAAGTCTATGTGATCGACGAGGTGCACCAGCTCTCCGGACACGCCTTCAACGCGATGCTGAAGACGCTCGAGGAGCCGCCCGAGCACATGAAGTTCGTCCTTGCGACGACCGATCCGCAGAAGATCCCGGTGACCGTGCTCTCGCGCTGCCTGCAGTTCAACTTGAAGCAGATGCCGCCGGCGGCGATCGTGAAGCATCTCGAGCACATCCTTCGGGAGGAGAAGATTCCCGCCGAGCCTGAAGCTCTCGCGCTCCTCGCGCGCGCCGCCGCAGGCAGCATGCGCGACGCGCTGTCGCTTCTCGACCAGGCGATCGCGCACGGCGCCGGCAAGATCGCGACGCGCGGGGTCGCCGACATGCTCGGCGCCATCGACCGCAGCTACCTCCTCGACGTGCTGGAGGCAATAGGGAAGGGCGACGCCGCCGTTGTGCTCAAGATCGCCGACGACATGCAGGCGCGCAGCCTGTCCTTTGACGCGGCGCTCGGTGATCTCGCTGCGCTCCTTCTCAAGCTCGCGCTCGCCCAGGCGCTGCCCGACGCGCTCGCCGATGAGCCGGAGCGTGAACGCTTGACGGAGCTGGCTGCGGCGCTCGATCCCGAGTCCGTCCAGCTCTATTACCAGATCGCGCTGCAGGGACGCGAAGACCTGCCGCTCGCGCCGGACGAGCACGGCGGTTTCATGATGACGCTGCTTCGCATGCTCGCGTTCCGCCCGGAAGGCGGCGCCCAGCCGCTTGCCGCTCCCGCCGCGAAGCGCCCGATGGCAAAGCCCGCTGCGCCGAAGGCGGCCGCAGGCTGGCCGGAACTGGTGCAGCAGCTCTCGGTCGCCGGCGCAGCCCGCGAGCTCGCGCGCAATGCCGAGTTGCAGCGGCGCGACGGCAACACATTCGAGCTCGTCGTCCCGAAAGCGAAGGCATATCTCGCCGAGCGCAATTACACGGATAAGCTGAAGGGCGCGCTCGAGCAGCACCTAGGTACCGCCATCACCGTGAAGGTGAGCGTGGGTGAAGCGGCGGGCAATAGCGCAGCGGCGCTGGAAGCGGGCGAGCGCGAGGCGCGCCGTGCAGCCGCCGCTCAATCGGTGCAGTCCGACGGCTTCGTCAAGGATCTCGTCAACCTCTTCGATGCGAAGGTGGTGGACTCGACTATCAAGCAGGAAGGAAAATGAGGCGCTCATGAAAGGCAACATCGGCCAGCTGATGAAGCAGGCGCAAATGATGCAGGAGAACATGCGCCGCATGCAGGAAAGCCTCGCTACGCTCGAGGTGGAAGGCCAGTCCGGCGCCGGCATGGTCAAGGTGCAGATGACGTGCAAATACGAAGTGAAGCGCGTAGCCATCGATCCTTCGCTCGTGGGCGATGATCGCGAGATGCTGGAAGACCTGGTCGCCGCCGCTTTCAACGATGCTGCGCGCAAAGTCGAAGCGACGATCGCCGAGAAGATGAGCGGCATGACGGCAGGGCTCGGCCTGCCGGCCGGGTTCAAGCTGCCGTTCTGAATCTGCCGTCTTGAACCGGACTGGAGTTCCTTCCGCCAAGGGCCTCGACCGGCTGATCGAAGCCTTGCGCGTGCTTCCGGGCGTGGGTCCGCGTTCTGCCCAGCGCATGGCCTATCAGCTGCTCCAGCATGACCGCCCGGGCGCCGACCAGCTCGCGCAGGCTTTGACCGAAGCGCTGGCGACCGTGCGGCGCTGCGCGCAATGCAACAACTTCACCGAGGAGGAGATTTGCTCGCTCTGCAGCTCGCCGCGGCGCGATCCGGCGCTCCTTTGCGTGGTCGAGACGCCCGCCGATCTCGCGATGGTCGAGCAAACCCTTGCCTATTCCGGCATGTATTTCGTGCTCATGGGGCGCCTCTCGCCGCTCGACGGTGTCGGCCCTCGCGACATCGGCCTCGACAGGCTGCAGGGGCGGGCGACCGACGGCACCGTGCGCGAGGTGATCCTTGCCACGAACTTCACCAACGAAGGCGAAGCCACGGCGCACTATATTGCCGAGATGCTGCGTGCGCGCAGCATCAAGGTAAGCCGCATCGCGCGCGGCGTACCGCTCGGCGGGGAACTGGAATACGTGGACGCAGGTACCATTTCGCAAGCGCTGCTCGAGCGGCGCGAAATCTAGGGGAGAAACTAATGAAAGCAATGTGGGTCGGCATTGCGCTCGCGCTATCGCAGGTGGCGCACGCGCAAATCGAGAAACGGGACGTGCACATCGCGGTCGGGGGCAAGACTGCGCTCTACTACCTGCCGCTCACCATCACCGAGCGCCTGGGGTACTTCAAGGACGAGGGCCTCAATGTGCGCATCAGCGATTTCCCGGGCGGAACGCGCTCTCTGGAAGCGGTCGTCGGCGGCAGCGCGGATGTCGTGGCCGGCGCCTATGAGCACACGATCAACATGCAGGCGCGCAAGCAGAACTTCCAGGCGTTCGTCCTGACCGGCGCGGCGCCGCAGATCACGGTGGCGATCGCAGCCAAGCTCGCGCCGCAATACAAGTCGCCGAAAGATCTGAAGGGACTGAAGGTCGGCATCAGCGCGCCCGGCTCGAGCACCAATATGGTGATCAACTATCTAGCGGCGCAGGGCGGCCTCAAGCCGACGGACTTCGCGGTGATCGGCATCGGCGCCGGCGCGACGGTCGTGGCGGCCGTGGACCAAGGCAGGGTCGATGTCATCTCGCAGACCGACCCGGCGGTGACCATCCTCGAGAAGGCCGGCAAGGTGAAGGTGATCGCCGAGACGCGCACGCCTGAAGGCACGGCGAAGATCTTCGGCGGTCCGATGCCGGCGGCGAGCCTTTATGCCCCGATCGATTTCATCCGCAAGAACCCGAATACGGTCCAGGCGCTGACGAATGCCACGGTCCGCGCCTTGCGCTGGATGCAGGAGGCGTCGCCGCAGCAGATCCTCGCCACCGTGCCGGAAGAGTATTTGCTCGGCGACAAGGCGATGTATCTCTTTGCGTTCGGCAACGTGCGCACGGCCTATTCGAAAGACGGCTATTTCCCTGAAGCCGGCGCGAAAACCACGCTCAAGGCGCTCGCGTCGTTCAATCCGGCGATCAAGCCGGCGGAGATCAATCTCGCACAGACCTATACGAACGAGTTCGTGAAGAAGGCGCACGCCAAGCGCGACAAGAAGAAGTAGAGGCATGGCCGCGGCAGCGCCCGCCCTCGCGCTCGAGCAGGTTACGGTGACCTTCGTGTCGCCGGACGGCGGCCGCTACACCGCGGTGCGCGATACGACCCTGCGGGTCGAGCCTGGCGAATTCGTTTCGGTCGTCGGCCCGACGGGTTGCGGCAAGTCGACGCTCCTCAATGTCGCCGCCGGATTGCTGCGGCCCTCAGGCGGCCAGGTCGATGTCCTCGGCGCGCCGCTGCGCGGGCTGAACGCCAGGGCCGGTTACCTCTTCCAGAGCGAAGCACTGATGCCTTGGCGAACCGCGCGCGCCAATGTGTCCGCAGGCCTCGAGTTCCGCGGCGTCGAGCGTGCGCAGGCGGACGCGCGAGCGGAGGAATGGCTGCAGCGCGTCGGCCTGCGGGGCTTCGGCAATCGCTATCCCCACCAGCTTTCCGGCGGGATGCGCAAGCGGGTCGCCCTCGCACAGACGCTGATTCTCGATCCACAAATCATCCTGATGGACGAGCCGTTCTCGGCGCTCGACATCCAGACGCGCCAGCTGATGGAAAACCAGCTGCTCGAGCTGTGGTCGGCGAACCGAAAGTCGGTCCTCTTCATCACGCACGACCTGGAGGAAGCGATCTCGCTCTCGGACCGCGTCGTCGTGCTGTCCGCCGGGCCGGCCTCGCATCCGATCGGCGAATTTCCGATCGACCTGCCGCGGCCTCGCGACGTCGCGGAAATCCGCCTGACGCCGCATTTCATCGAGCTGCATTCGCTCATCTGGCACGCGATGAAGGAAGAGGTGCTGAAAAGCTATGCCCAGCAGCTCCACTAAGATGCTGCGCGTCTGGCAGCTCGCGCTTTTCATCGGCTTCCTGCTCGTCTGGTACGTCGCCACCAGCCCGACGCTCCTGCCGCCGATCTATTTCGACGATCCGCACAAGGCGGCCTTCTTCTTCGGCGAGCCGGTCAAGGTCTTCGAGCGCACCTGGGACTGGTTCGCGTCAGGCACGATCTACGGGCACCTGTGGGTGACGCTGCTCGAGACGCTGCTCGCGTTCGTCGTCGGCACCGCATTCGGCCTCGCCATGGGACTGTGGCTCGCGCTTTCGCCGACGGCCGCGGCGCTCTTCGATCCCTACATCAAGGCGCTGAACTCGATGCCGCGGGTGATCCTCGCGCCGATCTTCGCCGTGTGGTTCGGCCTCGACATCGGCTCGAAAGTCGCGCTCGGCGTGACGCTCGTGTTCTTCATCGTCTTCTTCAACGTCTACCAGGGCGTGCGCGAAGTGAGCTACACGGTCGTCGCAAACGCCCGCATCCTCGGCGCGAGCGATCGGCAGCTTCTGCGCCATGTTTACGTGCCGAGCGCCATGAGTTGGGTCTTTGCCAGCCTTCATAACTCGGTGGGGCTCGCGTTCGTCGGCGCGGTCGTCGGCGAATATCTCGGCTCTTCGCGCGGCGTCGGGTATCTCATCCTGCAAGCCGAAGGCACATTCGATATCAACGCCGTCTTTGCCGGCATCCTCGTTCTCACCGTCTTCGCCCTGTTGCTCGACTGGGCGGTGACCATCGCCGAGCGGCGCCTCCTCGTCTGGCAGCCGCGCGGCGGCGAAACGGAGAAAATCTGACGCGCGGGTTGCTTCTCGCCTGGACGTTCCTGGCTCTGGTCGCCCATGCCGAGCCGTATCCTTCGCGCCCCGTCCATCTCATGGTCCCAACCCCGCCCGGGTCAACGCCGGATATCGTCGCGCGCACGCTCGGCACCAAGCTGCAAGGCGCTTTCGGACAGCCCTTTGTGGTGGAGAACCGCGCCGGCGCGGGCGGAAACATCGCTGCCGAGGCGGTCGCAAAGGCGGCCCCCGACGGCTACACGCTATTCGTCGGCATCAACGGTCCGGTCGCAACCAATAAGTATCTCTATCGGTCGCTGCCCTATGACCCGGACAAGGACCTCGCTCCGATCTCCTTGCTCGCCTCCGCGCCACAAATGCTCGTCGTGGCGCCGGAGCTGAAGGTCGATTCGTTCAAGGCCTTCATCGACTACGCACGCGCCAACCCTGGCCGGATTTGCTACGCCTCGGTGGGCAGTGGCAGCGCATCGCACCTCACGATGGAACTGCTGAAGACCGAGGCGAAGATCCATGCGGTGCACATTCCATATCGCGGATTTCCGCCGGCCGTGACCGACCTGCTGGCCGGAAACATCCAAGCCATGTTCGCGATCATCCCGGGCGTATTGCCCCACGTGAAGGCCGGGAAGATGAAGGCCCTTGCCGTGACCGCGCTCAAGCGAAGCGACCTGGCGCCCGACGTGCCGAGCGTGCAAGAGCTCGGCTATCCGCAGCTGGAATCGCTCGCGTGGATCGGCCTCCTTGCGCCGGCCGGCACGCCGCCAGACGTGCTCAATCGGCTAAGCACTGAGACAGTTCGTGGAATGACTGCGGCCGATGTTCGCGACCTCCTGGGCAAGCAAGGTTTCGATGTCGACGCCAGCAGCGCTGCCGACTTCCAGCGCTGGATCGCCGGCGAATCGGCGAAATGGGCGCGCGTTATCCATGCAAGCGGTGCGACCGCGGACTAGTCCAGCGCCGCTTTGATCAGATGCTCGTAGTCCTCCGCGCTGTTGTAGACCTGAGCCGAGATTCGCGCCCATAGCGCGCCGTCTATCGGCATGATCGCGACGGCGATGCGGTGGCGGTCCATGAACTCCGATTGAAGCTTCCGCGCCGCCTCGCGCGTGACATCGCCGCGCTGCAGGTTGTCCGGCAAGCGGATCGCCATCATCGAAGCATGCATTCGCGCCGGTCCGGCGAGGGGCTGACGCCACGCTTTGCCGATTCCTTCGGCAGAAGCGATCATCACCTGGTGACAATAGCGTCGGACTGCATCGGCACCTAGCCCTTCAATGAAGCGCAAGCCGGCGGTTACCGCCAACCAGGGCGAAAAGTCACGCGTCCCCGGCCAATCGAACTCCTCCGTGTATCCCGTTTTGTAGCCGTGCGAGATGGCAAGCGGGTGGACTTGTGCTTGCCGGTCCGGGTGCGACCATAAGAAGGCGCACCCGCGAGGCGTGAAGAGCCACTTGTGGCAATTGCCGGTGTACCAATCAACGCCGAGAGATTGGATGTCCAACGGAAGTTGCCCCGGTGCATGCGCGCCGTCGACGAGCACCAGGGCGCCTCGTTCGCGCGCCGCCGCGGCGAACTTCTCGATCGGCCAAACGAGGCCAGTAGGGGAGGAAATGTGGTCGACAATGACAAGGCGCATCTTCGGACCGACGTGAGGAATGAGTTGCGAGGCGTCAGCGACGGGGATGGTGATGTGGGGTTCAACGGCCTTGGCGCCTGTCCGCTCGCAGATATGGCGCACAGCCTGCCGCACGGCGCCATAACTTTGGCTATTGATCAGGATCTCGTCGCCCGGCTTGAAGTCGAGCGAGCGAAGGACTGCATTGATTGCGCTCGTGGCGTTTTCTACGAACGCCAAGTCCTCTCCACGCGCGCCGATGAAGGCTCCTAGCTCGCGGGCGGCGCTCCGCAGCGCTCCCGGCAGCACATCGCGCAAGAAATGGTCGGGATTCGCCTCCATCTGGTTGCGCCAGCGCGACGCGGCTTCCAAGACTTCGGTCGGAGCGGCGCCGAAAGAGCCGTGGTTCAGGAAGTCAACCCCCGACTCGAGGCGAAATTGCCCCCGCAGAGCGCGTCCGAAGTCAGGCATCGGTCGAGTCTAGCTGCCGCAATGCCCGCAACCTGCGTAATCCGCGGTTTTCAAACGCGGTTCATCGCTTTCAGGGTGGATGTTTCGTTGACACCGTGTTGCAGCGCCCACTATAATCTTTGGCTTCACCGGACGCGGGGTGGAGCAGTCTGGCAGCTCGTCGGGCTCATAACCCGAAGGTCAGAGGTTCAAATCCTCTCCCCGCAACCAACGCTCTTTAAAAATTCGCAGCCGATAGGTGTGGGCGCTTGAGCTGACGGCGCGCCGCAAGCGGATTCGCTTTACCCAACGCCTTCTGGCGTGGATCCGCGAAACGGCCACTAGCATTAGCTTCAAGTGCTCACAAAGAAGTAAACCTCGTTTACTTTGAGTGATGCATTAGCTTTAGCAATTCGTTCCGGCAGCAGTGCCGGGACATCAGGTCAAATTTAATTGAAGAGTTTGATCCTGGCTCAGATTGAACGCTGGCGGCATGCCTTACACATGCAAGTCGAGCGGCAGCGCGGGGGCAACCCTGGCGGCGAGCGGCGCACGGGTGAGTAATGCATCGGAACGTGTCCTCTTGTGGGGGATAACCAGTCGAAAGACTGGCTAATACCGCATGAGCACGAGAGTGGAAAGCGGGGGACCGTAAGGCCTCGCGCGAGAGGAGCGGCCGATGCCGGATTAGCTAGTTGGCGGGGTAATGGCCCACCAAGGCGACGATCCGTAGCTGGTCTGAGAGGACGACCAGCCACACTGGGACTGAGACACGGCCCAGACTCCTACGGGAGGCAGCAGTGGGGAATTTTGGACAATGGGGGCAACCCTGATCCAGCCATGCCGCGTGTGTGAAGAAGGCCTTCGGGTTGTAAAGCACTTTCGGACGGAACGAAATCGCGCG